>NZ_CP051240.1:1828553-2133312 GCF_017794965.1 Alcanivorax sp.
GGGTTGCCGAAAATAATGGTCTGGCTTTGAAGGAAATCCGCGCCGTTGCTGCAACCGGAAGCTGAGTTGTTACACGCCCCCATATTGGGATTGTTGCCAGTTGGGTTGGTAACTGGATCAAGTCGGTTTATCTCAAGCTCACCCCAAAACGCCCAACGCCAGGGGTCAGTATGAATGGGGCCGCGAAACTCAAGCATGGTAGGCATATCGAGCGTAGCGGTTCCGCTGCCGCTTGGATGCGTGTAATCGCCAGGCGCATCACCACGCCATACCCCTTGGTAGTCGAACCCTTCGTATTCAAAAACACGCAACATGTAAGGATCATAGGGGGACGAAAAACCGGGGACGCCAAAATCACCATCTCCGATTCCCAAAGGGCACTGGAGGTTGGGCTGGCCGCCCGTAGCAATGGCGAAGGAACCACAGCCTCCACCTGAGGCATTACTATTCCACCAAGTGGTACCCCGCCCGGCAACACCTTGTGGCCCACCTGAGACACCCAGAGGCCCATAGCCACTTGTCATTGAAATGCCGTAGTAACGGGCATCGCCGCGTTCCCACCCCGCTGCTGCCGCCGCATCTGAGGGCGCTGAGCCGGTCAGTTCTGCAAAACTGGTAGGCGCCATTCGGAAGCTGAAATCATCCAGCACAAACGCCAGCCCCGCCCCCTGCACATCCGACAGAGAGTCATCGCTGAGTTCTTTGAGAGCCTGTACCTGGGAAGCACCCAATGTGAGGGTCGCTGCCAACAACAGGTTGGAAGTGAAAGGGTTGCGGCGCACTTTTGACCTCGGTGTTTTTTGTTATCTGCATGGCAGGAAACATTCCCTGACTGGCAGTTTTGGTCATCTCTATTAGCAAGATTACACAGCCGGCCAACCCATCGCAACACTTGTTAACACAAGCACTACACAGTGTAGAGATTGGTTATCCTTTATATTCATGCACTTATGGCATATATACAGAGGGTATACTTTTTTGTGGACAAGCGTACTCATGATCACGATTAACGGGTTGTTACCTTTGTGCACACTGGGAGCCTGTATGTATATGACTGAAAGGTCACGCGGGTGATGGACAAAATGGTCGGATTAGGGTTGAGCTGAACGCTTTCGCCTGTTGGCAGGCTTCTGCGGGGAGAAGGTTGTCCTTGAGGGATGAGGTTTTCCCTTGCAGGCAAGCTCCCACATGAGGGGGCTTGGTTGGGGAGTTTCGCGGCTCGAGCGCCGCTCCTACAAATCACCCTCAGGTTGCACGGGGATTGGGGGCTTTGGGGTGTTTTGTGGGTTTGGGGTGAAAATCCTTTCTTCTGCTTGTGAGGGTAAGGATCAGAAATTCGTCTGCAAGCAGACTCCTACAGGTAAAGCATTGATGGGTTTTGTGGGAGTTTGCTTGCAAACGAAGGGGTTACAGCTCTCGGCAGGCGTGGCTTTCGCGTGCAGGCACGCTCCTACACGATTTCAACTATCTCGGTAGACTCGATGGGGAGCAAGACTACGCGCCGGCTAATCGGCTGGAGTCCAGCCACGTTGCCGGCATTGTTGTTGTCAACCTTTCGGCCAGTTCCCGAGAAACGCTCATCTGCTCAGGCAGGGCTTTCTGCAATGCGGCTTGATCGCTGACAAGATTTGTTAGTGCAGCTTTCAAGCTTTGCAGGATCACCCGTTGACCATACTGTTGAAATGCGGCCTGCCAGGACGCCTCCGCTGCATCGCCCCACTTTTCTCTCATCATCAGAAGATCAATAACATCTTTCTGGCTGTAGTGATGTCGGTCTGCATTTGCCAACAGCTTTGTGGTGAAGCAGCTTTCGGGCGACACGACAGGCACCGGGAACAGTGGATCGCGGACATCCCTGGTGATGTCATTGCTATCGAAATGGATGATCTCGAGCTTTATTGGTCGCCCTGCACCATCGAGCATACTGCGTATGGCATCCCGGTCCGCACGGATTTCCCGCCCCTTGTACAAAGGCGGCTCACAATCTGGACGAAACAATGGCCCGAAACTGTTCTGGGTAATCGAGGACCGTGCGGCCCTGTAGGCATCCCTTCCCACACAGAACAAGTCGATATCCACAGATTCGCGGTATTCATCCAGCTCCAGCGCGATGCGGGTTCCACCACCGAATAGAATGTTGTTTTGGGCCAGAAAAGCCTGATCAAAACCTGCCAGGATTTTCCAGATGACCTGATGATGAGGTCGGGTTGGTGTCAGCATGCGGCCAGCATCACTCCATGACCATGTTTCTGCTTGAGCTGGTCGATGAGGTGCTTTTCATTTTTTTCGAGCCGCGTCTGATCCACAAAGCGCCAGCGGGTTTCATAGAGGGCAAACGCTTTCTCAGGGGTAATAAAGCGCCCTGCGTGATCCCACATGATGAGATCAAGCTCAGGATAGTGCTTTCTGTCGATCATCGTGCCAGCCATGTGGCTGTCCCTGATTCGCGTTTGATTAGGTCATTTTATCAGCAGAGGTTCGTTAGCAGCAAACCTTGCCGCGATAGGAACATGGGGCCCTTGTGGAGGGTTACTTCCAGGCGAAGGCTTCTCCTTATTGCAGGGGTGAGGCTTTCGCGTGCAGGCACGCTCCTACGGGGGAAGGTTGTCCTTCTTGGGAGGTGAGATTTTCGCTTGTAAGCAAGCTCCCACAGGGGATTGGAGATGGAGGCTTTGGGGTGGTTCTGTGGGTTTGGGGGTGAAAAGCCTTTCTTCTGCTTGTAAGGGTAAGGATCAGGAATTCGTCTGCAAGCAGACTCCTACAGGTAAAGCATTGATGGGTTTTGTGGGAGTTTGCTTGCAAACGAAGGGGTCTTCATTCCTGGCAGATGATGTTTTCGCGTGCAAGCACGCTCCCACAAGGTGGGAGCGGGTTTTCAGAAGCTATCGCCAGGGATGCGGACGTTGCCTTCCATGAGGACACGTGCGCTGCGGCTCATGCTGGCTTTGGTGGCGGTCCACTGGCCATTCTCTTCCTTGGCGCCGGCGCCGACGCGCAGGGTGCCGGAGGGGTGGCCGAAGGTGACGCTGTCACGCTCGCCGCCGCCGGCAGCCAGGTTCACCAAGGTGCCCGGTACCGCTGAGGCGCTGGCGATGGCGACAGCTGCGGTGCCCATCATGGCGTGGTGCAGTTTGCCCATGGACAAGGCACGTACCAACAAGTCGATATCCCCTTCTCCAATCTGCTTGCCGCTGGAGGCTGCGTAGGCTTTCGGCTTGGAGACGAAGGCCACTTTCGGGGTGTGCTGGCGGGCTTCCGCTTCTTCGATGTTCTCGATCAGGCCCATGCGCTTGGCGCCGTAGGCACGGATGGTCTCAAACATGGCCAGAGCGTCCTTGTTTTCGTTGATGTCGCCCTGCAGCTCGGTACCGGTGTAGCCGATATCTTCTGCGTTAACGAAAACGGTGGGAATGCCGGCATTGATCATGGTGGCCGGGAAGGTGCCCACGCCGGGGACTTCCAGTTCATCAACCACATTGCCAGTGGGGAACATGGCGCCCTCCCCGTCTGCCGGGTCCATGAAGTCCACCTGCACTTCTGCCGCCGGGAAGGTCACGCCATCCAGCTCGAAGTCGCCGGTTTCCTGCACCTCACCGTTGGTCATCGGTACGTGGGCCACGATGGTTTTCTGGATGTTGACCTGCCAGATGCGGACCACGGCAATGCCGTTATCCGGAATACGATCGGCAGCGACCAGGCCATTGCTGATGGCGAAGGAACCGACGGCCGCGGTCAGGTTGCCGCAGTTGCCGCTCCAGTCCACGAACGGCTTGTCGATAGAAACCTGACCGAACAGGTAGTCCACGTCGTGGTCGGCTTTCTCACTCTTGGCCAGGATCACGGTCTTGCTGGTGCTGGACGTCGCGCCGCCCATACCGTCAGTTTGCTTGCCGTAGGGATCGGGGCTGCCGATCACCCGCAGCAGAATCTTGTCACGGGCTTCGCCGGGCACCTGGGCCACTTCGGGCAGATCGGTGACGCTGAAGAAAACACCCTTGCTGGTGCCGCCACGCATGTAGGTAGCGGGGATTTTAATCTGTGGTGCATGAGCCATGATATTGCTCCTTTAAAAAAACCCCGGCGGTGGTACCGGCGGGGTTGGATATACAGAGGGCTTATGTGGGAGCTTGCCTGCAAAACAAAAGATCGCCTGCAGGCAGGCTCCTACGGAAGTCTTTGGTGGGAGCGGCTGTCGTTTGTGGGAGCGTGCTTGCACGCGAATATTCGTTTGCAAGCAAACTCCCACAGTGACCTTTGCTTTAGTCCACCCTCCCACAGGGACCGGTGATTTAAGCCAGTCCCACAAGGACTTCGCCTTAGCCCGCTTCCGCCATGAACTCTTTGGCGAATTTCTGCAGGATGCCGCCGTTGGTATACACGGACACTTCTTCCGCGGTATCCAGACGACAGATCATCGGTACGCGCTCCACGTCGCCGTTCTGGCGAGTGATCACCAGAGTCATGGTGGCACGGGGTGCCAGCTCACCTTCCACGTCGTAGATCTCGGTACCGTCCAGGTTCAAGGTCTTGCGGGTGGTGCCTTCCTCGAACTGCAGGGGCATCACGCCCATACCGATCAGGTTGGTACGGTGAATGCGCTCGAAACCTTCAGCGGCAATCACTTCCACACCGGCAAGGGCAACGCCCTTGGCAGCCCAGTCACGGGAAGAACCCTGACCATAGTCCGCGCCGGCCACGATGATCAGCGGCTGCTTGCGCTCCATGTAGGTCTCGATGGCTTCCCACATACGCATCTGCTGGCCTTCCGGCTCAACACGCGCCAGGGACCCCTGGATCACTTCACCGTTCTCGTCACGGCACATCTCGTTGAACAGTTTCGGGTTCGCGAGCGTGGCACGCTGGGCAGTCAGGTGGTCACCACGGTGGGTCGCGTAGGAGTTGAAGTCCTCCTGCGGCAGGCCCATCTTGTCCAGGTAGGCACCGGCGGCGCTGTCCAGCAGGATGGCGTTGGACGGTGACAGGTGGTCGGTGGTGATGTTGTCCGGCAGGATCGCCAGCGGGCGCATGCCTTTCATTTCACGCTGACCGGCCATGTTGCCTTCCCAGTAGGGAGGACGACGGATGTAGGTGGACTGCGGACGCCAGTCGTACAGCGGGCTGGCTGCGCGCTCACCGTCACCCTTCTTCTCGAACATGGGGATGTAGGTCTTGCGGAACTGTTCCGGCTTCACTGCAGACTTCACGATGGCATCGATCTCTTCATCAGAAGGCCAGATGTCCTTCAGGTAGATCGGGTTGCCGTCCTGGTCCTTGCCCAGCGCATCTTTTTCGATATCGAAACGCATGGTGCCGGCGATGGCGTAGGCCACAACCAGCGGCGGAGACGCCAGGAACGCCTGCTTGGCGTAGGGGTGGATACGTCCGTCGAAATTACGGTTACCGGACAGTACCGCCGTAGCGTACAGGTCACGCTCGATCACTTCTTTCTGGATCTTGGGATCCAGGGCGCCGGACATGCCGTTACAGGTAGTACAGGCGAAGGCCACCACATCGAAGCCCAGTTCCTGCAGCTCAGGCAGCAGACCGGATTCTTCCAGGTACATCTTCACAGTCTTGGAACCCGGCGCCAGGGAGCTCTTCACCCACGGCTTGCGAACCAGACCCAGCTTGTTGGCGTTACGGGCCAGCAGGCCAGCGCCAATGATGTTGCGCGGGTTGGAGGTGTTGGTACAGCTGGTGATGGCCGCGATGATCACCGCGCCATCGGGCATCAAGCCCTCCTCTTCTTCCCACTCCTTGGCAATGCCACGGCTACCCAGTTCGGATACCGGCAGCAGTGCGTGCGGGTTGGACGGGCCCGCCAGGTTACGCTCAACCTTGGACAGATCGAAGTGCAGTACGCGCTCGTACTCGGCACCTTTCAGGCTGTCCGCCCACAGGCCGGTTTCCTTGGCAAACTTCTCTACCAGGGCCACCTGCTCGTCTTCACGGCCGGTCAGCTTCAGGTAGTCGATGGTCTGGCCATCGATGAAGAACATGCCAGCGGTAGCGCCGTATTCCGGAGTCATGTTGGCGATGGTGGCACGGTCACCCACGGACAGGCTGTCTGCACCTTCACCGTAGAATTCCAGGTAGGCGCCAACCACACGCTCCTTACGCAGGAACTCGGTCAGGGACAGTACCAGGTCGGTACCGGTGATGCCCGGCTTCAGCTTGCCGGTCATTTCCACACCGACGATGTCGGGCAGACGCATCATGGACGGGTTGCCCAGCATCACGTTCTCGGCTTCCAGACCACCCACACCCACGGAGATCACGCCCAGGGCGTCGACCATGGGGGTGTGGCTGTCGGTGCCCACACAGGTGTCCGGGAAAGCCACGCCGTCACGCACCTGTACCACCGGAGACATCTTCTCCAGGTTGATCTGGTGCATGATGCCGTTACCCGGCGGGATCACGTCGACATTATCAAACGCGGTCTTGGTCCAGTTGATGAAGTGGAAGCGGTCCGCGTTGCGGCGCTCTTCCACGTCACGGTTCTTCTGGAACGCGTCTTTCTCGAAACCGGGGTGTTCTACGGCCAGGGAGTGATCCACGATCAGCTGGGTCGGCACTACCGGATTGACTTTGGAGGGGTCACCGCCCTTCTCGGCGATGGCATCACGCAGACCGGCCAGATCAACCAGTGCGGTCTGACCCAGAATGTCGTGACACACCACGCGCGCCGGGTACCACGGGAAATCCATGGTGCGCTTGCGCTCGATCAGCTGCTTCAGGGAGTCGGTGAGATCCTCCGGGTTGCAGCGACGCACCAGCTGCTCAGCCAGGATACGCGAGGTGAACGGGAGTTTGTCATAGGCCCCAGGCTGGATGGCGTCGACAGCCGCACGGGTGTCGAAATAGTCCAGCTGGGTGCCGGGAAGCTGCTTGCGATATTCAGTGTTCATAGCCTGGGACTCTTTGTGAGTGTGCTTTCAGGATGAGCCTGGGATTAGATGAAACTGTGGGAGTCTGCTTGCAGACGAAAGATTTCGCTTGCAAGCAAGCTCCCACAAAAGGCTATTAGCCTCGCTCTGCGATCGGAGTAACCGGACGCAGTTCTTCACCGGTGTAGTCCGCGCTCGGACGGATGATGCGGTTGTCCGCACGCTGCTCCATCACGTGGCCAGCCCAACCCGTCAGGCGGCTCATCACGAAGATCGGGGTGAACAGCTTGGTCGGGATACCCATGAAGTGGTACGCAGAAGCGTGGAAGAAATCAGCGTTACAGAACAGCTTCTTCTCGCGCCACATGACTTCTTCACAACGTACGGAAACCGGGTACAGCACGGTGTCGCCCACGTCGGCAGCCAGCTTCTCGGACCATTCCTTGATGATGGCGTTACGCGGATCGGATTCGCTGTAGATCGCGTGACCGAAGCCCATGATCTTTTCCTTGCGCTCCAGCATGCCCATCATTTCCTGCTCGGCGTGATCGGCAGAGGTGAACTTCTCGATCATGTCCATGGCAGCTTCGTTGGCGCCACCGTGCAGCGGACCACGCAGGGTGCCGATGGCACCGGTGATGCAGCTGTGGATGTCGGACAGCGTGGAGGCACACACGCGAGCGGTGAAGGTGGAAGCGTTGAACTCGTGCTCTGCGTACAAGATCAGGGACACGTTCATGACGCGCTCATGCAGCTCGTTGGGCTTTTCGCCACGCAGCATGTGCAAGAAGTGGGCGCCGATGGAATCGTCGTCAGTGTTTTCTTCAACACGCACGCCATCGTGGCTGAAACGGTACCAGTAGCAGATGATGGACGGGAAGCAGGCCAGCATGCGGTCGATGGCTTCTTCCTGGGTCGGGAAAGCGCCCATTACGGTGGTGTCTTCCTGCTCCAGGTTACCCAGCATGGAACAACCGGTACGGATCACGTCCATGGGGTGGGCGTCAGCCGGGATGCGCTCGAGCACTTCTTTCAGCGGCTGGGGCAGACTACGCAGACCTTTCAGCTTGGTCTTGTAGGCATCCAGTTCTGCCTGAGTGGGCAGCGCGCCCTTCAGGATCAGGTGTGCCACTTCTTCGAATTCGCAGTTCTCAGCGAGATCCTTTACGTCATAACCACGGTAGGTCAGACCGGAACCGGATACGCCCACGGTGGACAGTGCGGTTTTACCTGCTACTTGGCCACGCAGACCCGCGCCGCCGAGTTTTTTGCCTTCTGCCATTGTTCATCTCCTGGTTAATCTGTTTACAACAATGTCTTGATCACCGTAGGGCGGAAATCGTTAACACCGACCTCCTCCGTCCTTTCTCTGGCGGAGATGGGCTGACGCCCATTTCCGCCCTACGATGTTGAATCTTTCATCTCTGCTGTGGGAGCTTGCTTGCAAGCGAATGATTCGCCTGCAAGCAGCCTCCCACAATGAGGTGCTTGCTTAGCCCTTGTTCTGGGCGAACAGCGCGTCCAGTTTCTGCTCGTAGTCGTGGTAGTTAAGGAAATCGTACAGCTCCATACGTGTCTGCATGATGTCCACCACGTCTTTCTGGTGACCGTTTTCGCGGATGCTCTGGTACACCTGCAGGGCCGCCTTGTTCATGGCACGGAAAGCGCTTAGCGGGTACAGAACCATGTCTGCACCGGCTTCAGCCAGCTCTTCACGGGTGAACAGCGGCGTGGCACCGAACTCGGTGATGTTGGCCAGCAGCGGTACATCGCCCAGACCTTCCTTGAACGCCTTGTAGTCTTCCAGGGTGTGTACGGCTTCCGCGAAGATGCCGTCTGCACCGGCTTCGATGCACGCCTTGGCACGTTCTACCGCAGAGTCCAGACCTTCCATCTGGAACGCATCGGTACGGGCGATGATGAAGAAGTCGTCGTCGGTCTTGCCATCAACAGCGGCCTTCACACGGTCAACCATTTCAGCCTGGGTCACAATTTCCTTGTTGGGACGGTGACCACAACGCTTCTGGGCAACCTGATCTTCCAGGTGCACGGCGCCCGCGCCAGCCTTGATCATTTCCTTGACGGTGCGGGAGATGTTGAACGCCCCGCCCCAGCCGGTATCGATGTCCACCAACAGCGGGGTTTCTACGGCACTGGAGATACGACGCACGTCTTCCAGCACGTCATTCATGCTGGTCATACCCAGGTCAGGCATGCCGTAGCTGGCGTTGGCCACGCCACCACCAGACAGGTAGATAGCACGGTAGCCGGTCTGCTCGGCCATCATTGCCGCGTAGGCGTTGATGGTACCCATGATTTGAAGGGGCTTTTCTTCCGCAAGCGCTTTACGGAAACGGCCGCCGGCGGTCAGGTTTGCTGACATGGCGTTCTCCTATTAGTCGGATTTCAGGTTTTCCGCCTTGTGGGCGGCATATTGGGTTTCAATATTCTTTCTGGCACTGCTGATATGACGGCGCATGAGCAGCTCTGCCATTTCGCCATCCCGGGACTCGATGGCCTCGAGAATCCGGCGGTGTTCGTTAAGGGCTTTCTGTGGGCGGTTTGCCACGGAGCTGAACTGGTAGCGATACATGCGCACCAGATGGTAAAGCTCGCCAATGAGCATCTGGCTGAGGGTGGCATTGTGGCTGCCCTGAATGATGCGGTAGTGGAAATCCAGGTCCCCTTCCCGCTGGAAATAGGCAGTGTCTTCGCGCAGGTCCTGCTGCTGTTCGTGCTGGTCGAGCACATCGTAGAGGCCCAGAACCTCTGCCGAACTCATGCACTCTGCCGCCAGACGGGCGGCCATGCCCTCCAGCGCTTCACGGACATGGTAAATTTCGATCAGATCATCGAAGCTGAGCGAGGCGACACGGGTGCCCACATGGACTTCGCGCTGCAACAGCTTGCGGGATTCAAGACGGCGAATGGCTTCACGGAGGGGGCCACGGCTTACCCCGTAGCGGCTGGCCAGCTCGGTTTCGCTGACCTTGGAACCGGGGGGAATCTCACCACGCACAATATCATCCTGTAACCGGGCAAATACCCGGTCAGCAAGGGTTCGTGCGCTTTCAGGTGAGGCAACAGACATAAATCAGCCCGATTGTTGACAATCTGAACAACCGGGCTGGACTTTACGCCCCTATACGGGATGTTTCAAGGACCATTGTTGACAATGAGTCATGCAGGCCTGAGTGATCATGGCAATCCATGCAGGGCTCAGGCTGTTGCAGAGGAGAAAAGGAAAATGACCTGGGAAGTCGCTGACAGGCGCGCCCTCGCCTGCCAGCAAACTGCCCCGCCGGGCTTATCCGGCAAGACGAATCAGGGAGTACAGCCGTCTTCGGCGAACTGCACCGCACCAGACTGCAGAGAAGCGAATACCAGACTTTCAATATCGGTGGGGGATTCCTGACTGGACCACCCTGAGCGCTGAATGGCTGGCAGGAATTGCAGATCAACCCAGCCTGCACGAATCTGGTCATCGAAATTGGCATCACCCAGGCGGTACATGGGAGAACAGGTGCCATCCAGATCGATGCGCCCTTGAATTTCCACGTTATAGTGCGGCGCCACCCCACGAACATCCAGCCCCGGCGCCAAACGCAAGAACACATTGACGCTATTGGAGTCAGGCAAGGTACGGGTCACCATGCCAACCTCATGGGCGGTGCCACAGGCGCCATTATCACCAGTGGTAATCAAGCCATCAGAACCAATGGACAGACAAAAGTCCGCCAGATCGTTTTCATCTTCACGCACGCGCTCGGTGGTGATGTCCACGGTTGTGGATCCCCGAGTGATGGATTCAGGATAGTTCGCGCCAATCTCGAGGGTTGGATTAGGGATAGACTCGCACTCACTGCCATCATCAGCCTCCCCGACACAGGGCCGCATCAGGCTTACCCGATAATCCCCGACTACCGAAGCCAACACTGCCGCATCAAGCGCAATCTCTACCGAGCCGGTTTTGGTGCCACGCACCGGCATGGGGCTTTCTGAAGTCCCGGGATCGCCATCATCCGGACGGGGTACAGCTCGGCCAAGCAGCTCTCCCGCTACTTCACCCTTTTCGTTCCCCTGCACCGTGTAACTGGTGTTCGGATAATCCAGATCAAAGTCACTGCCACCCCCGGTGGATATGCCCGTGTAAATGGTTTGCCCCAGAATCCTGCCCTGCAGCTGGGCATCCGTGTTTGAAGGAGGGGTATCGCCAATCCCGGCACCGGTCAATTGTACTGACTCGGTCAGAGTGTCGCTGTTGACCAGCAAAAGGGTATCGGACAAAGACGCCGTGCTTTGCAGACCCACGAAATCCACTTCCGATTCCGTGTCCGTAGAACGAATCAGCTGCCCACCCGCGAGCACCTTGCCCGAGGGGAGGAACAGACTGTTCATGGCGAGGGCAAAACGGGAGCCGTCTTCCGCCCTGAAATCACAGTCATCAACCAACAGGCACTCACCGGCACTTTCCAGTGAATAAAGCCCGGCACGGGTACGATTGGCAGCCTGTGCGATGCGCGCTTCATAGGCGGTTGTGTCAGCCTCGAATCTGGCAATGGCATCCTTGGACTCTGCCGCGAGTGCAGCATCGATCTTGTCCAACAGATCCTGCCAGGCCAGTACAAAGGCATTGTAATCACTGTAACCATCGAACGGTTGGCTGGGAATATCGCCAGCGTTTTCATCAATAACATCGTTAATGTCGACGCCCGTGCCAAGCTCCAGTTCTGCAGCACTGCGTGTCTGAATGCTTACCTCGTTATCCGCATCCCCATCGTTGTCCAGCGCCTGCAGCAACGCAGAGCGATACAGTACCGAATCATCGACAGCACTTCGGGTCGGAGGCAGAATCAGGTCAGCAACGGTGACCTGAAAGTTATCCTTGCGCAGCTGCTGGGGAAACAGGAAGGAACCGAGGGTAATCTTGTTGCCTTCAAACAGGCCATTGCCCAGGAAAAATTCGATTTCCCGGCTACTGGCCGGACAAAGCGCGGTGTAGGGAGGAATGACCGTCGCTTCACCATCCGTATCCGTGGTGGTGCGCTCTGTGTCCGAGGTGAAAAACACCACTTCGGTACCGGTGCAGCGATACCCCACGTTACTGATCTTGGGCCCGGTGAGCTCAACAAATACCTCACCACGCACAGTCTGGTCGCAAGGCGCCCCTGCGGGACACCCGGGGACAGTGGCATCAGAAAAGTCCTCACCGCCGTTACAGCCCATCAGAGCCAGAGACAAGGCAGTCAAAGCAAACAAAGCACGCATATTCAGTTCCTGTGATTCAGCAGGAGAGCCGATTATTGCCCCATCAGGACAAGCTCACCCTGCGTCACTTGTAATAATCCGTCTGTACCTGGCTGCTCTTCAAAATAAGGAAGGAAAACAACCAGGTACCGTTGACCTGTTTCCCGCTCGAGGGTTCCCTGCAGATAGCCAAAGCGGTACCAGGTTTCCGGGTACCGACGGCTGAAAGGTTGATCCACCAGCATGACCGGCGAGCCATTGGCATCCAGCCAGAGCAGCTCCACCGCCAAATAGCCTTTCTTTTTGACAAAGGCATTGAGCGTGACAGCCGCCACCCCCTCGTCCACCTTGAAGACCATGGCGCGATAAGCGCCCTCACCTGCCATCTGCGGGCTGTCGGCATGGAAATCCACCAGCGTCTCGCTGCCGGTCTTTAGCGTCTCCGCGGTGTCCAGCATATGAACACAACAGTCCGCACGCAGGGGCCGGTAGGTTTCCAGGTAGCCCACCTCCCCTACTGTTTCATAAGGGGCGGGGGCGGCAGCAGCAGCGGCACGCTCAGCACCCATATCCAGTGGCCGGCTGACCAACTGGCCCGTTTCATCAATATAGGTGACAAAACGCTGGTTCTCACGCTCCGCCAGCTCTTCATCCACCTCGCCACTGGGGCGGTAGTCCTCCAGAGTCTCCATGGGCTGGTCATTGGCTGCATCCACTTTCGGACTGGAGGTGGCTTCAGGCGGGTTGGCCGGTGCGGGTGAAGCCGCTGCCGGCGGTTGGGCTTCTGCCGGGCGCTCCAGCGTCACCAGGTTGCCCTGGGCGTCTGTGTAGACGTACAAACCACTGGATTGATCGCCTGTGGGCATGGAGCTCTGGCACCCTGCCAGAGCCACCAGAGCCAATGCAAGTAGATGTCGCATTAAAATTTCGTTCTGAAGGCCAGGCCGACCATGGTGACGGTGGCCTCTGTTTTGATGTCCAGGCCAGCATAGGGGTTGTAGACCACATTATCGATACCGGTGCAGTTTGCTGCACAACTGATATTGGCCGGAATTTCATCCTTGCTCTGCAGCATGCCAATACCCAGATCGATGTCGGTATCCTTGTCCCACTTATAGCCCATGCCAAGGCTGTAATAGCGGGCCTCATTGATCGGCACCATAGGACTACGGCGGTCGTCAGGAATGGCGGAGGCCCGTGGCTCGTAGCCCGCACGCAGCTGGATACGGCCAGTCAGATCATAGGCCGCACCAAACGCCAGGTTCCAGGTGGACTGAAAGTTCAGCGGATAGCTAAGTCGGGTCGGGGTGGATCCCGGCGAAAAAAGACGCGCCAGACTCAGTACTGCTGAGCTACGATCAAACACGATATTGAACGCATCCCACTCTTTGTAGTCCGCCCAGACCGCATCCACATTGAATTGAAGCCGTTCGGTGGGCTTGATCTTGATACCGGTCTGGAAGGTGGCGGGCATGGTCAGGTCCATGCTTACCCGCCCTACTTCCTCTTCACCCACGTAGGAGGGAATACCCAGCACCGCCAACGCCAGGGCACCGGTGGCCGAACCGCCGATACCGTTGATGGTCTCACGGGCAGCATTGGAATAAGTGATCTTGTAGTCGCCCTTCATGTGCGTCTTGGCGGCAGAGCGCCAGGTGGCGCCCCAGGCAAAGCGATCATTGGGCTCCCAGAGAATCCCCAGGTTATAGGACGGGCTGAAACGCTGATCCATGGCCACATCCAGAGACGCCATGTTCTTGAAGGGGCCCAGACCCTCTTCCGGACGACAGATACCAAACAGGATCAAATCCAGAGCAACGTTGGATTCGCCTTCGAAGGGTGCACAGATGCTCTCATCAATCACCCGGGCAAAGCCGAGCAATTCATTGGGGGCACGAAAATCCTGTTCCAGGGCGATGGCCTGATAACTCATGCCGATGGACGCCCCGATATAGAGCTCGTCGTTAACCTGGTAACCAATGGAGGGCGACAGGTAGGTAATCCGTTCCAGGGCCACCCGCTCGCCCATGTAGTTACCCACATCGTCTTCGTCACGGTAAAAACCGGCTGCCAGCGGCAGGTAGGTCGCGGTGGCAAAGGTGAACTTGGAGCCTGCCGGGCGAATGGAAAACGCCGGCAACGGGCCGGCAATCAGCGGGCCTGGGGGCAGATCCACCGTATCGTTCACGAACGGCACATACAGGGAGATCCCTTCCACCGTACTGGTGGCGGTCTTGAAACTGCGACAAAAATCCACACCGTCGTTGGGCACATCGTCACAGACTACAGGATCGTCAGAAAAGCCGAACACGTTATAGCCAGGAGGCGCACTGAATTCGGATTCCAGTGAGAAATCGGCCCCCACAAACTGAAGATCCATGCGCCGGCCATCCAGCTTTGCCAGACCCGCCGGGTTGAAGTGAATGGCGGAAATCCCCGGGGGATCAGCTGTCACCGCATGACCCATGCTCATGGCTTTCACATCAATGGCGATGTTATTGGCAAGCTGCGCACTGGCCGCACTTGCCATCATCCCGCAGGCGGCTGCCAATAACCGCAATGCTGGCCTTTTATCATTATTCTTCATGGCTCACCCCATCCAACTGCATTCACTGCTCAGGCACCGGGTTTCAGGCCGGAAAAATCGATCGGCATGGACAGCCCTAGCAGTACATCGGGGGAATCTTCGGTCAAACCGAAACCGAAGCTGAGGTTGATGATGCGGTTACTGGATGTCCGCAGGCCCAGCGAGGTGTTGACCACACTGGATGTGGAGTCCTCCGACGCTGCGGTGTAATCCTGGAACACGAAGTCAGTCTGGAAATTATAGGATTGCTGGTAGCTGGCACTGAGGGACACCTCATAGGACAGCGAGTACGCCAGTCCCATGGAGAAATTGAGGCTGTCCCCCGGGCGTACTTCCTCCAGAATCTCGCCGCCGCGGATCTGATTCAGGCCTGTCACATCAAAGGCCATGGTGTAGCCCATGGACCCGAACAGCACCACCGGGTCAATCACCTTGCTCACGCTCAGACCTGCGCCCAACGAGTAGTAGCCTGAACCGCTGGACACCTCTTCCCGCACATTCAGCTCGTAGGGGCTGTCGCCGGTGGGCGTACTCAGGGTGGTGTAGAGCGTAGTGTTCATGGCCCCCGGCTTCACCGGGAACGGCTGAAAGCGCAAACCAAAGGACACATCGCCCAAGGCGGCCTGGGAGACATCTTTCTCGGTGTCATACTTGTAGGACACCGGCAGACGGGTATTGAACGTCAGGTTGTTCCAGATGCCGTAATCCAGCGACAGGGAGGAGGCAAAGGAATGCTGGGCATCCTGCTCGATGCGGAAGCGGCTGATGCTACCGGTGTCTTCATCGATGGCGATATCGATGCGGTCATCCCGGTAATAGTTGTAGTTGGCAGAGAAGTTCAGGGACATCTGGCCGCTGGGCAGCAGTGAATACTGTTTCTCCGCCGCCTGGAAGACTTCTTCCAGGTTCTTTTCCTGGGTGACGTCATCCTCGTGGGTCTGCAGCGCTTCACGGGCTTCATCCACGCTGTCTGCCGCCCAGGCAACATGCTGCGCCAACAAGAGTGCAGCCGCGGCGGCCACCTTCCCAGACATCATCTTCATGCAAGCCTTCCTTTATTCTGTTTGTTATTTGCCACTGCAGGCTGTTTCTTATTTACGGTAGTAAGTCCGGGTCGGCACGTTGATCACCCGTTCCGAGCCATCTTCATCCGTCACCAGGACGCGGGTCAGCGTACTCGCCTTGTCCGCCCAGTTTTCGACCGGCGCAGTAAACACCGGAAACACCTCAAACGCCCAGCGATTGATGGTGCGCTCATCCAGCAACCTCAGGTCGTAATCGGTCAGCTCCAGACCCTCTTGGGGCTCGAAGCCGTTTGGAAACACGATAAACAGCACGTTCTGGTCCCAGATTTCCAGAAACTTGCTTTCGGTAAAGCTGATGTTGCCCAGTGCCGGATCCGCCACAAAGACATGGCCATCCTGGTATTGTTTCAGCACTACGAAGTGTTTAAAGCCCCCGTAGGCGATAGGAACAATGGCCGGGTGATCCAGCTCCCGGATGTCGTCCATTTCTGCCCTGAACCCACCACTGGGATGCCCCAGCGCCGTCGCCAGGCGCTTCATATCCAGCAGGGAGAAGCCCCGTCGTTCTACAATCTTGTCCGTTTCCCCGAACCGCAGCAGACCTTCCATGATCTGACGTTCCTGAAACTGACGCCCCAGATACTGGTTAAGCACCGTGGTCAACGCGGCGGAGCCACAGGAATAGTCGTACGCCTGGCGGGTCACGTTGTGATAGCGGAACTCGGAAACCGGCTTCTCGACCACGATTCCGCGGTCTCTCATTGGGGCAGGACGGGTCGGGTGCTCATAGTAGATCTCCCCTTTTTTGGGGGGCTCGATCACCACGGACTCATTGGCAGCAAAGTAGATCAGCGCCACACCCAGCATGGAAGTCAGCATGTAATGGCATCCAGCGTTATTGTTATTGTGTGTTTCTAATATGAGGACAAATGTTAACTAGGTCATGATGGGTAGGCAACAACCTATTCTGACGGCTGAGGCCGGCATTTCAGCCAATAAAAAACCCGGCCGAAGCCGGGTTTTATATTTCTGCCAGAATTAGTGACCGCTGACAGAGATAGTGGTGCCATTCAGGTTCAGACCAACCAGTTCAACATCACCAATCGGAGTGGAGTTACCCAGTGCCAAATCTGTCATGGCCACAGTCAAACCAGCGGTACCAAGAGTCTCAATACCAATAATAAGACCAGTAGTGCTATCAAGATTTACACCAAGAGAAGTGGTGATATCACCAGCTTCAGCAGTACCAGTAACCGCAATGCTGGTGGCAGAAATGGAACCACCTGTCGTAGCGGTTGCATCGTTCAGGCTGAAGTTGTTGATGGTAATACCACCGGTAATCGTAGTATCAAGAGCGATCATTTGAGTACCAAAAGTACCAACAGTTTGCAGCTCATTACCCAGCTGGATATTCATGGTCGTTGCACCAAGAACGATATCCATGCTATCCAAAATTACTGCTGATTGGTTAGCAACTGCTGTACCCATGCCATTACTGGTTGCAACGCTGATATCACCAGTGGAAATTGAGGTACCAGAGGGAATGGATACGGCAACATTCAGCACAGGAGCAGTTGCCGCTGAGTTACCGTCAGCATCAATAACAACATCGATAGCGTTGCCGCCAGTATTCACAACCATGTTTTCGATAACGATCGCACCTGCATCACCACTGATAGAAGCAAGGCCATCGTTATCATGAACATTAACGTCCAAGCTAAGTGAAGGGGTAGTGATACCCAAGGTAATACCGTCCTGACCAGTTACAGCGGCCAGTGCTTCGTCCTGCATGGGCTCGAGAGCCAGGGCGCTCATGGGCGCGGCGGCTACGGCAGCTGCAAGAGCAAGTTTCTTAAAACCCATTGTTGTTCTCCTCGTGTGCACAACGTTGTGTGTTGTTGTAATCCTTATAAGCACCCTGGTCATTACAGAGTACACATGTACGTTAACACACCGGTTACAAAAGCCAATGCGACAGTTACAAAGAGAATTGAAGACAAGAATGAAGGCCATCCTTTTGAATTTATTGAATAAAAACACCTCAAGAGACAAATTAACACTTTCGTATCATTGCAATTCATTGTGAACCATGTTCTTAGTGTTACGGCGCGTAACACTGTTGGGAACAATTCAGGTTACAGGTACACTGGCCCACCCTGTTTAGACGTGGCGCCATGAATCCGAGCTGTGTTTTTTTACTTGAAGGGCAACTCGTCGCCCTTCCCACCCCGTTGCAGACACTGACGCTGACGGCGCCGGAAAAGGCTTCCGCCCTGATCCAGGAAGTTAACCGCCGGCTGGCCACAGATTGTGCCTTCGCAGCCGGACTGATTCCCTACGAATTCAACAGCGGGAATAATGCCTCACCACTTGTGATCCACCTCTACCCGTCTCGCCCGGTACCTTTACCCACCGCTTTCCAGGCGGGCACGTTTGAGCTTGGCGCTGCCTTCCAGGCGCAAGTCAGCAAAACCGACTATCTCGCCAGCCTTGCACGCATTAAAGCGTACCTGGCCGCCGGGGACTGTTATCAGGTTAATCTGGCCCAGCGCTTTGCCACTACCTTTACGGGGTCACCATTAACGGCCTGGCTGAACCTGCAGGCAGATCACCCTGCCCCGCACAGTTGCTACTTTGATAGCGGCGCCTCAACCGTATTTGGAGTGTCACCAGAGCGCTTCCTTTCTATCCAGGGTCGCAAGGTCGTTACCGAACCCATCAAGGGATCCCGACCGCGCAGCCTGTCACCCGCAGAAGACAAGGCGCTGGGGGATGAATTACTGGCAAACCCCAAGGACAGGGCTGAGAACCTGATGATTGTGGATTTGCTACGCAATGATCTGGGCGCCGTCTGCACCCCCGGTTCTGTCACCGCAGCGCCACTGTTCGAATTGCGCAAGTTCAGCAATGTGCAGCACCTGGTCAGCACCATTCAGGGGGAGCTGCGTAGCGATGTATCGTCACTGGAGGCGCTGCTCCAGGCATTTCCTGGCGGCTCTATCACCGGGGCCCCGAAGAAAAGAGCCATGGAAATCATCGCGGAACTGGAGCCGGCTCCCCGTGGCGCTTACTGTGGCAGCTTCTTCTGGATGGATAATCAGGGCAATCTGGACAGCAACATCCTGATTCGCACCCTGCAAACGGAAGGCAACAACCTCTATTGCCATGGCGGCGGTGGCATCGTGTTCGATTCCGATCCAGAGGCGGAGTATGAGGAAAGCCGCTTCAAGGTGGAGAAGCTGATGGGGGCGCTGGAGAGTCGCTTTCTTGCCAAAGACTGACACACACATTCCTGCGAGCTACCTTCACCGGACTATCTCCCGTCGAAGCCATCTGCCAGGTCCAGAAAACCTTCGTTTGCAAGCAAACTCCCACAAAGCTCTCCTGCGCATCTACCCCCTCCTTAGTGGGAGCTCTCTGTGCTCGTCAGGGTATGCTTACAAATGAAGGGCTTCTGCATCTCCATGGCTAAAGGCTTCCCTTGCAAGCAAGGTCCCACAATTGCATCTCTACCTTAGAGATCCCCCCTGTGGGAGTTTGCTTGCAAACGAAGTTATTTGCTTGAAGGCTGGTATAGACCGGCCTTGAGACAAACGCCTACGGGATATACACAAATGGCTTACAGATTTTAAGGAGCCAGCCTCAAGATAGTTCCAATGCTCTTCGGCATGCTTGAGAAATGAAAACTCATTTCAAGAGCAAAGCCCTGAGACAGGGCCGTTATAGCGCCGCCGACAACATCTACCTTGTCACCACCGCTTGCCATGAGCGCACGCCAACGTTTCTGTTATTCAGCCATGCCCGTATCGCAATAAACGCCATCCGCCATAGCGACATGCAGGGGTTTTCCTCGACCTATGCCTTTGTCATCATGCCCGACCATCTCCATTGGCTTTTCCAGTTAGGATCAAAAGACAAGCTTTCCCGGGTTGTGCAAAGAGTGAAATCACAGGTTAGCCGTGAAATAAGGCAGTCTGATTCGTCGAAGCAGCAGGTCTGGCAGTCGGGCTTTCATGACCATGCCGTTAGGGATGAGGAAAGCCTTGTTGAAATAGCCCGCTATATCGTAGCGAATCCATTACGGGCCAGGCTTGTTCTGAATGTCGGGGATTATCCCCACTGGGACTGTATCTGGGTGGGCGAAGGTGATGTTCTGTAGGGCATGGAGTGACTGGCAGGGGAAACCTTCGTTTGCAAGCAAACTCCCACAGGGGGGGGGCCCCCTTAGGTGGAGGTGAACTGTGGGACTTTCTGCTTGCAAGGGAATTTTTTAATCTGGAGGGAGAAGCCCCTTTCGCATGCAGGCAAACTCCCACTGGGGTGACCCCTTAGGTGGAGGAGCAATTGTGGGACCTTGCTTGCAAGGGAAGCTTTTACATGTGGAGTGGAGAGCAGCCCTTCGCTTGCTAGCATACCCTGATGAGCACAGAGAGCTCTCACCAGGGCACACCGACACCGCTGCGCGGCACAAAAAAGCCGCGCCCGACCATGGGTGCGGCTTTTTCAGCTTCAACTGGCACCGACACGCCCCCGCGTTGTTGCGTGAAGCGTGATGAGTGCAGCGTCTCTTACAACGGAATATCCCGCGGGCTGGCCTTGACGATTTCCTTTTTCAGGTCTTCGTAGCTGTGCACGGCCGGGAACTGCGGGAATTCAGCAATCACATTATCCGGCGCATGGAACAGGATGCCCTGTTCCGCTTCTGCCAGCATAGTGGTGTCGTTGTAGGAATCACCCGCTGAAATGCAGTGGTAATTCAGGCTGTGGAACGCCTTGATGGACATCCGCTTCGGGTCTTTCTGACGCAGTTTGTAGTCGGTGATCTTACCCTTCTCGTCCACTTCCAGACGGTGGCAGAACAGGGTCGGCCAGCCCAGTTTCTTCATCAGCGGCTTGGCGAATTCGTAGAAGGTGTCGGACAGGATAATCAACTGGAAGTTCTCGCGAGCCCAGTCTACAAACTCCTTGGCACCGTCCAGCGGGTCCAGGGTGTCGATGACTTCCTGGATATCGGGAAGGCCATAGCCATTCTCGTCCAGGATACGCAGGCGCATCTGCATCAGTTCATCGTAGTCCGGGATGTCCCGGGTGGTGGCTCGGAGCTCTTCGATTCCGGTTTTTTCGGCAAAGTTGATCCAGATTTCCGGGATCAGGACCCCTTCCAGGTCGAGACACAGCAATTCCACGGCATTCCCCTATGGGTTGATCAGGCGCGCACAATGTAGCCGCGGGGCCTGTAGAAATCAATTGGCGTGGGTAAAGGGGGGAGTTACCACAGAGGGAACCGGGGTCGCTGGATGCCTGAAGCCAGATGCCTGACGATAAGATGGCAACAGCAGGTTGCACCATGTGCTTGTGCTTACACTATGCGTTATAGCGATATCGGTCCGGCTGCTCTGATTTGGTTACCATTGGCTTCTTTCGCGGAATACAGCCTTTCTGCCCAGGATTTGCTTTGCGGAATGCGCTCTTCTTTAGCATCAGGCATCCGGCGTCCAGCGTTTGGCGTAGAGTCGGAAAATCTCACCCTCCAGTCAGTTTTGGCTTGCCTCAGTTACCTCTTGGTAAACCCGGCATTAACGAATCGGCAGTTCGATATCCGCAAACAGGGCTTCCCGCTCTTCCCGGTTGCTGGCCTTGATGGCCGCTTCCACCCGGTCATGGGTGAGATGGGGCGCGAAAGCTTGCAGGAAGTCGAACATGAAGCCACGCAGGAAGGTGCCCTTGCGGAAACCGATGCGGGTGGTGCTGGACTCAAACAGGTGTCCCGCATCCAGCGCCACCAGTCCCTTGTCTTCCACCGGGTCCACTGCCATGTGGGCAATGATCCCCACCCCCATACCCAGCTTCACGTAGGTCTTGATCACATCAGCGTCGGCAGCAGTGAACACCACTTTCGGCTCCAGCCCCTTGTCGGTGAAGGCATCATCCAGCTTGCTGCGCCCGGTGAACCCGAACACGTAGGTGACAAGAGGGAATTCTGCCAGCGCCTCAAGGGTAAGGGGCTTCACCTGCGTCAGCGGATGTCCTTCAGGCACGACCACCGTCCGGTTCCAGCGGTAACAGGGCATCATGATCAGGTCCGAGAACAGGTCCAGCGCCTCGGTGGCAATGGCAAAGTCCACGCTGCCATTGGCTGCCATCTCGGAGATCTGCATGGGTGTGCCCTGATGCATATGCAACGACACATCCGGGAAGCGCTGGGTGAACTGATTGATCACCGGCGGCAAAGCGTAGCGGGCCTGGGTGTGGGTGGTCGCGATACTCAGCTCGCCACGGGACTCGTCACGGAATTCCTGGGCAACCCGGCGAATCGACTCTGTCTGCTGCAGAATCTCACCGGCAATGCGCAGGATCGCCTGGCCTGCCGGGGTAATATGAGTGAGGTGTTTTCCACTGCGGGCGAAGACCTCCACCCCAAGCTCATCTTCAAGCATGCGTATCTGCTTGCTGATACCCGGTTGAGAGGTATAGAGCGCTGCGGCAGTGGCAGACACATTGAGATCATGACGCGCCACTTCCCAGATGTAGCGTAATTGCTGCAACTTCATCCTTGCCTCCGCACGCTTTACTACTGGTTATAAGAATATAAGTAATTATGCAGCAAAAGCATACAGACGTAACGCCCTGCTCACAGAATTACCCGTTTTCGCCCGAAGCGAGGTTCGAAATGCCATGGGGAACATGCCCCGCCGCCACATGCTCGGCGGCGGACTCGCAATGGCCCTGTTGATCATCAAAGAACATGTCTGCCCCGAACGCTCTCAGGAAATCGCCCTTGGGGAGTCCACCCAGAAACAGGCTTTCATCCAGACGGATATCCCATTCCCGCAGGGTGCGCACTACTCGCTCGTGGGCCGGGGCACTGCGAGCCGTTACCAGTGCGGTGCGAATGGGACACTGGTCATGGGGAAAACTGTTCTGCAGCTGGTGCAGCGCAGCCAGGAAAGGTTTGAACGGCCCTCCATCCATGGGAGTCCGCGCAGACCGTTTCTCGTTCTCGGTAAACGCCGCCAGCCCATCGCTCTGGAATATCTGCTCGGACTCATCAGAGAACAGCACCGCATCGCCATCGAACGCCACCCGCAGGATGCCATCCTCTCCCTGACACTGGCCACCGGAAAGGATGGTGGCGGCGGCATACCCGGCTTCCAGCACCTGCCTCACATCGTCAGGGTCAGTGGAAAGAAACAGATGGGCACCGAAAGCCGACACGTAACGGTGGGGGCTCTCCCCACCGGCGAAGGCCGCCCGGGTAATAGGCAGCCCGTAATGCTCGATGGAGTTGAAAACCCTTAACCCGGTATCGGAGCTGTTCCGGGACAGCAGGATCACTTCCACCCTGCCCTCCCCCTCCGCCAGATCATTAATGGCCAGCAGCTTCCTGGCCAACGGAAAAGCATCACCGGGCTTGAGTACATCTTCCTCATGCTCGATCTGATACTCCTGAAACGCATCCAGTCCCTGCTCCAGGTACACCTTGTGACTGTCGGAAAGATCGAACAACGCACGGGAGCTGATAGCCACCACCAGTTTCCCGTCAAACGACACAGGCATGATTCATCTCTTTCGTTGCGATAGCGGCCAGTATCCTGCCGCTGGATCGAAAGCGCAATGCGATCCATCACAGTGCCGTTCGCCGTGGAAGTTCTGCCAATCACGACTCTTCTTCATGGAAGATCCATCAAAATGGCTACTTCTGTCCGACACAATTTGATCAATGGTTGTTCAGTTCATATATGTGGCATAGAGTTGTTCAAGCGCTGTTCGCAGCGTCACGCCAAGCTGTTTCATACCATCCGAAGGGGAAAGGGAGTCGTCCATGGCTGCTAACAAGGTAAAAGATACCGTTGAGGAACTTCAGGCGCAGATCCGCAAGTTGGCCGAGCGCTTTGACAAAGAACGTGAGAAGCAAATCGGCCAGCTGGAAAAACAGCTGGATAAAGCGCGTGAGCGTCTCAACAAGGAAATGGAACGTCGTCGCGAATACCTGACCAAGCTGGAGAAGCTGCAGGCGGAATACCGCGAAAAAGCGACTGCTACCGTCAAGCGTCAGCTTGATCGTGCCCGCAAGGCTGCTGACGATGCCCGCTCTCAGGTGGACGACTCTCAGGCGCGCAAGCGTATCCTCGAGACCGAGGTAAAGGTACTGAAAGCGACAGCCAAGCAGGCCCACAGCCTGGCACGAGTCATTGGTCAGTATGAAAAAGACCTGGAGAAGCGCGCCAAGGAAATCGAGAAAAAGGTAGCACCGAAGAAGGCCGCTACCCGCAAGGCACCGGCCAAGAAGAAAGCCGCTGCCAAGAAAGCGCCCGCCAAGAAAAAGGCGGCCGCCAAGAAAGCCCCTGCCAAGAAGAAGGCCGCTGCGAAGAAAAAAGCAGCCGCCAAGAAGGCGCCGCCAGCACCGAAAGCTGATAGCTAAGACTCTCTACTGAGTCCGAGCCACAAAAAAGCCCCAACCTTTCGGTCGGGGCTTTTTTGTGGGCCGCGCAATTGCGGGAAGTTGCTCCTACCGCGGTCTTCCCGTAGGAGCGTCGCTCGCGGCGCGATTCCAGCGGTTTACTCCGCCCAGGGGCGGAATCGGTGTCTGGTGGGAGATTCAGCTTGCTGAACGAAGATTCTGGCAACAGCTCCCGATCCGAGGTTTCAGCGATCCTTGTGGCGAAAACGTTTTTGATCTTGCTCTCAAATCGCGCCGCCAGCGACGCTCCTACGGAAAGGTGGGGCCTTCCCGGAAATCCGCGATGAACCTTTGTTGTGGGCCGCGCTGCGGCTGCTTCACGCTTCACGCAAAACCCAGCACAAATCAATCTGGAGCGTCAGGCATCAAGCGTCCTGCATGTATTCATGCCTGATTCGGCAGCAGATCTTCCATGCCAGCCAGGTAGCGGATCTGATGTTGATCAGACTCTCCCGCCAGCTCCTTGAGCGTTTGGTAGGTACGCAGCCCCATTCGGTAGGCCTGCCCGGCTCGCTGACAGCTGACCACTTCCGCTTCCACCTGGCGAAGAATCATGGCCGGGGAATAGAGATCTACCTTGACCAGGGTGCCCGGCGAAAGGCGCACCGGGGAAGTCACCCCAATACCGTATCGGTTGTAATCCAGCGCCTTGGCACGCGTTACAAAGCGCCAGCCGCCAAATAGCCGATGGCGAAAAAGGTCTACGCGCATCTGTGTACTGATGCGGGCCAGTTTGCGCCGATTGGCGCCACGGTTTTCTCTGCTATCCATGGGGGTACCCGTCTTGATTTTCTTACCTGCTGTGCGCCTTCCTGGCGCGGGTTCAGATCAGCACAATCGTGCCGCACTTTAAGCCTGGTTACAAATGTTAACACGCAGCAACAATGTGGCGACCACTTCAAACCGCCTGCCTTTTCGCTGTTCCGTCATGATCAGCATGGTATGATTTGGGCACTTTCTCAGGATCAGGATCACAGGGACGTGACAGTCACCCTCCGATACGGGTTTCAGCCTGCCATGCTCGGCCTGTTGCTGCTGCTCGGCACAACAAGCGACGGCGATGACACGGTAACTCCCTCCACGCCCCCCCTGTTCCCCCAGGCTCTGCCACAGGTAGAAGCGTCCTATCGTGTGACCGTGAATGGCATTCCGCTTGGGCTCAACGCCACGATCAGACTCACCCGGGACACCGGCCATTACCTGCTGCACTTCAAGGCAGAAAACAAGCTGTTTCGCCATGAAGAGGTTGCCCGATTCGATTGGGACAACTGCACAGCTGTACCCCATCATTACCGACATGAAAGCGCCGGATTCGGGATCAGCCGCGGCGGGGAAATTGCGTTTGACTGGGATAGCGGTACGGCCAGAGGCAGCAAGGCAGAATATCCCCTGGCCGCAGATGCCCTGGATGCGCTCAGTGTGGCCATGGTGGCACGGTGTAACATGGCCCAGGCCGATTCCGCCTTTACCTATTCGGTGGCCGAACCCGATGGCATGGATCAGTACCACTACCAGGCGCTGGACAGTGAAGTGATCAAGACCCCGGCGGGAGAATGGCAGGCATCTGGATTGGAAAGGGACTACGAAGAGCGTGGTCGAAAATCCCGGTTCTGGGCCGCCCCTGAGCTGGATTATTTCATGATCCGCATGGATCACCAGGAAAATCCGTTTATTCGTGGGCGAATAGAATTGACGGATTTCCGTTATCTGGAAGCCGAAGAAAGTCCCAGCCCGGAACGCCAGGCCGGCAGCACCGTTTCCAGCCGCTGAGCACAGGCGTCAAGACGTTCCTCGTAATCCTTTTCCAGCTGCCAGCGGTAACTGTCCTGCTGGTGCCGCCTGCGGGGGGTCAACCCCTTGCGGGCCTCACCACGATCAAACTGCTGACAGGTCTCGGCGAACTGGTGTAAATCTGACAGGTCCACTTTCGGTGTGATCGTCTCCGGCAAGGTATCCAGCAGCGCACTGATCCGAATGGCGGCCTCACTCAGCTCCACCTGTTTCTGTGCTACGGCCATGCATAGCACTTCCAGGCTGTCCAACACCGCACCCTGCTGCTTGATGGTTTCCCTTCGCTGCTGCCGTGCCAACCAGAGCCGCCACAACAACAAGCCCAACACGGTGCCGATTACCAGCCCGATCAGGGCAGCCAGGAGGATTTGCCAAGCGAGACTCATGTGGACTCCATTGCAAGAGAATGAGCAAAACCTGGGAGCCTCTGAATAACTCCTTGCGTGCTCAGCGTGGCCTGGAGTGTGCAGCTGTTGTGTCTTGTCTCGATGGTCAGGGTGGTTCCCTTTCCGAGAGGCAAGGCGCAGCAGATGGGCACTCCAGGCCGCGCCCTTTGGGTCTTCCAGGCTGGCCCACACTCGTTGTTGCGCTTTTTCGACAGGCAACCAGCATGCCTTCAAAAGCGCGCCTAGATTGAAAACCAGCCTGAAAGACTGAGCATGCAAGGAGTTATTCAGAGGCTCCCTAGAATTGAAAATACCGGGTCAGGGTACCATTGTAGCCGTCAGCCCTGATCTCTTCATCCTGGAGCCTGCATTGACCCCTTCATTAACGGATTGGCTATCTCCTCTTGCTGACCAACTCGAACCGTGGCTACCTGCCCTGACGGCTTTCGGGGTCATCATGGCGGTGGCCTCAATGATTGCCATCCCGGTGTTGATCGCCCGTATGCCCAGCGACTACTTCACGGCGTCGTATCAACCCCTTACCCACCGTCATCCACTCGGGTGGGTATTGTGGTGCTTTCGCAACCTGATAGCGCTGGTTCTGCTGGTGGCCGGCATCATCATGCTGGTGCTGCCCGGACAGGGCTTGCTGACTATCCTGATAGCCATCATGACCAGCACATTTCCGGGGAAATACCGCCTGGAACGCGCTATCATGCGCCGCCCGGGCGTCTACCGCGCCGCCAACTGGATTCGCCGCAAATACCAAAGGCCGCCGCTGGAACATCCGGATAATGGCTTCTCTGAACATCGCGCCGAGGACCCCAACCATGGTGATTAACAGCGCCGCTATTCGCTGGCACGGAGATTTTCTCGAATTGCTGGATCAACGGGTGCTGCCCACGGAAACCGTATGGTTGCCAATCCGTAATAGTGACGAGGCCGCCGCAGCAATCCGGGACATGGTGGTCCGGGGTGCGCCAGCCATCGGCATCACCGCGGCCTATGGCCTGGCTCTGGAAGCAGGCCGACAGGCAGAAGATGCCAGCATGGAAAATCTGGCTGACGCTATCGACACCTTGGCTGCCAGTCGCCCTACCGCAGTGAACCTGTTCTGGGCACTGAAGCGGTTGCAGGCCACAGGTGACGCCCTGCGTGGCAGCGCATTAGTCGATGCCCTCACCCAGGATGCCGAAGCAATTCATCAGGAAGACATTGCTGCCAACCATGCACTGGGAGCCTTTGGCGCCGCCCTGCTCCCTGATAACGCTACGGTTTATACCCACTGCAATACCGGTGCACTGGCCACTGGAGGCCACGGCACGGCGTTGGGCATCATCCGGACCGCGTGGGAACAACAGCGTCTGAAAGGTGTATATGCCGGCGAGACCCGACCCTGGCTGCAAGGCAGTCGTCTGACCAGTTGGGAGCTGGCCAACGATGGCATCCCCGTGACCCTGGTGGCCGACAGCACAGCCGGGCAATTGATGGCACAGGGCAAGATTCAGGCTGTGGTTGTCGGCGCTGACCGCATTACTGCAAATGGCGATACCGCCAACAAGATCGGCACCTACAATCTGGCCGTGCTGGCACAATATCACCGCATTCCCTTTATCGTCGCCGCCCCGGTTTCCACCCTGGATCCGGCCCTGGCAGACGGCTCCCACATCATTATCGAGGAGCGCCACGCGGACGAAGTGCGCCACGTACAGGGCAAACCCGTTGCTCCCAGCCAGGTCGCCGTATATAACCCGGCTTTTGACGTCACCCCTGCCGGGCTAATCACGGCTATCGTCACAGAGAGAGGCGTGATCGACAGGCCAAACACTGACAAAGTACTGGCTCACCTGCACAAGCCGTGATGCGGAGACATCCATGACAGAACGCCCCTATTCCACCGCCGACTTTCGCGAGGCCAGCCGTGCCCTGGCAGCCATTGGCCAGCGCATATATGGCAATGGCTGGTCCCCGGCCACCAGCAGCAACTATTCGGTACGACTGAACGACCAGTACGCCGCGGTCACCCAGTCCGGCAAGGACAAGGGCCTGCTGCGCGAAACCGACATCATGGCCGTGGACATGCAGGGCCTGCCGGCCAGCAGCGGTAAACCCTCCGCCGAAACCCTGCTGCATACCCAGCTGTATCGTCGCTACCCTGATGTGGGCGCCGTGCTGCACACCCATAGTCATGCCAGTACCGTGCTGACCCTGCACTGGCCGGCCAATAGCCTTTCACTGGAAGGTTATGAGCTTCTCAAGGCGCTGGATGGCTACACCACCCATGAAAGCCGACTGGTGATCCCGGTGTTCGACAACACCCAGGATATCGCTGCACTGGCCGAACAAGTGGATGCGGCCATGGCACAGGGTGATGCCAGCCACGCCTATTTGATCCGTGGACATGGCCTGTACACCTGGGCGGAAGATCTGCCAACCTGCTACCGACAACTTGAAGCGCTGGAAGTCCTGCTCGCCATCGAGCTGGACCGCCGGCGACTGAGTGGAGTCTAAGATGAGTGAATTGAAAGTCTTCGCAGAAGGCGCCCCCGATAGCCCCGTGCAGCAATTGACGGACAAATCCGCCATGGCCAGGGTGCTGGCTGGTGCCGGTGTTCGCTATGAGCAGTGGGAGGCCTCCGCTCCACTTTCCGAGCATCCCTCCCAGGAAGAGGTCATCGCCGCCTATCAGCCCGATATTGATCGTCTTATGGAAACGGAGGGCTACCAGACCGTGGACGTGGTGAGCATGGTGCCTGACCACCCGGAAAAAGCGGCTTTCCGTCAAAAGTTCCTGGATGAGCACCGTCACAGTGAAGATGAAGTGCGCTTCTTTGTGGAAGGACAAGGCCTGTTCACCCTGCATATTGATGACAAGGTCTATGAAGTGCTGTGCACCAAGGGCGACCTGATCAGCGTGCCGGCCAATACTCCGCACTGGTTCGACATGGGCTCACAGCCCCGCTTTGTGGCCATTCGCCTGTTCAACAATACCGAAGGCTGGGTGGCCAACTTTACCGGCAGTGATATCGCCAGCCGATTCTCGCGCCTGGACTAACCCAGTCGCCGCAGGAGCCTGCCAGCAGGCGATGGATAAGCAAGAGCGAGTTACGAGTTACGAGTTACGAGTTACGAGTTACGAAGATCAAAACCCGCCAAAACCTGAAGGAAAAGTGGTTCAGGGTTTTCGCTACTCGAAACTCGCACCTCGCTTCTTGCATTCAAGAGCCTCACAACCCACCTAACCGCAATCACGGATAGCACCATGATCAAGGCCATCGTCACCGATATCGAAGGCACCACCAGCAGCATTTCCTTTGTGAAAGAAGTGCTGTTCCCCTATGCCGCCAAGGCGTTCCCCGCCTTTCTGCAAGCGAATTGGGACGATGACAGTGTGTCCGCCCAGATTGCCGCCGCGGAAGCGGAATACGGACAACCACTACCGACAGCAGATGCCGCCAATGCGGTCTTCCAGCAGTGGATTGCAGAAGACCGCAAGGCCACGCCCCTGAAGGCCCTGCAAGGGATGATATGGAAACAGGGCTACCAGAACGGCGACTACACCGCCCACCTCTACCCGGACACGGCCAGCGCCCTGAATCAGTGGAAACAACAGGGGCTGGCTCTTTACGTCTACTCCTCAGGCTCCATTGCCGCCCAGAAACTGTTCTTCGGCTACAGCGATGCAGGCGATCTGACCCACCTGTTCAGCGGGTACTTTGACACCACCTCCGGGCACAAGCAGGAGACACAGAGCTATCGCAACATTCAGACTGCCATCGGACTGCCTGCAGAGCAGCTGCTGTTCCTGTCGGATATAGAAGCCGAGCTGGATGCCGCACGGCAAGCAGGCTTCAAGACCATCCGCCTGGACCGGGAAGGCAGCCAGGGAGAGAGCAAGCACAAGGTCGTCACCAGCTTCAACGAGATTGATCTCACCAACCTGTGATCCTTAAATACAGATTGCAGAAGAACCTCCAAAGGTGCGACCCAGCCAGCTGTAGGAGCGAGCCTGCTCGCGATCCGAGCCTCAAGATGCGCTCCTACAGCGGCTTCGTAGAAACGCCGGTTCCTTTGTAGGAGCCCAGCTTGCCTGGGCGAATCGGGCAGCTAAACAAACCGCCCAGCCCCGGAAACTTTTAGACCTTTCTTATTCCAATCGACCGTAGCTCGTAGCTCGTAGCTCAAATCATTTCGGCTCGCGGCAGGAAAGCACCACAAACTTCCGGTTACTCCCCACGACCTGCACATTGGCAAACAGGCGGCGGAGCAGCTTGTGATAGCCCAGATGCTGATTGCCAATCACCCTCAGTTCCCCACCCTTTGCCAGATGCTGGCTCGCCTGACGGAAAAGACGGCGGGCAACGTGGTCACCCACCGCATGCCCCTCATGGAATGGCGGGTTAAGCAGGATGCAGTCAAAGCGGCCTTCAAGGCCTTGCAGACCATCGCCATGATGGAAGGCGACACTGGCCTCGGCAAAGTAACCTGCCACATTCTCCCGGGCACTTTTCAGCGCCTGCCAGGATTCATCACAGAAGGTGACAGAGGCGCCAGGCTGCTGCTGGAGAACGGCCAGGCCGATCACACCGTTCCCGCACCCCAGATCTGCGACGCGGGCGTCGTTTGCCAAGCCTTCCGGCAGGTGATCCAGGAAAAAGCGCGCCCCGATATCCAGCTGCTGCTGGGAAAACACCCCGGCGTGGACCACCAGAGGCCCCATTGGGCCCTCCACATGGCTGGGATACGGCGCTTCCGCCAGCACCTTGCCCGGTGCGACGGCACTGAACAAGCGGGCTTTTTTCCAGCCATACTCTGCCTGGCCATTGCCCAGATACGTTTCAAGCAACGGCACCAGTTGCCGAGGCAGATGCTTGTCCATGCCACTGAGCCATACCGGTACGCCCTCCGCCAGCTGCATGCTGAGCCAGCTGAGCTGAGCTTCCAACAGGGCCAATGACTTGGGTACGCGCATCAATACCTGATCCGCAGCGCCGGGCAGGTCCTCACCGGGCCAGCAATAGGGTACTGACGGTATTTGATTGGCCTTGGCATTACGCTGGATATTGTCCATGGCCAGCCAGGAATCGCCACTTGCCACCACCCCACCAGCAGCGGATGCAGCCAATGCCAACGCGCCATGGTTATCGTTCACCACCAGGGTCTCCCCCCCTACACTGGCCCGCTCTGACAGGGTATTCAGCAGGTAGCGGTCTGCATTATCCCAGGCCTGCAGGGCCTCATTTCGCTGGCGAGGCCAGCGATACAGGGTCAGGGTTCCCCAGGGATGTATCAATGCATGCATGGCGGCTGGCTCCAGCAGTCCGGCGTGAGAGGGGCCGCATTCTGCCTGCAGATGCAGCCGTTGGCCATATTATGCGCAAACGGCCATCATGGCGGCATTTAGGTATGGCAATTTCGAAATTCGCTGCTAGAATGCGCCAGCACAACTTCCGGAATATAGCTCAGCCTGGTAGAGCACTACGTTCGGGACGTAGGGGTCGCAGGTTCGAATCCTGCTATTCCGACCAATTAAAAAGGCCGCTCAATGAGCGGCCTTTTTTTATGCCGCTTCGCGGCTGCAAGGTACCTGACGCTAGATGCCTGACGCTAAAAGTCGAAACCAAAGCCGTTTTCACCACAGAGGGCACAGAGAAAACCCTCTTTCCGCAGTGCTCTCTGTGGTAAATCTGCCTTTAACAACGCCGGGCTACAGCACAGCCTGACTTGACGATCACAACAGCGACTCTCCTGCCGGCAGCCTCCTCAGCAGTCGATTCCCGCTAATTCGCGATGAACCTTTTCTATGCCCCCCTGGGGGACGCTGAACTTCGGGAACCTGCCCTCACGCGAAAGATCGCGCTCAAGGCAAATTCGCTTGCAAGCAAGCTCCCACATCAAACAACGAGGCCGTACTCTATGCCAGCCTCGGGTTGAGGGTGTAGGTGCCGGTGATGCTGGCAGAATCCAGCGCGTGGGCCTTGATGATTTCTGCCAGTGCGGCGCCACTGAAATCGTCTGCAGTGGGCAGGGTATCCACATCCAGCGCATACACGGTGAAGACATAGCGGTGAATGATGCTGTCATTCCAGGGTGGGCACGGGCCGTCGTAACCGAAGTAATCCCCTTCCATATCCGCATCACCCGCGAACCAGCCAGTATAATCATTCTTGCCGTGCCGCAGGCCGTTGCCAGCCTCCGGGCCTGACTTGCCCTTTGGCGTGATGCCATTGCAGAACGCTCCTTCCTCCACGCTGCTCTGATCAGCGGGAATATCGAACAGGGTCCAATGATAAAAATCCACACGCGGAAGTGACTCAGGTACTTCACGGTCTTCCTGGTTCACATCATCACCTGCGCTGGGTACATCCGGGTCATGCACCACGATGGCAAAGGAGCGGGTGCCCTCCGGCGCGCCGGTCCAGGCCAGGTGCGGACTCAGATTATCGGACAGTGCGACGTGATTCTCAGGATCGATCACCGCAAATACATACTTCGCGCCGACGGGCTGCTGATCGGTCAGGCTATTGCTGACTAACTGCATGGTTGGACTCCTGTTGAGGGAATGAATGTACTCATGACACAGGCTCAGGATGACATTTTCAAGGACAAGAAAACGGGAATTGACCAAGAGAATGATAAACCGGTCTGCCATCAGCACCCCGCTGGCTTTGATAGAGCTGCAGCGTATTCACTGGCAGTGTCCACGCCCCGGAGACTCTGGTAACCGGGCCTCCCGGCTTTGCCAGGGTGATATGGGGACGAAACGGACGGGATTCCAGCATCATTTCCTGGTCCATCAACAGCTTGGCCACACGGCCGTGCAGGCTCTGCAACGGTTCGGTCAGCGCGCCGCTCAAGGCGAAATAAGGTCCCCGGTCACGGGGAAAGGGCTCGCAGCGGGTCAGCGCCACCGAAAAAGCAGTGAACGTCTCAGCAATGCGCGGCAGAGCGAACATCAAGTCATCGACCTGGGTCTGCTGGCAGTCGCCAAGAAACGCCAGGGTCATGTGCAAATTTTCCTTGGGCACCGCCCCAGGGTGTGGCTCCGCAAGCCTCACACACTCATCAGCCAGGGTGTCGCAAACCGGTATACCGATAAAACAGCGCATGGTCTTCTCCCGTCCGTGACTCAGCCAGCCAGCAGGCATGGCTTCATGACGCTGACACCGGTAGAATTGCGCCCCCACGACCTACTACCCTGCCGCCAGCGAATTCGCCAGCCAACCTTGAGGTGCATTATGTCCGACAACAAGTCCGGCAAAGTCGGTTTCATCAGCCTGGGCTGCCCCAAGGCTCTGGTGGACTCTGAACGCATTCTCACCCAGCTGCGCACCGAAGGCTATCAGGTCAGCCCCAGCTACAATGACGCAGACGTGGTGGTGGTGAATACCTGTGGTTTCATTGACGATGCCAAGGCGGAATCCCTGGATGCCATCGGTGAAGCCCTGAACGAAAACGGCAAGGTGATCGTCACTGGCTGTATGGGTGTGGAAGAAGACACCATCCGCAATGTTCACCCTTCGGTGTTGTCGGTGAGCGGGCCCCAACAGTACGAACAGGTGGTCAACGCGGTTCACCAGGTGATCCCGCCCAGCCAGAATCATGACCCCTTTCTGGATCTGGTTCCTCCACAGGGCATCAAACTGACGCCGCGCCACTATGCCTATCTGAAGATTTCCGAAGGCTGCAATCACAAGTGCAGCTTCTGCATCATCCCTTCCATGCGTGGCAAGCTGGATTCGCGTCCCATCGGCGACGTGCTGGATGAAGCTGACCGGTTGGTGAAAGCCGGGGTACAGGAACTGCTGGTGATCAGTCAGGACACCAGCGCCTATGGTGTGGATCGCAAATACCAGACCGGTTTCTGGCAAGGCATGCCGGTGAAGACCCGCATGTTGGAGATGTGCCAGGCTCTGGGACAGCTGGGCGCCTGGGTGCGCCTGCATTATGTCTACCCGTACCCTCACGTAGACGACATCATTCCGATGATGGCCGAAGGCCACATTCTTCCTTATCTGGATATTCCTTTTCAGCATGCCAGCCCGTCGGTGCTCAAAAACATGAAGCGCCCGGCCCATGCCGAGAATACCCTGGAGCGTATCCGTCGCTGGCGTGAAATTTGTCCGGACATCACGCTGCGTAGCACTTTTATCACCGGTTTCCCCGGTGAAACCGATGACGACTTTGAAATGCTGCTGGACTGGCTGGAAGAAGCCCAGCTGGACCGGGTTGGCTGTTTCACCTATTCACCGGTGGAAGGCGCTCCTGCCAACGCCCTGCCCGATCCTGTGGATGCGGATATTGCCGAGGAGCGGCGCGAGCGCTTCATGAACGTGCAGGCCCGCATCAGTGCCGACAAGCTGCAGAAGAAGATCGGCAAGACGCTGGAAGTGCTGGTAGATGAAGTGGACGAGGAAGGCGCCATCGCCCGTTCAAAGGCGGACGCCCCTGAAATTGACGGTCTGGTCTACCTGAACGGGGAAACCGACCTGAAACCCGGCCAGCGCCTGCAAGTCAGCATTGAGCATGCGGATGAACACGACCTGTGGGGTACTCCGGTGCCCGGCAACGCCTGACGCGTGAACGACCAACCCCTCAAAGGCGCCCTGCTACTGGTACTGGGTGAAGGCCTGCTGGCGGTCATGGCCGCCATGATCAAGATGCTCTCCGATCACCTCGATACCGAGGTGATCGTGTTCGCCCGTAATCTGTTCGGGCTCATGTTTCTGCTACCCATCATCATGCATCGTGGCGGCTTTGGTCAGTTGAAGACTCGCTACCTGCACTTGCATCTTATCCGCGCCCTTACCGGCGTATCCGCCATGTTCTGCTTCTTTTACACCATTGGACACATTCCGTTGGCGGAAGCAGTGCTGGTCAAGATGACGGTGCCGTTTTTTCTGCCGGTAGTGGGCTGGCTATGGCTCAAGGAAACCATTCGCACCCGCACCTGGATCGCCATCCTGGTGGGATTCGTTGGTGTTGCCATCATCATGCAGGCAGACAGCGGCAATATTGACCCGGTCATGTGGGTAGCGCTGGCAGGGGCGGCCATCATGAGTGTCGCCAAGGTCAGCATACGGCGCATGGCTGTCTCCGAGCCTGCGCAACGGGTGGTGTTCTACTTTGCCCTGTTTGCCACCCTGTTCTCGGCCATTCCCCTTCTGTGGATCACCACCCTGCCCACCGGTAGCGACTATCTCTGGCTGATGGGTATCGGGCTGGTGGCCACCGGCGGCCAGTTTGCGCTGACCAATGCCTACCAGATGGCCAGCCCCGGACAGGTCGGGGTCTACAACTACTCCGCCGTGGTGTGGGCCGCCTTGCTGGGCTGGCTGTTCTGGGGCGAGACACTGGTGCTGACCACGGTAATGGGTACCCTGCTCATCGTGGCCGCCGGGGTATGGAACCTGAAGGCAAAAACACGGTAACGTTATCAGCGGGTACGGGCCGGGATCATCCCCCAGGGAACCTGCAATTACTTATGGATCGAGTACACCTATGCGTAAACCATTTCCGCTTTCTCTTGCCTGTTTCATGCTGTTGGCGACCCTCCTGACCGGCTGCGACGATGCTGCCCGCCGGGTATATGAGATGGGCCTGGATCTGGAAAAATCCCGGGCCGGCCTGGTGGAAAACCAGCAAGAAACCAGCGACGGCATTCAGTGGCATCTGCTCACTTCCGAGGGGAATATAAACCGGCCTGTGGTGTTGCTGGTGCATGGGTTTGGGGGGGATTCCGGGAATTGGTTGCGTTTTGTGGGCGCCCTCAGGGACGACTTCTATTTTGTGGTGCCGGACCTGCCCGGACATGGCCAAAGCACCCGTGATATCACCCTCAATTACCGTATGGCCGCGCAATCACGCAGACTCCTTGGACTGATGGATGCACTGGGCGTCGACAAATTCCACGTGGCCGGCAATTCCATGGGCGGTGCCATCACCCTCTCGATGGCACGCCAGGCGCCAGACCGTGTGATGTCCATGGGGCTGATTGACTCTGCCGGCCTTACCCGTCAGACCCCCGAATTTCGTGCCCTGATGGGGGACACTGACACCAACCCCCTGATCCCCCGTACGCCAGATGATTTCACCACCACACTGGAATGGGCCATGGAAGATCCGCCTTATATGCCGGAGTTCTTTGTGGACATCATGGGTCAGGAAAAGGCCAGTAATGCGGCGGTGGCGCAAACCATATTTGAGCAACTCGGAAGCGACCCCGGAATGAATCTGGAAGGCACCGGCAAACTGGCCAGTGTGACAACCCCCGCCCTGATCGTATGGGGGCAGAAGGACCGCCTTCTCGGCATCGACAATGTGGCGGTGTTTCTTGAAGAGCTACCCAACGCCCGCTCTGCGATCCTCGACGACATTGGTCATGTTCCCATGGCTGAAGCGCCGGAGAAGACCGCAGACCTGTTCCGCACTTTCTGGCAGGAAACCGGGCCTCCCAACGACCAGGAGAGCCCCTGAAGAAACGGGTCAGTCCGTGACGTCTTCCCCCTCCTCCGGGACCGGCGTCGCGGACGGTATGCGCTGTTCCGGCGGAGTCCAGTCAAAGGGCACGTCATAGTTCATCAGAAACCCACCCAGGGTAATCAGGACCCGCGAAATACCGATGTAGGAATCGGGAATGGCAATTCGCTCTTCCCGAAACCGCTCCATCAGTTCCCCCATGGCGGCCACCGGTCCCTGTTGCCGCACCTGATCAGTCAACACGTACAATGCCAGTGTTTTGAGCGTCTCCGGTGAGCCGCCCTGGAACCCGGCCTGAACGAACAGCTCACCGATATCCACAGGCCCCTCAAACCCCATCAGACCGTACAACAGACGCGAATAACGGCGCACCTCATCAGGTGTCAAGATTCCGATGGCACCAAAATCCAGTATCACCACTTGGCCGGCCTCGTTGACCAGAAAATTACCGGGATGGGGGTCCGCCTGATAGACACCGAAACGGGTCACCTGCTGGAGGTAACTGGTGAGCAGCACACCCAGCAAGTCCGCCGCCTTGTCGCGGTTCACGTCCAGATAATCCCGCAGCCGCGTCTCCCCCTCCCAACTGGTCACCAGAATCCGCTCGCCACTGAGCCCGGCAAAGAGCTCGGGAATTCGGATGCGGGGGTGATGCTGCTGCCGGGCAAACCGCTGCATATTGGCGGATTCATTACGGAAATCCAGCTCGATGGCCGTCATGGTCAGTAGTTGTTCGAATGCCTGACGCAAGTCGAATTCCCGAAACCGCGGTGCAGCCAACGCCGCCAGGGCACGAAACACGCGTGCATCCTGCTCGAACAAACGTTTTACTTTGGGCAGACGCACCTTGATAGCCACTTCTTCACCGGACGTCAGGCGGGCGCGGTGCACCTGGGCAATGGACGCCACCGCCACCGGGGTTTCCTGCACCCAGACAAACCGCTCACGCCAATCCTTGCCCCAGGCACGGGCAAACACCCGGGCCACCGCAGAGAAAGGAACAGGCCGGGCATCATTCTGCAGACTCTGAAAGGCTTCGATATACTCACGGGGTAACACATCCGGGCGGCAGCTGAAAAACTGCGCCGCCTTGACCCAGAACCCACCGTTGTGTCGACAGAGTTCGGTGACGACCTTCGCGCCACGCCGGTGTGCGTTGCGGTTGTCTCTCAGACTCCCCGTTGCATAGAAAGCGGCCAATTGACTCATGGCAGCCATGGCCCGGAGATAGCGCGTCCTCCCCGCAGCAATCCCGGAAAGACCAAGGACACTTTCTTTTATCATTCTCGATCAACCACCCCAGATATCGTGATGAACATTATGCACACCCAGGCATTCGCTTTCAGGACTTGAATCGCACCGGCCTTGACCGTACTGTTTCATGCTTTTAGCGCAGTGAGCGATTATGTCTTCATCAGGGGTAGTTATAAGGGCTGGAGAGCCACATACCATTCGCACCCGTGGCATTACCCTGCTGCGCTCAGGTCACAAGGAAATCCGCCGACTGAAACGGTCTAACCATACCCCCTCGATTCATGGCAACAAGGTGTGGAATTCCAGCTTCCTGATCATGGATCACCTGACTCGGCAGAAAATGACCGCCGACCAGCACCTGCTGGATATCGGGTGCGGCTGGGGCCCCCTGTCTATCTTTGCTGCCAGGCGTTTTGGTTGTCATGTGACCGCGGTGGACGCGGACCCGGATGTCTTCCCTTATCTGGACCTGCACGCCCAGATTAACAAGGTAGCGATCGAACAGAAGGTACTTCGTTTCGAAAAGCTCACCCAAAAAATGCTCACGCCAGTGGACATCATGGCCGGGGCGGACATCTGCTTCTGGGATGAATTGACCCCCGTGCTGTACAACCTGATCCGTCGGGGCCTGCGCGCCGGCGTAAAGCAAGTCATCATTGCCGACCCAGGCCGCAGTCCTTTTTACGCACTCGCTGAGCGTTGTGAACAAGCGGGGCTGGACGCCAGAGTGGTGGAGCGCCGCACCAAAACCCCCAAGAACCTGTGTGCGGATCTACTCATTATCAACAATTGAAATCTGCGTCTTAGCCACCATGTTGTTTCCATCGAGTTCGGATGCGACATCATGACAGACGATACACAGAAAACAGATCAGATCCCGCAGGGCAGCCTGGCCCTGCCAGACCAGCTTAAGCCCCAGCGAATCTATGTTATCCCGGTGCGATACCGCCCCTTCATGCCCGGCCTGGTACAGCCGGTCATGCTCGATAAGGATACCTGGACCCAGACCCTGGAACGGGTCAGCCAGACACCGCACCAATCCCTGGGATTGCTATACATCGGTGACGCGGACCCGGATACCATCGAGGCGGAGGCATTCCCTGAATACGGCTGTCTGGTCAAGGTTCATGCGCTCAACGAGGAGAACGACCACTTCCAGCTGGTGGCACAGGGCGCCGCACGCTTCAAGGTAGAAGGGTGGCTTAACCGCAAACGCCCCTTCATGGGAGAGGTCAGCTATCCGGAGCCTGACAGGGAATCTGATGAGACCATCCGTGCCTATGGCATGGCGATCATCAACACCATCAAGGAATTGCTGCCGCTGAACCCGCTCTATAACGAGGGGCTGCGTCACTATTTACAGAATTTCTCCCCCACAGAGCCCTCCCCGCTCACCGACTTTGCGGCCGCATTGACCAGTGCCAGCGGTGATGAGCTGCAAGCGATCCTGGAAACCGTTCCATTGCGCCCACGCATGGAGAAAGTCCTCACGCTGGTGAAAAAGGAACTGGAGGTCGCCCGCCTGCAAAGTGAGATCACCGAAGAGGTGAATGAGAAGGTCAGCAAGCATCAGCGTGAATTCTTCCTGCGCGAGCAGCTCAAGATCATTCAGCGGGAACTGGGGCTGAGCAAGGATGACAAAACCGCAGAAGCCGATGAGTTCCGTGAGCGCATGAGCGCCCTGTCACCGCCGGAACCGGTGCGTAAACGCTTCGAGGATGAGCTGCACAAGCTGACCGTGCTGGAGACGGGTTCCCCAGAATACGGCGTGACGCGCAATTACCTGGACTGGCTCACCAGCGTGCCCTGGGGACAATACAGCGAAGACAACCTGGATCTGAAACAGGCCAAGGCGGTACTGGAAAAGCACCACAGCGGCCTGGACGACGTGAAAGACCGAATTGTGGAATTTCTCGCTGTCGGCGCACTGCGCGGTGAAATCAAGGGCTCCATTGTTCTGCTGGTGGGCCCACCCGGTGTGGGCAAGACCAGTATTGGCAAATCCATTGCCGAGGCCCTGGGCCGCCGCTTCTACCGGTTCAGCCTCGGCGGTATGCGCGATGAAGCAGAGATCAAGGGCCACCGCCGCACCTATATCGGCGCCATGCCTGGGAAGCTGGTGCAATCGCTGAAGGAAGCCGGCACCGCTAACCCGGTGATCATGCTCGACGAGATCGACAAACTGGGGCAATCCTTTCAGGGCGACCCGGCATCCGCGCTGCTGGAAGTGCTGGATCCCGAACAGAATCAGGATTTCCTTGATCACTATCTGGATGAGCGCATGGACCTGAGTCATGCCCTCTTCGTGTGTACCGCCAACACCCTGGACAACATCCCCGGGCCGTTGCTGGACCGCATGGAAGTGATTCGTCTGTCCGGTTATATCACTGAAGAAAAAGTAGCCATCGCGCGGCAGCATCTCTGGCCCAGAGCGCTTGATCGCGCCGGCGTGAAACCTTCACAGCTGAAGATCACTGACAGTGCCTTGCGCCAGGTGACCGAAGGGTATGCCCGCGAAGCCGGGGTGCGCAATCTGGAAAAGCAGCTCAACAAAATCATCCGAAAGGCCGCCGTGCGGCTGCTGGATGGCGAGAAACGCCTCAGTATCAATGGCAAGAATCTGACCGATTTTCTTGGTCAACCCTACTTTCAGACCGAGAAGACCCAGCGTGGCATCGGCGTGGTCACCGGTCTCGCCTGGACCAGCATGGGCGGCGCCACCCTGCCTGTGGAAGCCAGCCTGGTGCACAGCCGTCAGCGCGGCTTCAAGCTGACCGGACAGCTTGGCGATGTCATGAAAGAGTCCGCGGAAATTGCCTACAGCTATGTGGCCAGCCACCTGAAGGAATACGGCCTCGAGGAGGACATGCTGGATAATGCCTTTATCCATCTGCATGTACCGGAGGGAGCCACCCCCAAGGACGGCCCCAGTGCGGGCATCACCATGGCCACGGCCCTGCTGTCATTGCTGATGAAGAAGCGTCTGCCGCGAAAAGTGGCCATGACCGGCGAGCTGACACTCACCGGGCAGGTGCTGGCGGTCGGCGGCATTCGCGAAAAAGTGATTGCCGCCCGTCGCGTTGGCATCCGTGAGGTCATCCTTCCCGATGCCTGCCGGCGAGATTTTGATGAGCTGCCGGACTACCTCAAAGAAGGGCTCACCATCCACTTTGCCAAGCAGTACAGCGATGTCTTCTCCCTCCTCTGGGGCTGATGCAGCCCCCTATTACGTTGTCCCCACCTGCCATGAGCGGGTGGGCGTCATCCATAGGGATGCGGATATCCTGTTGGTCAACAAGCCGGCTTTTCTGCTCAGCGTCCCCGGAAGGGCACCGGAAAACAAGGACTGCGCCATTACCCGGTTGCAACAGCAGTTCGACGATATCCGGCTGGTGCACAGACTGGATCTGGATACCTCGGGGATCATGGTGTTCGCCCTCAGCCACCAGGGCCAGAGCAAGTTGAGCCGGCTGTTTCAACTGCGCACAGTGAAAAAACGCTATCAGGCGGTGCTGCATGGCCTGGTGGAACAGGACCGGGGCAGCATCGATTTACCCTTGATTGCCGACTGGCCAAACCGGCCATTGCAGAAGGTATGTCATGAGACCGGCAAGAACGCCCTGACCCACTATGAGGTGCTGGCACGCGATGAGAAACGGAACCGCACCCGTGTCGCTCTCAGTCCGGTTACCGGGCGCAGTCATCAGCTGCGTATTCATTGCCGAGAACTGGGCCACCCCATTATCGGCTGCGACATGTATTCCCCGCCGGAGGTGGAAGCCCTCAGCCCCCGCCTGCTCCTGCACGCCGAATGGCTCGGCTTTAACCACCCCATCACCGGCCTTTGGAGCGAGTTCGCTTCCCCCTGCCCGTTCTAAAGCCGATTCGCGGTCGAACGACCGCTCCTACAGTTCCTGCGGCGCATGCCCCCCCCATCCACCTCCCGGAGGTTCTCTTGTTTTGTAGGAGACTCAGCTTGCTGAGCGAATGGGAGGCGAGATAAACCCGACCGCCAGGTTCGCCCGTCAAGCGGAGCTCCCACAGCCGGAATGCCAAGGTGTTGGGCTTTGTTTTTTGGGTTTTAGCTATTAACTATTCACTGTTAACTATTAACTGCTCTTCACTCCCACTCATCCCCATAATCATGCAACAACTCCTCCCCGGCCTTGATCTTCTTCAGGGCCACCACAGTCAGGTCTTCGTAATACGCCACATTGGGCTTCTTGCCATGATTGATGAATTTCAGGTCGCATTGGACCTTGTACTTTTCCTTGCCCTCGTCATCGATCCACAGCACGTGAGGGCCATCCCCCTTGGTGCGTCGTGCCTTGCACAGGCCCAGCTCAGTGCCTTTGGCAATAGGTTTGGCGGCGAACAGGCCGCGTCCATGCAATTTGCTTTCACGCACTTCCAGAAGATCATCTCGCAGATACGGTTTGGCCATGGGGGTCAGCTTTCCTGTTGATTAACGCTCTGGCATTTTGCCAGAGAATGTCACAGTCTTCAGGGAATCACTTTTTTATGACAGATCGACAAGGATACGTTTTGTGAATCTGATGCATACCGGTAAAGACCTGCTGCGCATGAATGAACTGGCAGCCATCCTGTTCCGTTATGGTTTTGCTGATGTCATTCGCCGGCTCGGACTTGCCACTCCCATCGAGCAGGCCGGCAAGCTGGTACGCAGCCCGGTGAAAGGTGACATGCTGCGTATGGGCACTGCAGAGCGCCTGCGTCACGCCATGGAAGAAATGGGGCCGACCTACGTCAAGCTGGGCCAGGTACTGGCAACCCGGGTGGACCTGTTTCCCATGGACTGGATCAATGAATTTGAGAAACTGCAGGACCAGGCCTCACCGATTCCGTTTGAAGAACTCAGCCCGCTGGTGGAAGCATCGCTGGGAAAACCCATCGACACGCTCTTTGCTCGCATTGATCCGGAGCCCATTGGGGTCGCGTCCATCGGCCAGGTGCACAGTGCCCTGACTCGCCGTGGCCAGAAGGTGGTCCTGAAAATCCAGAAACCCAACATTCGTGAAAAAATCGAGTCGGACCTGCGGTTACTGGACCAGCTGGCCAAGATTGCCTCGGACAACTCCGTGGAATTGCGACGATATCGTCCAGTGGAGCTGGTGCGTGAATTCCGCCGCTCCCTGCTCCGGGAACTGGATTTCACCATTGAAGCGCGCAATGCAGACCGGATTCGCAAGAATATGCGCTCGCTGAAATGGCTGACCATTCCCCGTGTTCACTGGGACCTGTCTTCACCCACGGTGCAGGTACAGGATCTGGTCCAAGGGATACCCGCACGTGCCGTGGAACGAATTGAACAGGCCGGCATGGATCGACAGCTGGTGGCACGGCGCGGTGCGCTGGCCGCCTGGAAAATGGTGCTGGAAGACGGTTTCTTCCATGCCGACCCCCACCCCGGCAATTTCATCATTCTCAGCGGCAACCGCATCGCCATGCTGGATTTCGGCATGGTCGGCAAGCTCAGCCACAGCCGGCGTGAACAAATTCTCCAGTTGACCCGATCTGTGGTCATGCGCGAGGCGGAGCAATGTGCCGGTGTACTGGCCAACTGGTCGGACGGGCAACCGATCAAATTCGAACAACTGGTGTCTGATGTAGAAGACGTGATCAACCAGTACCACGGGGTATCCCTGTCACAACTTGATATCACCGCCCTGCTGGCGGATGTCACTGCCATGGTCCGCAACCATAATCTGGTGCTGCCCAGCGATATCGCGTTACTGATCAAGGCGATCATTACCTTGGAAGGATTCGGGCGCCTGCTCAACCCGGATTTCGACCTGATGACTGAAGCGGAGCCCCTGCTCAAGCGGATGATTCGCACCCGCTACTCGCCAGTGAGACTGGCCAAGAGCCTGAGCATGCGCGCCCTGGACGTGGTGGACAAGGTCTATGCTCCACCTTCAGTGCCCGGCCAGGGATCACAACAGGACAGTGGCATTGATCCACGCCACCTGGAACGACTGGTCACTCGACTGGAGCGGGGTCAGTATCGACAGGTGCAGGCGCTGTTAGTGCTTGCAGGCTTCATCGGTGGCAGTATCCTGTTGGCCGGCAAGGTAGCCCCGGCCCCCTGGGGTGTGTCCGTTCTGGGGCTAGTGGTATTTCTTGGCAGTGCTGGCTGGGCCAGCTGGCTGATGTTTGTTTCCCGCCGATACCTGAGGGAATGGGAGTAAAATTGATGACCTTTCGTGGAAAAATCCTTATCACCGTTCTGGCGGGCAGCCTGGCAGCCTGTGCCACCTCCCCCTTGGGGCGCAACCAGTTTCTGCTCATGCCGGAAGACCAGATGAACGAGATGGGCGCCACCGCCTATGCGCAGATCAAGCAGGAAACCCCTGTCAGCAAGGATCAGCGCCAGACGGCCTATGTCCGTTGTGTCACCGATGCCATCACTACCACGCTTGCTGACAAACAAAGCTGGGAAGTGAATCTGTTTGATGACAACGCCGCCAACGCCTTCGCACTTCCCGGTGGCAAAATCGGCGTCAATACCGGGTTATTGAAAGTGGCCAAGAACCAGTCCCAGCTGGCCACCGTGATCGGTCACGAGATTGGCCATGTACAGGCGCAACACTCCAACGAGCGCATGTCACTGGAGTACGCCACCCAGAATGGTCTCGGCTTGCTGGGCACCATTGCCGGCCAGGATACCGCCGTCAAACAAGGCATCTTCGCCGCCCTGGGCCTTGGCGCCGAGTATGGAGTCACCCTGCCCTTTAGCCGCAAACATGAGGCCGAGGCGGATATTGTAGGACTGCAGCTCATGGCCAATGCCGGCTTTGATCCCCGCGAGAGCGTCAATCTGTGGATCAATATGGCGGCGTCCAACGGTGGCGAACCCCCGGAGTTCATGTCCACCCACCCGTCCAACGAGACCCGGATCAACGGCCTGCAGTCCAAACTGCCTGAAGTGATGCCGCTGTATAACAAGGCGAAGGCTGCCGGGCGTAACCCGAGCTGCGGGTAATAAACGCAACACGCATCACGCTGCACGCAACAACGCGAATGCAGTCTTGGTGCAACTTCAATGCGGGACTTCGCGCTGAAGCCAAAATAAAAAACGCGGCCATTGGCCGCGTTTTTGCGTGTTGCATGATGCGTGTAGCGTGATGCGTTAACTGTAGTAAGCGTTTTCGGTCACCGAGTGGTCCGTTTTGTCGCGGACACCGGTGAGCTCCGGAATGCGCTCTTTCAGGGTCTTTTCCACCCCGTCACGCAAGGTCACGTCCACCACCGAGCAGCCCTGACAACCGCCACCGAATTCCAGTACGGCGACCATATCTTCGGTCAGTTCCAACAGCTGAACGCTGCCCCCGTGACTGGCCAGGTTGGGATTGATCTCGGCGTACAGCACGTAATTGATCTTTTCCTCGACAGAGGCATCCTCGCTGATATCCGGTACACGGGATTTGGGTGCGCGGAAGGTGAGCTGGCCCCCCATGCTGTCCTTCTTGTAGTCGATGACGGCATCTTCCAGGTAGCGAACACTTTTGCCCTCGATCCAGGCATGGAAACCCTCGTAGTCATAGCGAACATCATCCTCTTCCTGCTCGCCATCAGGACAGTAGGCCATGCAGCACTCCGCATGTGGGGTGCCGGGACGCTCAACAAAAATGCGCACACCAATGCCGCCCTGGTCCTGTTTACCCAGCAAATCACGCAGGTAGTCCTGAGCGGGTTCGGTGATGTCGATCAACTGCTCTGCCATTTCGGTTCCTGATCCGGTTCGTGGCCACAGGCATGATTCAGCCCGCGGAACTATCCTGACTATTTTAGTCAGGTACTCGGCAGTTGCAAATGATCGCGCTCACGGATTCACCCTCCCCCCTGTTAGTTGTCCGTACCGAGGAGTAGAATAAGCTTATTCTCAAATTGGTATCTGGCAGCCCCCAGGACAGCAATGACTGAACATAGCGACAGCGACAAACAGGACAAACCCTCCCTGCTGCAAACCATCCAGAGCATTCTGGCCGCCCTGTTCGGGGTCCAGAGTGGCAAGAACCGGGAGCGGGACTTCACCAAGGGTGACGCCGGCAACTACCTGGGCGTTTATGTGGTGCTGGTTATTGCTCTGGTCATCGGCATGATCATCACGGTCAATATGGTGCTGGACGCGGCGGCAAAGTAACTTCACGCTGCATCCCTGTCTATCGTCAATGACAGGGCGCATAAACGTGATCCTCCCGCTTTTCACTACCAGAAAGGGCTGGCAGCCACCCCATTTCAAACATCTGAAAGTTATAGAGATATGCCAAGATATTTCTTTTAACTATAAGGGCGCTTTGCTAGAGTGCCGCACTGCCTGAAGAAGGCACTCCTTTCCTTTTGAATTCTCGAGCATTAAGGACGGTGATACGGTCCCATGTACGTATATCAGGAGCATGATCAGCGATTGCTGGAAGAACGGGTCGCACAGTACCGCGACCAGACCCGTCGTTACCTGGCTGGTGAACTGAGCGAAGACGAGTTCCTCGTCCTGCGCCTCCAGAACGGTCTCTATGTTCAACGTTATGCGCCGATGATGCGCATTGCCGTGCCCTATGGCCTGCTGTCCAGTACACAGCTGCGCCGTCTGGCTCATATCACCCGAACCTATGACAAGGGCTTCTGCCACGTCAGCACCCGCCAGAATATCCAGCTCAACTGGCCGGCACTGGAAGATGTGCCTGACATTCTGGCCGAGCTTGCCGAGGTGCAGATGCATGGCATCCAGACCAGTGGCAACTGCATCCGCAACACCACGACGGATGAGCTCGCTGGCGTCAATCCCGAGGAAATCGAAGACCCGCGCCCCTGGTGCGAGATCATTCGTCAGTGGTCCACCTTCAACCCCGAGTTCGCTTACCTGCCGCGCAAATTCAAAATTGCGGTGAACGCGGTACCCGGCGCCGATCCGGCTATCATCGGTGTCCATGATATTGGCGTTCAGGTGGTGCACAACGATGCCGGTGAAACCGGTTTCGAAGTATGGGCTGGAGGCGGCCTGGGCCGCACCCCCATGACCGGTGCTGTGATTGGCGAATTTGTTCCCTGGCAGCACCTGCTTTCCTACCTGGAAGCTATCCTGCGGGTTTACAACAAGTACGGTAACCGCGACAACAAATACAAGGCCCGGATCAAGATCCTGGTCAAGGCACTGGGCGCGGACAAGTACCGGGAACTGGTTGAGCAGGAGTTTGCTGAGCTCAAGGATGGTCCGATGACCCTCACCGAAGATGAGGTTCAGCGTATCCATCAGTGCTTCACTGGACAGGATTACCGCAGTGACGTGGACAGCAGCGAGCTGGAAGCCCGACTGGCAGATAACAAGGCCTTCAGCCGCTGGTATCACACCAATACCCACGCTCACAAACACGCGGGCTATCGTGCGGTTACCCTGACACTGAAGAAGACTTCACGGGTACCGGGCGACATCACCCATGAGCAGCTTGATGCGGTAGCCGATCTGGCCGACGAGTACAGCTTCGGCGAGGTGCGCAACAGCCACCAGCAGAACATGGTACTGGCGGATGTGGCAGCCAGCGATCTGTTCTCCCTGTGGCAAAAACTGGATGAACAGGGCTTTGCCACCCCGAACCTGGGCCTGCTCACCGATATGGTGTGCTGCCCCGGCGGTGACCTGTGTGCCCTGGCCAATGCCAAGTCCATTCCTATTGCAGAAGCGATCCAGCATCGCTTCTCTGATCTGGACTACCTGCACGATCTTGGCACGCTGGACCTGAATATTTCAGGCTGCATGAATGCTTGTGGTCACCACCACATTGGCCATATCGGCATTCTTGGCGTGGACAAGAAAGGCAAGGAGTTCTACCAGATCACCCTGGGCGGTCGTGGCGACAAGTTTACCCGCGTAGGCGAAAAACTGGGCCCGTCCTTCGAGGCTGATGAAGTCACCGACGTGGTGGAAAAGATCATCAACCTGTACGTGGAAAAACGCCACGAGAACGAACCCTTTATTGATACCTACGAACGCATTGGTATGGACACGTTCAAGGAGCGCATCTATGGCTAAGGTAATCATCGATGGTGCCATCGTGGACAACCAGTGGCAGCGTCTGGAAGCAGAACAGCTGGAAAGTGCCCTCCCGGAAGGCAAGGTCATCGTGCCCCTGGCCTACTGGCAGGAAAACCGTGATGACCTGCTTGCCCGTGGAGATGTGGCCGTATGGCTGGCACCGGGTGAAGAACCGCGGGATCTGGAAGATGATCTGGACAAGCTGGCGCTGATCGCCATCCACTTCCCGGCGTTCAAGGATGGCCGCGGCTATTCCTATGCCCGCGAACTGCGTACCCGGTACCACTTCAAGGGCGAAATCCGCGCGACCGGTGACGTGCTGCGTGACCAGTTGTTCTATCTTCAGCGTTGTGGCTTTAACGCCTTTGAAGTGCGCTCAGACCGCAGCATCGAAGATGCGCTGGCCGGCCTGCGCGACTTCACTGTCACCTATCAGGGCGATGTGGCCGATCCGCGACCGATCTATCGTCGCGCCTGATCAGCTACTTCACTCTGCAAACCGAAAACGCCGCTGTCATAACCAGCGGCGTTTTCGCATCCAGATCACCACGCCAAGCGCAATGACACTCATTCCGGCACAGAACCACCAGAAGGCACGCTCGTTCTCTACCCCCGGCAATCCCCCCACGTTGATGCCGAAAAGCCCGGTGAGAAACCCCAAAGGCAAAAACAGCGCAGAGATAATGGCCAGCAGGTACATGCGGTCGTTGATGGCTTCATTCTGAACGGCGAACACCTCTTCCTGTAACAGGGTGGCATGTTCACGGGCCGCATCCAGATCTTCCACCAGCCGCAACAACCGATCTGTGGCCTCCCGGATCTGAATCACATCCTGCTCGGCAAACAACCGGTCGGACTGCAGCTTCACCAGCGCCTCGCGTTGCGGGGTCAGGTAGCGGCGCAGGGTAATCGCCCGCCGCCGCAACCGCCCGAGCTGAGGCGTCAGCGCGGCGGTAGGCGCGTCTTCCAGTTGCTCGGCACAGGATTCCACTTCGGTCTCCAGGTGCTCGATCACATCTTCCATCCGCCAGGTCAGTTCATCGACCAGCGCGGCCACCAGCGCCGGTGCCGTTGACGGGCCCTCACCGCTCTTAAGCTGGGACTCTTCCGTTTCAACCGAGACAAGGGTTCTTTTCTGGGTGCTGATGACTCCCTGGGGCCCCAACCACAAGCGCAGGGCAATCATGTCTTCCGGGCGGGCACCGGGCTGCAGATTCACACCGCGCAGGTACACCAGCAAGCCACCGGCAATCTCTGTGGCTCGAGGACGGGTTTCCGCCGCAGTGAGCGCATCAATGACGCGCTCCGGCACCTGGTTGTTGTGCATCCACTGAGCAGTCTGTGGATGGGTATAATCCATATGCACCCAGTGGATACGATCCCCATCCAGCCGCTCATCCGCGCCAAAGCCCTCTAAACCACCCTTGCCATCAAGATAACAGGCAATTTTCAACCAGTGTTTGCTATCCATTAACCGTCCCTGTGGCCACCCTGTAATCCCGGAATAGTCGCTCAATTAGACCAACGGAATCCAGACAAAAGATGTATCAGCCGAACATAAAAAGTTCATCGCAGAATTGCGCAAAACAGAGCGGGAAAACAGGGGCATGCCAGCATTGGGCGAAGGTAGTTTTTGATTCTGCTGTGGGAACGTAGCGTAGCGAAGTAATGCACTGAGTGCGGCCCGAAGGGTGCGCGAAGCGAAGAACTTGCTTGCAAACGAAGCCTCACCCTACTCCTACCAGACCGCTTCGCGAGCAAGCTCGCTCCCACAGTGCACTTCAACCGGGTTTGCGTGTTACGTGTTGTGTGAAGCCTGGTCAGCCGCAGAGCGGCTCAAGGCAAGCGAACCACCACACGGCCACGTACCCCGCCTTTGAGAATCTTTGCGACCCAGTCATTGACCTCATCCAGCCCAATCTCTGCCGCCTCCAGTTGCGCCATATCCCGGGGAATCCACTCATCGGCCAACAGCTGCCACATCTGCTGCTTGATCTCCACCGGCAGCTCCACGCTGTCAACGCCCAGCAGGTTCACACTCCGCAAAATGAACGGGAACACTGTCATGTTCAGGTCCGGCGAGCCGGCAAGGCCGCAGGCGGCCACACTGCCGCCGTACTTGACGCTCTTGAGGGCCGTTGTCAGCGCATCGCCCCCCACGCAATCAATCGCCCCCGCCCACTGCTCTTTGAGCATGGGTTTGCCGGCATTTTCCAGGTACTCATCACGGCTGATCACCTGAGCGGCACCCAGCCCCTTGAGCCAATCAACCGCATCGGCCTTTCCCGACACCGCCGCCACATTGAAGCCCAGCTTGGAAAGGATCGCCACGCTGACACTGCCCACACCACCGGTGGCACCGGTCACCAGCACCGGCCCCTGATCCGGGTTTACCCCGGTGTCCAGCAGTGACTCGACACACAGCGCGGCAGTGAGCCCGGCCGTACCCAACACCATGGCATCCCGGGCGGAGAGGCCTTCAGGAAGGGGAACCAGCCACTCCGCAGGCACACGGATATACTCGGCGAAACCACCATCCGTGTTCATGCCCAGATCGTAACCGGTGCAGATCACCGCATCGCCCTGGGAGAACGGGCCATCCCCCGCTTCTTCCACAACTCCCACGGCATCAATGCCGGGAGTATGAGGGAAGTGCCGGGTCACGCCCTTGTTACCGGTGGCTGACAGGGCATCCTTGTAATTAAGAGAAGACCACTGCACACGCACCAGTACACCACCGCTGCCCAGTTCGCTCAGTTCACGCTCTATCAGGTCATTCTGATAGCCGCCGTCCACTTCTCGGGTCTGTAGTGCCTGAAATGTCATGATCATCTCCTGAGCTTGTAGTTCAGTGAATCTGGCGCTGACTACCGCGGTGCCAGATCTTTTCAATGACGCGTTGCAGTGTCGCTTCCATGGAAAAACCAAGGCGTTCACCCAACTTGCGCTTCACTTCCCAGTTCACCTGGTAAAGGGTAACCGTGTCCTTGCGCTGTTGAAGCAGCTCATCACTGGTCATGATCTCATCCACCAGACCCAGCTCTTTTGCCTGACTGCCAAACCAGTGCTCGCCGGTGGCGACCTTGTCCAGATCCAGACTGCGGCGATTCTCACGGACGAAATCCTTGAACAGCTGATGGGTATCTTCCAGCTCTTCCTGGAACTTGGCCTTACCCTTCTCGGTATTCTCACCGAGCATGGTCAGCGTACGCTTGTATTCGCCCGCCGTCATGAGCTCAACATCAATATCATTTTTCTTCAGCAAACGGTGGAAGTTGGGTATCTGCGCAACCACACCGATGGAGCCGATAATGGAGAACGGTGCAGCCACGATACGATCCGCAATACACGCCATCATGTAGCCGCCGCTGGCAGCCACCCGGTCCACAGCCACTGTGAGCTTGATGCCGCTGTTTCTGATGCGGCGCAACTGGGATGCCGCGAGACCATAGCTGTGCACAAGCCCGCCCGGGCTTTCCAGACGAACCAACACCTCATCATCCTTGTTGGCGACTTGCAATACCGCACTGATCTCACGACGGAGGGTTTCCACGTCGCTGGCCTGCACATCACCATCAAAGTCCAGTACAAACAGTCGCGGAGAAAGTTTGTCTTCGGTGCCGGCCTTCTTTTTCTGCCTGGCTTCACGCTTTTCCTGTTTCTGCTTCGCTTTCTGGGCCTTCTTGCGCTGGGCCTCAGGAAGAATCTCCGCTTCCAGGGCGTCTTTCAGATCATCAAACTCATCATTGAGGTGGCGCACCTTCAGCTCGCCGTCCTCGCCGCCCTTGTGGCGACCACGGGAAGCGGAGGCAGCGATGCCGCCGATGATAAACAACAACGCCACTACTAGGGTGGCCACCTTGGCCAGAAACATGCCGTATTCGGAAAGAAACGCAATCACGAGTTACCTGCTTTATTAAATGGGATTGCCTGACTACAGGCGGAATGCGGATGATTCTACCTAAGCGAGGCGACCGGGGATACGTAGGAGCGGGCCAATCGCCGGGATTGGCCCTGGATCAGTTCCAGCCGGAAATGGCCTGCTGGGCACTGCCATTCATGGGGCGGGCGACAAGGCCGGTCTGGCCTGCGGTCACTTCGAACAGGGCACCATCCGCCATGGGCAGATAAGCAGCGCTGCCATAACGGGCATCGATCAACAGACTCCAGCCCTCTTTGGCCATTTTCCACACGTCCAGCCCCACCGGGTCACGATGAAGACTGTAGACAGTGCGATCCTGGGAACGCTCATCCTCCAGCGCGAAGTAGCGGCCTGAAATGCGGTCAAGCTGATAACCGGGCTTGAGACCCAGCATGGCAAAGGGCATCTTCCACTTGATCACCCGGGCATCCAGTTGCCACTGGTCACCCTTGAGCCGGTAATCCTCTGCGACACCGTCGGTACGGGTCACCGTGGCGATGAAAGACTGCTCACCGGATTGGCGGAAGCTGACGGTGGCTACGGGCACTTCCTGTGCGTATTCCCGGTAACCATGAATATTCAGTGCGAAGATACTCAGATAAACCGCCAGGGCGACCAGTAAAAGTCCGCCCGTTCCCTTGAGCCACTGCAGCAACCATTTCTGGCGCAGCAGCACCCAGGCACCGGCAAGGACAAAAAGCAGACTGAAGGCAAACAGTATCAGGGGGGCGAGCGTGTAATTCATGACGGGTCCTTGGACTTCAGGTTGGTAACCCAACTATCGATCAATGTCCTGGCGATACTACCCGGGGGCGGGATGAAAGGCAGTGACTCATAGTGAAACCAGTCAGCCGCCACAATTTCATCATCATCAATGACAATATCCCCGCCGGCGTATTCCGCATGGAAAGCGAGCATCAGCGAGTGCGGGAAAGGCCAGGACTGGCTACCGAGGTAGGACAAACGCCCCACTTCGACTCCCGTCTCTTCCCGCACCTCCCGCACCAGCGCCTGTTCGGCACTCTCCCCGGCTTCCATGAAACCGGCAAGGCAGGAATACATACCATTAGGGAAGCGAGCAGACCGCCCCAGCAGGCAATGATCTCCCCGTGTAACCAGGGTAATGATGCAGGGGGTGATCCGGGGATACTGCGTGTACCCGCACTGCGGGCACTGCATACACAGCTCACGCCCATGGGCCTCAGCGGGCGTGCCGCAGCGGCTACAAAAACGATGGTTATTCTGCCAGCTGAGAAACTGAAGCGCCCGGCTGAACATGGTAAAGCCGGCTTCATTGAGATCGCCTGCCAGCATACGTCTCTGGGGCACCGGCTGGAGGTTGCCATCATCCAGTTCGTGACGGGCCATCTCGCAGACGTAACAAGGCTCACCATTGAGCCAACCGATAAAGTGATAATCAGGGTGCTGTCGCAGCAGAAATGCCGGCAGGGCCGGAATCTGCATATCCATATCGAGCAGAATGCTCTGCTCGTGGATTACGTAGCAGCGGGCATTGTCTGCATCACTGCCTTCCGGACGGGACAGGTCTATCATCATGCAACCTTGTTAACGGGGTACCCCAGAGCTTTCATGCTTTCTTCCGCCACTTCCAGCACCCCATCGCCAATCGGCTTCTGCTCTTCCATGCTTTCCAGATAGTAATCCACACCGGTGAGCGCATCGGCCAGCGTTTCCATGTGTTCCCGGGTCGGGTTGGTAGCGCCTTCGATAAGCTGCTTGACGATGTACTTGTGACAGGATTCGGTGACCCCCTTGGCACGTTCCAAATCCAGGAACATCAGGCCACCGGCAACGGAAGCAAAGGTACCGGGCAAATTGGACAGGTGCATGGCGTCCCAGTTGTTGTCCATGAAGGAGCTGATGGAACGCTTGGCCAGTGCCAGACCAGCACGGCACTCACCCACCACGGTCATGCGGGCTTCATCCAACTGATACAGCGAGATGGACGTATTGCTGTCAGCGCGATGCACATCATCCTCGGGTGCCAGGCTGCGCTCCAGGTTGGCAGCCACGTTTTCCACCGTAAGAAGATCGTCCACCAGGGCGTGAAACGCCTCACTTTCAACGCTTTGATCGGATGTCCACTTAATCACTTCGGCGCCACGGTGCTTGATGGCCGCGGCCTCCTCATCCTTGCCAATCATGGACAGGGTGCTGCCAAGACGCTGCAAGCTCTCGCCCACCTGATGGTAATCCGTGTCTGCCACCCCCTGGGAGGCCATATCCAGACTGTTCTTCAATTCGGTAATTTCATCGCGCATGGCACTGGCCACTGAGCGGATTACGGAGCCACTGGCGCCTGTCATCAGAGAGAGCTCTCGCTGGAGCTCCTCGTCGGTAATACTGCTTTTCAGGGAGAAGGCGCGCTTGATCTCGTCTACCACGCCGAACTGCTGCTGACTCAACGACACCAGATAGAGGCTTTCCTTGAGCATCAACAAGGGGGGCTCTGCACCGAAGGCCTGCTCGCCGCCGTAGACCAGATTCTTCAGCTGACGGTCATACTGGGACAGCAATGCCTTGCGCGCTGGCGTGATCACCATGCCATCAAGGTACATGGCCGTCAGAACGCCCTGCGCCACCCACAGAAAGCGGCTCATGCCACAAGGGCCGGCCGCCTTGTCCAGTCGCGCCAGGGCCCGGGCCATGAGTTTGAGATTGGGCCGGGGATTCTCGTTTCGCAGGATCCCCAGCAAGCCCACCTGATACATATGACGCAGACGACGGGCCAGTGCCGGAAGCTCGGACTGTTTCAATTCGCTGGCCTTGGCCTCAGGGGTGCGGGCTACGGACAGGTCGGCGCTGAAAAAATGGCTCTCCTGGATCAGGGCCTTGCCGTTGGCGCGACGCAGATCGTTGAGACCACCGATCAGCAGTGCCGGCAGGGTCCGATTCTTGAGCTGGACGTAATCAAAATAGCGAGTCAGCAGGACAATGGCGTTACCCAGGGCCTGAATGCGGGCTTCGGAGACCTTTTCCCGCAGCTCACGGGCTGCGAGCCCCATCTCTTCGCTCATCAGCGCAGCGGCAGGGAGTTCGACCACCTGGCAAATGCCACGCAATTGCTGGAAAGACTCGGCGATATAGCCAAGTTCTTCCTGAAGACTGTGATTCTCGGAAAACACTTCCAGGCGATTTTCCGCCTCGGTCAGAGTGCTATCGATCGCTTCCTTGAGAAACGTCAGGGAGGTGGTATTTGTTATGGCAACCATGGACTCTCCGCAAGCACCAAACTGTTATTATCTAGACCCTTTCCCCAGGTGCACAGAGAAACTGTAAAAAATCAGCCTCTCAAGACACACCAAAACACCCCTCAGGGAGCGAATTGAGGCTCCCATGATTGTAAAACAGGGCGCATCAACTTTGGCATGCGATTAAACAATGCGTCAACTTTCTTTTGTAAGCAACTGATTTATTGGATTTTTGCTAACCTGCCCACACTATCACCGGGCAGCTCGCCAACGCCGTATTACACCTGTTCCATGTCCCTCTCAATAAGACCTTGATCTAGGACAATATGTCCCACCTTTGCACTGTACTGGTTCACAGCAACTCCTTATCATTGCGCCGCCTCCTCTCTACACACTCGACGTCAGCAGGTAATGATGATGCCCGCGTCCTTTGGTCGTGCTTTTTTGCAGAATTTCCTGGGTCAGGCCCCTGCCTGGTACAAATACACCATCATGGGCTTTCTGGTGATCAACCCCCTGGTCGCCCTGACCCTGGGCCCCGTGACTGCCGGATGGCTGCTGTTGGCCGAGTTCATTTTCACCCTGGCCATGGCGCTGAAGTGCTACCCCTTGCAGCCTGGCGGCCTGCTGGCAATCGAAGCGGTGATGATCGGCCTGACCTCAGCGGATACCGTACTCCACAAGGTCGAGAGCAACCTTGAGGTAATGCTGCTGCTGATCTTCATGGTCGCCGGCATCTTCTTCCTCAAAGACCTGCTGCTATTCATGTTTACCCGCATCCTGCTGGGGGTAAAATCCAAGGTGCGACTCAGCCTGCTGTTCTGCATGGCCGCAGCCATTCTCTCAGCCTTCCTGGATGCACTAACGGTAACCGCAGTGGTCATCGCGGTTTGCACCGGTTTCTACGGTATCTATCACAAGGTGGCCTCCGGCAAGACCTTCCAGCAAAAGCACGATCATGGCGACGATACCAGCGTGGAAGAGCTGCATCGGGAGGACTTGCGCCGGTTCCGCTCCTTCCTGCGCAGCCTGCTGATGCATGCAGCGGTAGGCACCGCCCTGGGCGGCGTCTGCACCCTGGTGGGTGAGCCGCAGAACCTGTTGATCGCCAACAAGGCTGGCTGGGAGTTCGGCGAATTCTTCCTGCGCATGGCGCCCATTACTTTGCCGGTTCTGGTGATTGGCCTGCTTACCTGCGTCTTTCTTGAGATTAGCGGCAGCTTTGGCTATGGCGAGGACATCCCTGAGAAAGTCCGCGGCATCATGCGCCAATACGCGCTGGAGCAGGATCGCAAGCGCACGCCACAGAATCGCGCCGCACTGGTCATCCAGGCACTCACCGCCGTTTGGCTGGTGGTAGGTCTGGCCACCCATGCCGCCTCAGTAGGCCTGGTGGGCCTGACGGTGATCATCCTGGCCACCTCGTTCACCGGCATCATCGAAGAACACCGACTCGGCGCCGCCTTTGAAGAGGCCCTGCCCTTCACCGCCCTGTTAACCGTTTTTTTCGCGGTGGTAGCAGTGATCGCCGACCAGCAGCTATTCGCCCCTGTGATCGAATACGTGCTGAGCCTGGAAAAATCCGTCCAGGGCCCGGCCTTCTATATGGCCAACGGGATCCTGTCTGCGGTGTCAGACAATGTGTTCGTGGCGACGGTCTATGTGGATGAAGTAGGCCAGGCGCTGATGAAAGGCGAGATCAACCGTGACACCTTTGATCTGCTGGCGGTGGCCATCAACACCGGGACCAACATCCCCTCCGTAGCCACCCCCAATGGTCAGGCGGCCTTCCTGTTCTTGCTTACCTCCGCCCTGGCCCCCCTGGTGCGCCTTTCCTATGGACGCATGGTGGTCATGGCACTGCCCTACACCATCGTCATGTCCATCACCGGCCTGATCATGACGGCCACCGCCCTGGAACCGGCCACCGACTATATGTACGAGAATGGCTGGATTAGCCACCACTCTGCCAGCGAGTATTCAGAGACGCCGGAGCAAGGGCACTAGGGGGAGACGCGGCACGCTTCACGCTCCATGCTGCACGCTCCATAAAAAAGGCCGCACCTGAGGGTGCGGCCGTTTTGTTTATTGGTGGAACTACCCAATGGCGCGATGATGACTGTAGGAGTCCCACTTGAGGGACGAACCGTGCGCAGCGAAGTGAGCAAAGGGCGTTCCTTCCGGGTAATCCATTAACCGTCCTGGTGGTATAGCGAAGACCGTGCAAGCTGCATCTCAGTTCCTCGCTGTCGCTCGGTTCGCGCCTCAAGTGGCGCTCCTACAGTGGCTTCGTAGAAATGCAGAAACCGCTAATTCAGGCCATGCATGTCCCCCGCCTTCACTCGCTTAGCCATGAAAACGCACCAATTCCATCAGCACGGTAGCTTCCCCGTTAGAGTGAGTCGAGGAACGGAGCCCTGTGACGGCGTAGAGCAAAAAACCTGTCTGAGCGGAGCGAGTCTTTTTTGCGTCCGTCACAGGGCGAGTACCGGAGTGTGCCTGCGCAGCAGGCCGAACGGAGTCGGGGTGGCCGGGAGTCCAGAGGGGGAGCCAGTTCCCCCTTTGGGCCCGTCCGGCGAGGACAAGCACGAGCCATAGTGCGATGACATATCAACAGATCCAGGTCACGCAGGTCGGGACCGCAATCACCGCTGGTTCGCACCTCAAGAGGTACTCCTACAGTTGGTACCAAAGGCGTTTCTGGAATCCTTACCTCACTTAGGCTCGGATCGCTTGCAGGCAAGCTCCTACGGGTTCTAACGAATACATGTGCCAGCTGCATCTCAGCTCCTCGCTGTCGCTCGGTTCGTCCCCTGGAAGGGAACTCCTACAGTGGCTTCGAAGGAATCCAGATAGCCGGGAACTTTTCGGCCTTTCCTGTTCCAATCGAGCTTAGCTCGTAGCTAATAGCTCAGTTCAGCTCGCCGCGTTCCATTTTCTCCCACAGGGTCGGCTCGCCGTTGTTGCCACCGATGGCGCTGAGCTTGTCGTTGTGGCGGCTGATTTCGCTTTCTGACGCACGCACGACCTTCAAGCCGGAACGGCCCGCATCCAATCGGCGGATGGCTTCCGCCACCGCGGCACCGCCCTGCTCGGCTCCATCGCTCCCGCCCAGGGACAGGCGGGTCTGGCCACCGGTCATGGCCAGATAGACATCCGCCAGGATCTCCGCATCCAGCAAGGCACCGTGCAGTTCCCGGTGGCCGTTTTCTACATCGTAACGGCGGCACAGGGCATCCAGATTGTTCTTCTGCCCCGGGTGCTTCTGGCGGGCCATGACCAGGGTATCCAGCACCCCGCATCGTTGCTCGATGGTGCCATACCTCCCGCCCAGCATTCTCAATTCGTGGTTCAGGAAGCCCACATCAAAGGGCGCGTTATGGATCACCAGCTCGGCGCCGTCCACAAACGCCAGGAACTCATCCACCACCTTGTCAAACGTGGGCTTGTCCGCCAGGAACTCCTCGGTGATGCCATGCACCGCCAGGGCGCCTTCGTCGATTTCACGCTGGGGGTTGAGATAGATGTGCAGGTTATTCCCGGTAATCTTGCGATTAACCACCTCCACGCAACCAATTTCGATGACGCGGTGGCCATCATTGGGTTCAAGGCCGGTTGTTTCCGTATCCAGTACCACCTGACGCATTAGGCGATCCCTTTCTGTGTATTCATTTCATCAATCCCCTTGTTGGCCAGAGCGTCGGCACGCTCGTTCTCCGGATGACCGCTATGACCCTTGACCCATTGCCACTGGATCTCATGGGGAGCAGTAGCCGCATCCAGTCGTTGCCACAGGTCTACATTTTTCACCGGCTGTTTCGAGGCGGTTTTCCAGCCCCGCTTCTTCCAGTTGGGCATCCACTGGGTCACGCCATCCATGACGTAGCGGGAATCGGTGGTCAAGGTGACATGGCAGGGTTGCCGCAGGGCTTCCAGGCCTGCGATGGCGGCCATCAGCTCCATGCGGTTATTGGTGGTTTCCGCTTCCCCACCGTGCATTTCCTTTTCCTTGTCACCATAGCGCAGAACCACTCCCCAACCTCCCGGACCAGGGTTTCCACGGCAGGCACCGTCGGTAAATATTGCCACTTTCTTTACGTGCTTCAAAAATTCAGGACTCCCGGTTCTGTTGTCCCCAACGCGCCACCGGCACAGGGACCACCGTGTTGGGCGGCGCCTTGCGTTGCCGTGATGGCAGCGGCCTGACCACGCCGGCGCGCTTGCGGGCCACCAGCAGGTAGGTACTGCCATGTCGGGGCCATAGCATGCTGCCAAGCCACTCCAGCAGACGCATGCGCTGCCGGCCGCGCTCACCAAACGGCATAGTATAGAAGCCACTGGCCATGCCATCGACCTCAAATCCCAGAACCTGCAGCCAATCGGTAACACGGTTGGGCCGATAGAAGCGACCCGCCCACCCCGGGCGACCACGCAACCAGAACCAGCGCGCCAGCCCCATCATGCTCAGCGGATGAAACCCCACAACGGCGATCTTGCCTCCGGGGGCAATGGAGCGACAGGCCTCACGCAAGACCTGGTGCGGATCACGGGCAAAATCCAGCACATGATGCAGAAGCACCACATCCACACTGCTTTTCGCCAGTGGCAGACTGTCCAGGCAACTCTGTACCGTCACCCCGGCAAACCCTTCCGGGCCGATGGACATCTTCCAGCGCAGGGGGCAATCTCGCAGCAGATCCTGCTCACGGGAGCTGTAAACCGCCACGGCACGCTGGCCCACCTGCCTGCGCAACCATTCTTCTAGCATGCTACGCTCTGCATTCAGTAATGCCTGACCCGGCTCACTGTCGAGCCAGTTATCGAAGTGCGTCTCCAGATCATGGTTACCGGAACTGAACGATATCCGGTTGAGCGGGGGCAGCTGCATCAGCACAATACCTCATAGTTCAACGGCCTATTCAGGAGCGTAACACGACATGTTACCCAGCCCCATCGCGATTCCCGCATTTACCGACAACTATATCTGGGCCATTTCCCAAAGAGACCAGTGCGTGGTGGTCGACCCCGGCGACGCCGGGCCGGTGGAGCAATTTCTGCAGGATAAAGGCCTCACGTTGGCCGCCATCCTGGTGACACACCACCATCCGGACCATGTAGGAGGCATCGCCACCCTGACGCAGGACCGGGATATTCCGGTTTACGGCCCCGCCAATGAAACCATCCCCTGCATGACACAGCCGCTGGAGGATGCCCAGCAGATCACCCTGCCCGCGCTGGATCTGACCCTGAAGGTCATGGAGGTCCCAGGCCACACCCTCGGCCATATTGCCTATTACGATGACCAGAATGGCTGGCTGTTCTGCGGCGATACCCTGTTTGCCGCTGGCTGTGGCCGACTCTTCGAGGGAACCCCGTCACAAATGTATACCTCCCTGCATCGGCTGGCCGAACTTCCCGGTCAGACCCTGGTCTACTGCACCCATGAATACACCCGCGCCAATCTTGAATTTGCCGTGGCAGTCACCCCCGAGGATCAACGGGTTCAGGCCAGACTGGCGGCAGTAAAAGCGGCCCGGGAGGAAGGCCAGATCACCCTGCCTACCACCCTTGCGGAAGAGTGTCGTACCAATCCGTTCCTGCGGACCGGCGAAGCGGAGGTACAGGCCGCCTGCGAGGCTCGGGAGCCCGGAGCGGGCTCCGATGATGCGCAATGCTTTGCATCCTTGCGTCGCTGGAAAGACAACTTCTAGCTCTTTTGGCTTGCTGGCCGGTCATCCTGATCTCTAAACTAAACGAAAATAATTGCTGTACTCATTGATATGAAAAGACTTTTGACCGTGGCCGTCCTGGTTAGCCTTGGCGTTTTGTCGGGCTGTGCCACCACCCGTTCAGTGGACGAACTCCCTCCCATGCCCGCCGCGGAACCCTCCGTGGATGACGTGGATCTGGCCAACGGCATGGATGAACCCGCGCCAGTGGAACCCACCAGCGTCCCACCGGCCGAGAACGAGGACCTGTGGATCCGCCTGCGTGCCGGCTATGGGCTTGACCTCAGCGTGGAAAACGACCGGATTCGCGTACAACGTGACTGGTATGCCCGTCACCCCAAGTATTTCAAGCGGGTAACCACCCGTTCAGAGCGCTATCTGCACTATATTGTTGAACAGGCAGAAAAACGGGATATGCCGCTTGAGCTGGCGCTTTTGCCCATTGTGGAAAGTGCCTTCGATCCCTTTGCCTACTCCCATGGCCGTGCAGCCGGTCCCTGGCAATTCATCCCCTCCACCGGGGATTATTTCGGAATGCACCGCACCTGGTGGGAAGATCAGCGCCGTGACATCACCAAATCCACCAATGCGGCACTGGATTACCTGCAGAAACTCTCCAACCGTTTTGATGGCGACTGGCTGCTGGCACTGGCCTCCTATAACGCCGGTGGCGGCACCGTATCCCGGGCGATTCGTCGCAACAAGGAAGCGGGCAAACCCACTGATTTCTGGAACCTCAAGCTGCCCCGGGAAACCACTGCCTACGTGCCCAAACTGATCGCCATTGCCCAGATCGTTCAGGAACCGGACAAGTACCAGATCCCGCTGCAACCCATCCGCAATGAGCCCTACTTCACCGAAGTGGACACCGGCGGCCAGATTGATCTGGCCCAGGCCGCAAAACTGGCGGACATTTCCATCGAGGAACTGTATCTGCTGAATCCGTCCTACAACCGTTGGGCCACCTCCCCGGAGGGCCCGCACCGGCTGCTGGTTCCTGCAGACCGTGCCGAGCGCTTCAATAGCGCACTGGCGGCCCTGCCGGCGGATCAACGCATGCAGTGGGCCCGCTATGAAATCCGCCCGGGTGATAATCTGGGTGCCATTGCCCGCCGCTACCGCACCACCCCGGAAGTCCTGCGCAGCATCAACCAACTCAAGGGCAACACCATTATTGCCGGTCGTACCCTGCTGATTCCCGGGCCAGCCTCCGGGAAAGACACCTACACCCTCAGCGCCGATGCCCGCCTGGCCGACAACCAAAACCGCCAACGTGACGGTCGCCAGAAAGTCACCCACAGAGTGCGCTCCGGCGACACCCTGTGGGACATTTCCCGTCAGTACAATGTGGGCGTGAAGGAACTTGCCCGCTGGAACAACATGGCCCCCGGTGACAGTCTGAGCATTGGCCAGTCACTGGCGGTGTGGGCCAAGGGTACTACCAGCACTGCCGTGGCCAGCCGTAGCGATAACAACATGGTCCGTCAGGTCCGCTACTCCGTACGCAACGGAGATTCCTTGTATGCCATTGCAGACCGCTTTAATGTATCGGTGAACGACATCCGTAGCTGGAACAGCAAGGTCGCCAGCAAACGATACCTTCAACCCGGGCAACGGCTGACTCTCTACGTTGATATTCGCCAATCCTACTAAGACGCTGTTCACCCCCCTGCTCTGCCTGTGCCTCAGCCTTTCCGCGCTGGCACAGGCGGAACAGTCCGGCATCACCCGCAGCCACGGCTACCACCCCTTTGGCGACCTTAAATACCCAGCCGACTTCCAGCACTTTGATTACGTCAATCCTGATGCCCCCAAAGGCGGCTCAATCACCCTGTTTGGAAACGGCACGTTCGACAGCCTGAACCCCTATATCCTCAAAGGCATCAGTCCCGCAGACACCCCGGGGATCCAGATGTACGGTGTCACCGAAATCGCTGACAGCCTGATGATGGGCACACAGTCTCACAATCCACTTGGTGATGAGGCCGGCGCCGCCTATGGCCTAATCGCCGACTGGATCGAATACCCCGAAGACCGTAGCTGGTGTATTTTCCATCTGCGCGACCAGGCCCGCTTCCATGATGGAGAGGCCATCCGCGCTGATGACGTGGTTTTTTCCTTCGAGATACTCAACAGCAAGGGACACCCTGAGTACAGCCTGCGCCTATCTGATGTAAAAAGCGTGGAAGCGCTGGATTCGCAGACAGTCAAGTTCAGCTTCACAGAAGGCCGTCGAGATCTACCGCTGGTGGTAGGTGCAATACCGATTTTGCCGAAACACTACTGGCAGACCCACGATTTTGAACGCACCACCCTGGAAGCCCCGGTTTCAAGTGGGCCTTATCGCATCAGCCATATTCAGGGGGGCAAGCAGGTTACCTTTGAGCGGGTAAAAAGCTACTGGGCAAAGGACCTTCCAGTTAACCGTGGCCGGTACAATTTTGACGAAGTTATATTCGAGTTCTACCGGGATGCGGACGTGGGCTTTGAATCCTTTAAGTCCGGCGGTTATGACCTGCATTACACCTACAGCTCCAAACGCTGGGCCACCCAGTTCGATTTCGCTGCCCTGAAGGACGGTCGCGTAATCAAAGCTGAGATACCTCACAAGATTCCCAGGCCCGTACAGGCCTTTTTCCTCAACAGCCGCCGTCCCCCCTTTGATGATCCGAAAGTTCGCCACGCAGTGAGCCTGCTTTTTGATTTTGAATGGTCTAACCGCAACCTGTTCGCCGATGCATATAGCCGCACCATCAGCTGGTTTCCCAATAGCCCATACAGCGCAACAGTCCCTGCCAGAGATGATGAAAAGGCCCTGCTAGAGAAATTTACCTCACAGCTTCCTTCTGACTATTTTTCAGCCAACATTACTCCGCCCGTTAACGATGGTAGCGGCCAGATTCGCAACCGCATGCGCGAGGCTCTGGAACTGCTTAAAGAAAGCGGCTGGACATTAAACGGACAGACCATGGTGAATTCAGAGGGCAAACCACTTCGGTTCACCGTTATTAATGATCATAATCCCGGGATATATCGAATACTTGCCCCATGGTTCAAAAATCTTGAGCGCATTGGGATAAAAACTGATTTTCGCGAATTTACGCCTGCGACTTTTAAAGAATACATCGACAAGTTTGACTACGACGCCGTTATCCATGTGATAACGATGAGAGACTACCCAGGAGCTGAGCTTGAGAATTATTTCAGCTCTCAAGCCGCGAAAAAGCCTGGAAGCCTTAACTTGGCTGGTATCGATGACCCCATTGTCGATTTTCTGGTCAAACAGGCGCTGTCCGCCAAGAATGAGTCCGAATACACACTGGCCCTGCAGGCACTGGATCGTCGCCTGCGCTACCAGCATTACGGGGTACTGAATTATCATATCCGCCACCATAGGGTTGCCTGGTGGAACAAGTTCGCCCGTCCAGCGGAACCAATCCCCTTCGGATTGGGTCTGGACACCTGGTGGATGAAAAAATAACAAGGAGTCGACATGGCCAAACACGGCACCATTCACACCCGAATGCTGCGTGGGCTGATTATGGGTCTGTGCCTTTGCACCGGCCTGGCAAATGCCGGTATCAACAAGAGTCACGCCATTGCCATGCATGGCGAGCCGCTCTACCCCGCCGACTTTAGCCATTTCAGTTATACGAACCCTGATGCTCCCAAAGGAGGCGAACTGAAGCTGCAGGTAGTCGGCAGTTTCGACACGCTTAACCCTTTTGTGCCCAAAGGCCGTCCGGCGGCCGGCATGACCGCCACCGATAATTCCTATCTGTATGACTCACTCACCGTGCGGGGTGAAGACGAGCCCTTTACCCAGTACGGACTGCTGGCCGAAACCATTGAGTGGCCTGACGATCGCAGCTGGGTGCGTTATCACCTGCGTGAAGAGGCCGCCTTTTCAGATGGCGAACCAGTACGTGCGGATGATGTGGCCTGGACCTTCAATACCCTGATCAGCGATGGCCACCCCTTTTACAGTTTCTATTACGCCGAAGTGAAAAAGGTCGAGGTCAACGATCCGCTCACCGTGACCTTTCACTTTGCCGAGGACACCGTCAACAAGGAACTGCCCCTGATCATCGGCCAGCTGCCTGTCCTTCCCAGTCATATCTGGGCGGACAAGGATTTTGCCAAGGCCGGCATGACCCTGCCCGTGGGCTCTGGCCCCTACAGCATCAGCAAAGCCGATCCTGGCAAGAAGATCATTTATCAGCGCCGGAAGGATTACTGGGCCAAAGATCTGCCGGTAATGAAAGGTCGCAGCAACTTCGACACCATCAGTTTCGACTATTTCCTGGATGAAAAAGCCGCCATGATTGCGTTCAAGGGCGGGAATTATGACTGGCGTAACGAAAACAATTCCAAGGAATGGGCCACCGCCTATAACGGCCCGGCCTTCGCATCCGGAAAGCTCAAGAAGGAAGTGGTGGAGCACCATAACCCTGCAGGGGCCCAGGGCTTCATTTTCAACATCCGCAAGTCGCTGTTCCAGGACAGAACCCTGCGCAAGGCCATTGGCTACGCCTTTGATTTTGAATGGTCTAACGCCAATCTGTTTTACGGCCAGTACAAACGCACCCGCAGTTATTTCCAGAATTCCGACATGGCGGCAACCGGCTTGCCCTCTGAGGCAGAACTGGCACTGCTGGCGCCATTTCGCGAGCAACTGCCTGATCAAGTCTTCAAACAGGAGTATCAACCGCCGAAGAGCGATGGCTCCGGGCGTCCACGGGAGAACCTGAGAGCAGCGCAGCAGATGCTCAAACAAGCCGGCTACCAGTTCCGTGATGGCAACCTGTTCACCCCTGACGGCAGCCCGGTGAAGTTCGAAATCACCCTTGCTTCGCCGGCCTTCGAGCGTATCGTCCTGCCCTTCACCCGCAATCTCAAAGCGCTTGGCATCGATGCCAGGGTGGTCACCATTGACTCCGCCCAATACGTGGAACGGCTTCGCAATTTCGAATTCGACATGGTGGTGAACACCATGGGGCAGTCCAGCTCGCCGGGGAATGAGCAGAAAGAGTACTGGAGCTCCGAGGCGGCAGACAGCCCCAATAGCCGCAACCGCATTGGCATCAAGAATCCGGTGGTGGATGCCCTGGTAGACAGGATCATCGCCGCCCCGGACCGTGATTCACTGATCACTGCCTGCAAGGCCCTGGACCGGGTGTTGCAGTGGAACTACTACAGCGTATTGAACTGGTATACCGACACGCACCGTATCGCCTACCAGTCACGCCTCAGACATCCGGAGTTTGGCAAGTATGTCGGGCCGGGCACCTCACTGGATACCTGGTGGGACAGTAGCGCGAAATGAAACTCTACATAGGCAAACGCCTGCTGTTGGTATTGCCGACCCTGCTTGGCATCCTGCTGCTCAACTTTGTAGTCATTCAGGCAGCCCCGGGGGGGCCCGTAGAGAAAACTCTGGCTGAACTGCAGGGCATTGGCACCGACGGCGCAGGCAGCAGCTTTGCCGGTGGCACCGCCGACACCATGAGTGGCGGCAATTACCAGAATGCCAGGGGGCTACCGCCGGAGTTGGTGGAACGCATCGAAAAAATGTACGGCTTCGACAAACCGGCCCATGAGCGCTTCTGGCTGATGCTGAAGAATTACTTCACCGGCAACTTCGGTGAATCCTATTACCGGGACCGCTCCGTCACGGAACTGATCATCGAACGTCTCCCTGTATCCATCTCGCTCGGCTTGTGGAGCACATTGATTGCCTACCTGGTGTCGATTCCTCTCGGCATCCGCAAGGCAGTAAAGGACGGCAGTCGCTTTGATATGTGGAGCAGTACCGCCATCATCGTCGGTTTTGCCATTCCCAGCTTCCTGCTTGGTCTGTTGTTGATCGTGGTCTTTGCCGGTGGTTCGTACTTCGAATGGTTTCCGCTGCGTGGTCTCACCTCGGATAACTTTGATGAATTGAGCATGATGGGCAAGATCGGCGACTACCTGTGGCACATCACCCTGCCCACCATCGCCATCGTGGCCGGCAACTTCGCCGCCCTGACCATGCTCACCAAGAACTCGTTCATGGATGAAATTCGCAAGCAGTATGTACAAACCGCCCGCGCCAAGGGTCTGGAAGAAAAACAGGTGCTGTACGGGCATGTATTCCGCAACGCCATGTTGATCATTATTGCCGGTTTCCCTGCCGCCTTTATCAGCATGTTCTTTACCGGCGTACTGTTGATCGAATTCATCTTCTCTCTGGATGGGCTTGGTCTGCTTGGTTTTGAAGCGGTGATCAGCCGTGATTACCCGGTGGTGTTCGGCACCCTGTTTATCTTTACCCTGCTCAGTCTGGTCATGAAGCTGGTCAGTGATCTGACCTATATGTGGGTGGATCCACGCATTGATTTCGAGCGGAGGGACCACTGATGGGCGCCCTGCTCGGCAGACTGTTCAGCAACAACCCGATCAAGACGAACCCCGTCTGGGCCCGTCAATGGCGCGCCTTCCAGAGCAATCGACGTGGCTACTGGTCCCTGTGGATTTTCCTCGCTCTTTTTGGCCTCACCCTGGGGGCGGAACTGGTAGCCAACGAAAAGCCCCTGCTAGTGCGTTACGAAGGCGATTTCTATGTGCCCGTGTTCAACAGCTATCCGGAAACCACCTTTGGCGGGTTCTTTGAATCCGAAGCCAACTACCGCGATCCGGTCGTCGCAGAGCTGATCAACGACAAGGGCTGGATGATCTGGCCCCCCATCCGGTTCAGCTATAACACCATCAATTACGATCTCGAAGTGCCGGCACCGGCGCCCCCCTCTTCGGAAAACTGGCTGGGTACCGATGATCAGGGCCGCGATATTCTGGCAGGACTGATATACGGTTTCCGCATTTCGGTATTGTTCGGTCTCATGCTCACTGTCTTGTCCAGCGTTGTCGGCATTGTTGTTGGTGCGGTCCAGGGCTACTACGGCGGCAAGCTGGACCTGTTCGGGCAGCGCTTCATCGAGATCTGGTCCAGCATGCCTACCCTGTTCCTGATCATCATTATCTCCAGCTTTGTGGTACCCAGCTTCTGGACACTGCTGGTGATCATGCTGCTGTTTTCGTGGATGACCCTGGTGGACCTGGTGCGCGCCGAGTTCCTGCGCTGTCGCAATATGGACTATGTGCGCTCCGCCAAGGCCATGGGGGTGCGTTCCCCCATGATCATGTTCCGGCACATGCTGCCCAATGCCATGGTGGCCACCCTCACCTTTCTGCCATTTATTCTCAACAGCGCCGTGGTCACGCTCACCTCCCTGGACTTCATCGGATTCGGCCTGCCACCGGATGCGCCGTCCCTGGGCCGCCTTGTGGGACAGGGCAAGGCTAATCTGCATGCCCCCTGGATCGGTATCAGCGTATTCGCCACGCTCACCCTGATGCTGACGCTGCTGGTCTATATCGGCGAAGCCATCCGTGACGCCTTCGACACAAGGAAATTCCTGCAATGAGTCTGCTCAGTGTTCGCGGGCTGACCATTCGTTTTGGTGATCAGACCGCCGTCGACAACATGGATCTGGATCTCGAACCTGGCCGCATGCTTGCCCTGGTGGGCGAGTCCGGGTCCGGCAAGTCCCTGACCGCCCTGTCGTTCCTGGACCTGCTGCCCGATGCGGCCCAATGGTCTGCAGACAGCATGAGTCTGGGCAGCGAGAGCCTGCTCAATCTCGGTGACAAGCAGAAACGCAGCCTGCGTGGCGGTCGCATCGGGATGATTTTCCAGGAGCCGCTCACCGCCCTGAACCCACTGCACAACGTGGAAAAACAGATTTCAGAAGGGCTTTTCCTCCACCAGGGCATGAGCCAGACACAGGCCAGAGAGCGCTGCCAGGAGCTGTTGCGTCAGGTGGAACTCCCCGACAGCACAGAAATGCTGCAACGCTATCCGCATCAACTCAGTGGCGGGCAACGCCAGCGGGTGATGATTGCCATGGCGTTGGCCAACAATCCACAGATCCTGATCGCCGATGAGCCCACCACGGCACTGGATGTCACCGTTCAGGAAACCATCCTCAACCTGATCAAGCGGCTGCAGGAAGAGCTGGGGCTGTCGATTCTGCTGATCAGTCACGATCTGGGTGTGGTGGGCCGCTTTGCCGACGATATTCTGGTGATGCACCGTGGCAGGAAGGTAGAAAGTGGCCCCACCAAAGAGGTAATGGCGAACCCGCGGGATCCCTATACCCGCCATCTGCTCGACGCCGAACCTTCCGGTAGAATGCCGCCGCTGGCCGAAGACAGTCCGGTGCTGCTCGAGGCACGTGACATTGAAGTGGGTTTCAAGACCAAACGCACCAGGCTGTTCCAACCCGCCCCGGTGTTCCGGGCGGTTGACCGGATCAGCCTTGCTCTGCGCAAGGGGGAAACCCTGGGCATCGTGGGCGAATCCGGTTCCGGGAAATCTACCCTGGCACTGGCCATTCTGCGCCTGATTGGCAGCACCGGCAGCATTACCCTGGACGGCGAGGCGCTCCATGAACTCAGTCAGGGCCAGCTGCGCCCCTGGCGGCGCCGCATGCAGGTGGTCTTCCAGGATCCCTTCGGCAGTCTCAATCCGCGCATGACCATCGGCCAGATCATTGCCGAAGGGCTGGCAGTGCACGAGCCCTCCCTGCCCCGTAACCAACGGGAACAACGGGTGGCCGATTTGCTGCAGGAGGTGGACCTTTCTGCAGACGCACGCCACCGCTATCCGCACGAATTTTCCGGCGGGCAGCGACAGCGGATTGCCATTGCCAGGGCGCTGATTCTCAATCCGGATCTGCTGATTCTTGATGAACCGACCTCGGCACTGGATCGCAGTGTGCAGTACCAGATTCTGGAGTTGCTGAAGACACTGCAGCAGCGTCATGGCCTCAGTTACCTGTTCATCAGCCATGACCTCAAGGTGATTCGTGCCATCTGCCACCGGGTCATGGTGATGAAAGACGGTAAAGTGGTGGAGCAAGGCGACGTTCAGCACATCTTTGAGCAGCCCGGCAAAGCCTATACCCGTAAATTGATCGCCGCTGCCATGGCCTGACCACAAGGCCTGGCAGGAAACACACCGTTGCATTTCAATGGGCCCCGGATCACGTCATGGACGGCGAAATTGCCTATACTTGGCCGCAAAAGCCCCTGACCAGCATCACCGGGAAACCAACATACGATTTGAGGGACACTCATGGGATTTCTTGCAGGTAAACGCTATCTGATCGTTGGTATCGCCAGCGACCGCTCCATCGCCACCGGTATTGCCGAAGCCATGCACCGTGAAGGTGCCGAGCTGGCTTTTACCTACCAGAACGACAAGCTCAAGAGCCGCGTGGAGAAAGCCGCAGAGCGTTACGGCAGCAGCCCGGAATTCTGCTTTCCCTGTGATGTCAGCAGCGACGATGAGATCAAGGCCGTTTTCGCCGGTCTGAGCCAGAAGTGGGATGGGCTGGACGGCATCATCCATGCCGTGGGCTTTGCTCCCGGCAATGAACTGGATGGCAACTTCGTCGACGTGGCCACCCGTGAAGGCTTCAAAATCGCCCACGACATCTCCAGCTACAGCTTCGTGGCGCTGGCCCAGGCTGGGCACGAGATGATGAAAGGCCGCAATGCCGCCCTGCTGACCCTGAGCTACCATGCTGCCCGTCAGTCGGTTCCCAACTACAACGTGATGGGCCTGGCCAAGGCCAGCCTGGAAGCGTCCGTGCGTTACCTGGCTGCCAGCATGGGTCCGGAAGGCATCCGCGTTAACGGCATCTCCGCCGGCCCGATCCGAACCCTGGCCGCCTCTGGTATCAAGAAATTCCGTTCCATGCTGGACTACAACGCCGCCAAGGCGCCGCTGCGTCGCAACGTGACCATCGAGGAAGTGGGCAACACTGCCGCCTTCATGTGCTCTGATCTGGCCTCCGGTATCACCGGCGAGATCACCTATGTGGATTGCGGTGCCAGCACTGTCTCCATGCCGTTCGAGCTGGAAGCCGAGTAAGTCACCGGCTGCAACGGCGGAAGCGGATAAGCCGCCTCCCCCTCTCGAACACAACAAAAAGCCCGCCCGGGAAACCGGGCGGGCTTTTTGTTGGCCGCTCTGCGGCTGCTGCACAGACTTGTGCGTAGCTGTGTTTTTGAAGGGTCGTAGCGCAGCGGAGTGACCATGCACTCTGGAATTCTTTCCTCGCTTAGGCTCGGATCGCGAGCAGGCTCGCTCCCACAAGCTCCAGAAAGACTGGTGCCCACAGCATCTCAGTTCCTCGCTGTCGCTCGGTTCGCACCTCAAGATATGTTATTCGCTGCACTCACCCTTCGGGGCGCCCTCCGTGAGTTACTCCGCTACGCTACGGCTCGCAATCTTCGAGTAGCGTTTCTGGAATCCTTACCTCGCTGAGGCTCGGATCGCCTGCAGGCAGGCTCCTACAGCGGCTTCGTAGTAATGCAGAAACGCGGGAACTTATTGGATTTTCCTTTCCAATCAAGCATAGCTTGTAGCTGATAGCTGATAGCTGATAGCTGATAAAAAAAGCCCACCGTCTGGTGGGCTTTTTTTTCAATCGTTCCGACTGACGACAGGCTTACTGACTGTCATCTGCGTTGGGGTTGAGGCGGGCCGGGAACAGCTCGACATCGCCTTCCTCACGCAACAGGGCAAGTACCTGGCGGAAGTTACGCTGTCCTTCCACGTTGCTCAATTCACTGAGCGCGGCCATTTGCTGTTGCGCATTCAGCGGGTCAGCATTGCCATCTTCAACGCGGGTCAGCTGGTAAGCCACCACGGAGCCATTTCCGGTACGAATCAGCGCCAGGTCGGATGCCTCACCTTCAGCAGGTCGGGGCAAGGCGAAGGCGCCATTGACCACTTCCATGGACGGTTCGGCGCCGCCACGCTGCAGGCCTTCCTGCTCTTCCACCTGGGTATCGAACAAGCTTGCCAGCGTCTCCAGATCTGCGCCTTCGGCGATGCGGGTTTCCGCCTCGGCAAACAGGGTCTGGACCTTGTCCGCCGCCATGTCGCCTTTGATGCGTTCACGAATGGCAAATGTCACTTCTTCCAGCGGCATGGCTTCAGCGGGCTTCTCATCCGCAATACGCACCGCCAGATAGTGGCCCTGGGATAGCTCGATCAACTCACTGTTGTGCCCTTCACTGCGTACTTCCTGGGTACCCAACGCCTGTTGAACACGGGGAGTCGCCAGCGGTGCCGGCAAGGAGGACAACGGCACCCAGTCGGTGGTCAGCACCTGGGTGTTCACCTGCTCGGCCGGGCTCTGCAGATCACCATGTTCGTACAGCAGCTCTTCCAGGGTTGCCACGTCATCGGAGAGTAGCGCCTCAGCACGGGCCTGTTGCAGATCCGCACGAATCTGACCCGCCAATTCTTCCAGCGGCGGCATGTCACGCTTTTCGGCCACATTGGTGACCTTGATCAGGTGCACACCCGCATCACTGACCACAGGCTCGGAAACAACATCCGGTGACAGCGCTTCAATAGCGGTTTCCATTTCTTCCGGCAAAGCGCCCTTGGACACCACACCGAGATCACCGCCAGCATTGGCTGAGCCAGGGTCATCCGAGTATTGTGCAGCGGCATCAGCGAAGCTCATGCCGCCGGCAATGGCCGACGCGGCTTCTTCAGCGCGGGCCTTGGCAGCTTCCAGATCACGATCTCCGCCCACTTCAATCAGGATATGGGACACATGGCGAGCCGTGTTAGCCGCGGAGTCTTCCATGATTGCCTTACGAACTTCATATTCGGCAGCCACATCCTCATCGCTGACGGACACCTTGTCGGCGTAGTCATCCGTGGAGAGTTCCACATAGGCAATCCGGAATTCTTCCGGACGCATGAATTCGCCCTGGTTGTCAGTGTAGTAAGCTTCGACTTCCTCGTCGCTTACGGTGAAACTGTTGCGCAATTCATTCAGGTCCAGCTGCGCATAACGAATATCACGCACCTGCTCACCCAGACGACGCTGTTCATTCAGTTCGGCAGGCAAGGCAAAATCGGTGGCCATGAACCCGGAACGATATTGCTCCTTGACCATGTCCTGACGCAGGCCACGGATATAGCTTTGCGGGGTCATGCCACGGGCGCGAAGCTCACGCTCGAAACGCACGTTGGAAAACTTGCCCTCTTCCTGGAACAGCGGCTGGCTCTGAATCATCGGATTCAACTGATTGACGCTGTACACCATGCCAGCGTTTTCTGCCGCACTCAGTATCAGTTGCTCATTGACCAGGCCATCGAGCACCATCTCCGGGCGCACAAAGGAATCCAGCATGGCCGGGTTCATGTTCGGGCTTTGTTGGCGCAGCATGTCGCGAACACGCTCAACGCGCTGGCTGACTGCTCGGCGAGTAATGGAATTGCCTTCCACCTCGGCCACCACATCTCCGCTACCGCCGCCGACGAAATAGCCGTAGAAGCCGGAAATCACAAAGGGAAGGATAATCGCGGCAAGCAGGACCTTGCCCACGGGACCGCGGACAAACCGTCTGAACTCCTGCATGTAATTACTCCGTAGGGATACTCTGTTGAATCTGTTTTTTTATTGAGAACACCCTGTATGGATAGTTCCCTTTAAACGGAAAAAAGCGCATCCGCGGACGGCTGCGCTTTCTCAAACTGGCGGAGCGGACGGGACTCGAACCCGCGACCCCCGGCGTGACAGGCCGGTATTCTAACCAGCTGAACTACCGCTCCTGCAAACAGTTTAGTTTACCGCGTCTTTCAGCGCCTTGCCGGCCTTGAAGCCCGGTACCTTGGCAGCTTTGATCTGGATGGTCTGACCCGTCTGCGGGTTACGGCCTTCGCGGGCAGCACGCTCTTTCACTGCGAAAGTACCGAAGCCTACCAGAGATACGCTGTCGCCTTTTTTCAGGGCGCCAGTTACCGCTTCCAAAGTAGCGTCCAGAGCACGACCTGCGTCGGCTTTGGAAATGTCCGCGCTAGCGGCAATCGCATCAATCAACTCTGACTTATTCACAAAGTTCCCCTTTCTGTTTTTTCCCGGTTTTATGGTCGAGGCGGATGCACTCTCCTAAGCGAAGCCGACTTTATACCAATGGGTATAGGGGGCGTCAAGGAAGGAAAAATGCTATCTCACCCAAGTTTTAAAAAGTTGAAAAACCAAACAGATCAATACGTTAAATTACTTTCAATATGATCTGTCAGTGTGTACTGGGTCGTTTGTTACCTTCCTGGTTTTTCTCTTCTGAAAGCGCCAAATCCTCATCCTGCTCAGCTTGAGACAGCGGGCTGGGTTGATGAGTCAACGCTACATCAAGCACCTGGTCAATCCATTTTACCGGCTTGATCTCCAGAGATGCCTTGATATTCTCCGGAATCTCTTTCAGATCCCGTTCGTTTTCTTCCGGAATCAATACCGTCTTGATTCCGCCACGGTGTGCCGCGAGGAGTTTTTCCTTGAGACCACCAATGGGCAGCACCTGACCGCGAAGGGTAATTTCGCCGGTCATGGCTACGTCTGCGCGAACCGGGATACCGGTCAACACGGATACCATAGCAGTACACATGCCAATACCTGCGCTGGGGCCGTCTTTCGGCGTCGCGCCTTCAGGCACGTGCATGTGCAGGTCGTTACGCTCAAGTGCGCGACGACGAATGCCCAGGGTGCTGGCGCGGCTTTTCACCACTGTCCATGCAGCCTGAATGGATTCCTGCATCACATCGCCAAGGGAACCGGTAGAGATTACCCGCCCCTTGCCGGGAGTGGAAACACTTTCAATGGTCAGCAACTCACCGCCCACAGACGTCCAGGCCAGCCCGGTCACCTGACCGATCTGATCCTTATCTTCGGCACGACCAAAGCTGAACTTGCGAACCCCAAGGTAATGCTCAACCTGTTCATCGGAAAGCGTGATGGTCTCGGTAGAGCCGGCCAGCAGGTTTTCCTTAACAACCTTGCGGCAGATCTTGCTGATTTCCCGCTCCAGGCCGCGCACACCCGCTTCCCGCGTGTAGTGCCGCACGATAAAACGCAGCACTTCGATATCAATTACCAGCTCATCCTTTTTCAGACCATTGTTCTTGATCTGTTTGGGGAGCAGGTATTGCAGGGCAATATTGACCTTTTCATCCTCGGTGTAGCCCGGGATACGGATCACTTCCATCCGGTCCAGCAACGGGCCGGGGATATTCATGGAGTTGGACGTACAGATAAACAGGGTTTCGGACAGGTTGTAGTCCACTTCCAGATAATGATCGCTGAAAGTGTCATTCTGTTCCGGATCCAGCACTTCCAGCAGTGCAGACGCCGGGTCACCACGGTTGTCCATGCCCATCTTGTCCACTTCGTCGAGCAGGAACAGGGGGTTACGCACACCAACCTTGGAGAGTTTCTGGATTACCTTGCCAGGCATGGAACCAATATAGGTTCGGCGATGACCACGAATTTCCGCCTCATCACGAACGCCGCCCAGCGCCATGCGAATGAACTTGCGATTGGTGGCCTTGGCAATGGACTGACCCAGCGAGGTCTTGCCCACACCCGGCGGGCCCACCAGACACAGGACCGGCCCTTTCACCTTCCCGACCCGGCTTTGGACCGCCAGGAATTCGAGGATCCGGTCTTTTACTTCTTCCAGCCCGTAGTGGTCGCTGTCCAGCACGTTCTTGGCATTGACCAGGTCATGTTTTACCCGGCTACGCTTCTTCCATGGCACTGAGGTCATCCAGTCCAGATAACCGCGCACCACCGTGGCCTCCGCAGACATGGGAGACATCATCTTGAGCTTGTTGAACTCACTCTGGGCCTTGTCGCGGGCTTCCTTGGGCATGCCCACGCTGTCCAGTTTCTTCTCCAGCTCATCCAGATCATTGCCGGTCTCGTCGAGATCGCCAAGTTCCTTCTGGATCGCCTTCATCTGCTCGTTCAGGTAATACTCGCGCTGGCTCTTTTCCATCTGCTTCTTGACGCGACCGCGAATGCGCTTCTCAACCTTGAGCACATCAATGTCGGATTCCATCAAGGCAATCAGATGCTCGACACGCTCACGCACATCCACCATCTCAAGCACGTCCTGTTTTTCTTCCAGCTTGAGCTGCAAATGCGCCGCGATGGTATCGGCCAGTCGACTCACTTCATCAATGGAGGAAACAGAGCCCGTCACTTCAGGCGCCACTTTCTTGGAAAGCTTTACGTAGTCTTCGAACTGGGTCAGCAAAGACTTGGCCAGGGCGTCCTGCTCAGCAGCCTCCGGCAACCCTTCTTCCAGTTCACGGACGTCCGCCACCGCACCCTCATCGGCGAAATCCGCCTTGATCAGATGGGCTCGGGTGCCGCCTTCTACCAGCACCTTAACGGTACCGTCGGGTAGTTTGAGCAACTGCAGGATGGTGGACACGGTGCCGACCTTGTAGATCTCGTCGACACCCGGATCGTCGTCCGAGGCATTTCGCTGGGCAACCAGCATGATTTGCTTATCAGCTGCCATGGCAGCTTCGAGGGCCGCAATGGATTTTTCCCGGCCAACGAACAGCGGGATCACCATGTGCGGGTACACCACCACATCACGCAGTGGTAACAGCGGAATATCTTTCAGCACGTATTGCCTCTAATAACCAGGGGTGGCGCCTCAGTCGGGCGCCACTTTGGAAGACTGCTCGCTGTTTTCATAGATCAACAGCGGGTCGGATTCGCCTTTGATGGTCGGGCTGTCGATAACGACCTTGGCAACCCCATCCATGGAAGGCACCTGGTACATGGTGTCCAGCAGAACGCTTTCCAGAATGGATCGCAGGCCCCGGGCACCGGTTTTGCGCTCCATGGCCTTGTGGGCCACCGCGCGCAGGGCATCGTCACGGAAATCCAGTTCGACGCCTTCCATCTCGAACAAGCGGCCATATTGCTTGGTCAGCGCATTGCGTGGCTCGGTAAGGATCTGTACCAGAGCATCTTCGCTGAGCTCTTCCAGGGTAGCGATCACCGGCAGACGACCGATGAATTCCGGGATCAGGCCATACTTGACCAGATCTTCCGGTTCCACATCCACCAGCAGCTCACCCAGGTTGCGGGTGTCGTCCTTGCTTTTCACTTCGGCAGAAAAGCCGATACCGCCCTTCTCGGAACGGTCGCGAATAACCTTGTCCAGGCCAGCAAAGGCGCCACCACAGATGAACAGCATGTTGGAGGTATCCACCTGCAGGAATTCCTGCTGGGGATGCTTGCGCCCACCCTGAGGCGGCACAGACGCCACAGTACCTTCGATCAGCTTGAGCAATGCCTGCTGCACGCCCTCACCACTCACATCACGGGTGATGGAGGGGTTGTCGGACTTGCGGGAAATCTTGTCGATTTCATCGATGTAAACAATGCCGCGCTGGGCTTTGTCCACGTCGTAGTCACATTTCTGCAGCAGTTTCTGGATAATATTTTCAACGTCCTCACCCACATAACCGGCTTCGGTCAGGGTGGTAGCATCCGCAATGGTGAACGGTACGTTGAGCAGACGGGCCAGGGTCTCGGCCAGCAGGGTCTTACCACTACCGGTGGGACCAATAAGCAAAATATTGCTCTTGCCAAGCTCTACCTCATCACGTCCCTTGCCGCCGCTGCGCAGACGCTTGTAGTGGTTGTACACCGCTACCGCGAGCACTTTCTTGGCCCGGTCCTGACCAATCACGTATTCATCAAGGGTGTCCTTGATCTCTTCGGGCTTGGGCAGTCGCTCGCCACCGGTATCACCGGTGTCTTCCTGCACTTCCTCGCGGATAATGTCGTTACACAGATCCACACACTCATCGCAGATAAAGACCGAGGGCCCCGCAATCAGCTTGCGAACCTCATGCTGGCTTTTGCCGCAAAATGAGCAGTACAGCAGCTTGCCGTCATCGCTCTTGCCAGTGGAATCGGTCATCGAATTGCCTCTAAACCTGTGTATTGGATATCGGGTTGTCTTTGAAGATGCAGGGAGACCGGGGCTTTTTCAAGTCCACCGGGCCTCTCCGCCCCTCCGTTAGGACACTTTTTATACGAAAGTCCCTCAATTACACCGGTCGCTGTTTCAATACAGCGTCAATGATGCCGTATTCCTGGGCTTCATCCGCACCCATGAAGTTATCGCGATCGGTGTCCTTTTCCAGCCGCTCCAGCGGCTGCCCGGTGTGATGCGCCAGCAGGTTGTTCAGCTGCCCCTTGATCTTGAGGATTTCCTTGGCGTGGATCTCGATATCTGAAGCCTGGCCCTGGAATCCACCCAGCGGCTGGTGAATCATCACCCGCGCGTTGGGCAGTGCATGCCGTTTGCCGGCCGCACCTGCGGCCAACAGGAAGGCGCCCATGCTGGCAGCCTGGCCTACACACATGGTGGACACATCCGGCTTGATGAACTGCATGGTGTCGTAGATGGACATGCCCGCCGTTACAGAACCGCCCGGGCTATTGATGTACAGATGGATGTCCTTGTCCGGGTTTTCGGACTCCAGAAACAGCATCTGAGCCACGATCAGGTTGGCCATGTGATCTTCTACCTGGCCGATCATGAAAATCACCCGCTCCTTGAGCAGGCGGGAATAGATATCAAACGAACGCTCACCACGGGCGGTCTGCTCAATCACCACCGGTACCAGGCCAAGGTTGGTCGGGTCCTTGCTCAGCTCGGTCATTTCCGGGGTCATGGATTGAATACGGCTCAAGTCGATCATGTAGCGCTTTCCTTCTCGTCGATCGTCCGCGGACGCTCTTGTTGGTATGGGTGCATTGAGCGACGTTTTGCCGCCGCCAAGGCCCTCTCCTGATGCTGCAATGGGGCCCAATCAGGCGCAAAACAAGGCGTTCAGGAAAATTTAGTCTTCCCGCATCTTATGACGGCACCACAGGGGCGTCTATAAAAGCGGGCGCAGGAGGGGTTCAAGTGCACAATTCTTGGCCAGATTGTGCATTTATAGGTCAATTCAGGCAGAAAACCGTGCAAAAAAGACGCCTGAAGAGCGAAAAAGTGGCTCAATTGGGGTAACAAAACCGGGTGATATTAGTAGCGAGTTACGAGTTTCGAGTTGCGAAAGGTGAAAACCAGGCGAGCCTAATGCCTTGTTTCTTGCCCGCAGTCAGGTTTTCCCGGGTTTGCGGGAATCTGCTGCTCCAGCGCTTTACTCCGCCTTGAGTGAGATTGATGCCATGGGGACAGCTTGCGGAACAAAGGGGGTTTTGATCCTGGGTTTTGATCGCCCCTCGAGTGGGGCTCCTACAGCAACAACAGCAGCACTCAGCAATTCGCGCTCAGTGAACTCTGTGACCTCTGTGGTAAATCCGCTTTTGATCTTTGCGTGTTGCGTGATGCATGAAGCGTGTTGCAGCCGCAGAGCGGCATAAAAAAAGGGCCCGAAGGCCCCTTTTTTATGCGCAGAGCGCCGGGATCAGGCTTCAGCCTGCTCGCGGGGCTTCACGGCGTCCTGGTAGGACATGGTCTTTTCTTCCACCTTGGCGCTGTCCAGCACCAGGTCGACCACTTGCTCTTCCAGTACCGCGCCTTCGATCTGCTGCAGCTGCTGGGGGTTACCGTACACCCAGTTCACGACTTCTTCCGGCTTTTCGTACTGCTCAGCGATTTCCTCAACACGGGCCTTCACCTTGTCAGCGTCAGCTTTCAGCTCGTTCTGATCCAGGATGGCACGGATGATCAGGCCCAGGCGTACGGAACGCTGTGCCTGCTCGGTGAACAGATCGTCAGGCAGAATAGACGCATCGAACTGCTGGCCACCGCCAAACTGCTGCACCATCTGCTGACGCATGCGCTGAACTTCCTGGCTGACCAGGGCTGCCGGCAGATCAAATTCGTGCAGTTCAGCCAGTCCTTCCATGACCTGCTCTTTTACCTTGCCGGTCACAGCATTCTTCAGCTCGCGCTCCATGTTCTTGCGCACTTCAGCCTTGAATTTGGCTTCATCGCCATCTTCAACGCCAAAACCTTTCATGAACTCCGCGTCCACTTCCGGCAGCTGCTTGCCTTCCACCTTGTTCACCTTGATCTGGAACACCACCGCCTGACCTTTCAGGTCTTCAGAGTGGTATTCTTCCGGGAAGGTCACGTTGATGTCTTTCTCTTCGCCGGCCTTCATGCCAACGATGCCATCTTCAAAACCCGGGATCATCTGACCGGAACCCAGCTCCAGGTTCTGACCTTCAGCGGTACCGCCCTCAAAGGCTTCATCGCCCTTCAGGCCCTTGTAGTCGATGTTGACGCGATCGCCTTCTTCAGCGGCACGGTCCACTTCTTCGAACTGGGCACGTTGCTGACGCAGGGTCTCGATCATGGTGTCCACGTCTTCATCAGACACGTCAGCCACCGGCTTTTCTACCGCCACACCATCGAACGCTTTCAGTTCGACTTCCGGGTAAACTTCAAAGGTGGCAACGAATTCCAGATCCTTGCCTGCTTCATTGGTGGTCGCTTCAAAGCCAGGCATACCGGCCGGTTGCAGCTTTTCCTGCTCAACGGCTTCGATGAAGGCTTCACGCATGACATCGGCCAGCACCTCGTTACGCACAGTACCGCCGAAGCGACGCTTCACTTCGCGCATGGGCACTTTACCCGGGCGGAAACCGTCCAGACGGATATTCTTTTTGGCTTCCTGCAGTTTATTTTCTACTGCAGAGTCCACCTTCTCCGCCGGAACACCCACCGTCAGACGGCGCTCAAGACCTGAAGTCGTTTCAACAGAAACCTGCATAACATCCTCTTTAAAAAGACTTTTTGCTGCTCACCGCCAATAACAATGACGCAGACGGCTCGATTAAGGGCGCAGATTATAATCAAACACGCCCCGTATGCCTACATAACCCGCCGGGTTAGTGGTGGCCACATACGAAAAAGCCTCCGGGGTGTCCCGGAGGCTTTTTCGATATTGCGTATGGGGTGACTGAGGGGATTTGAACCCCCGACCACCGGAGTCACAATCCGGGGCTCTACCAACTGAGCTACAGTCACCATAAACTTGTCGCTTCCCTGCCTGGCACGCCTGGCAGGACTCGAACCTGCAACCGACGGCTTAGAAGGCCGTTGCTCTATCCGGTTGAGCTACAGGCGCATTGCAGGTTCCGCTGTTCACTGATGGTCGGGGTGGAGGGATTCGAACCCCCGACATCCTGCTCCCAAAGCAGGCGCGCTACCAGGCTGCGCTACACCCCGTGTATCAGTCACGCCAACAGTGCTTGAAAGCGAGGCGCGCATAATACTCGGCACCCCGGGTAGCGTCAACGCACCGGGGAACAAAAAAATCTCTAACGCACAGATTTTAAACAACTTGTGAGGGTAGCCGCCATTCTGACAGCACCTGTTCGGACAGTTTTTCGATTCCAGGGGGGAGCACTCCGCCCTCCCCTTATCAGCAATGGCGGCCGCCCGACGCCTGATGTGAAAAGCAAAACACTCCGCATCAAGGCCAGGCAGTCGACCATCGCCGGGATCTGAAACGAACACACATCAGCCGCGAACAACAAAAACAACACCTTAGGCCTTCGCACTGAAGCTTGCTTTGCGCCCATGGGCCGCCCGTGCGAAAATCTCGCGCCCTGATTCCCCTTTATCTTTACCGCAGAGAGAGACTTCATGACCGCCCAGATTCTCGATGGCAAGGCCCTGGCCCAGCAATTCGAAGAAGAGATGCGCCAACGGGTTGAGGCCCTGAAAGCCAAAGCGGATGGCCGCACCCCGATTCTGGCCACCATCCTGGTTGGGGCTGATCCTGCCTCCGCCACCTATGTAAAGATGAAGGGCAATGCCTGCCGCCGCGTGGGCATGGAATCCGAGGCCATCGAAATGGCGGAAAGCACCACCACCGAGGAGCTGCTCGCCAAGATCGACGAACTGAACAACAACCCGGATGTGCATGGCATCCTGCTGCAGCACCCGGTACCCGCCCAGATTGACGAGCGCGCCTGTTTTGACGCCATCAGCCTGGAAAAGGATGTGGACGGCGTGACCTGCCTGGGCTTCGGGCGCATGAGCATGGGCGAAGCCGCCTATGGCTGCGCCACCCCCAAGGGCATCATGCGCCTGCTGGAGCACTATCAGGTAGAAATGGAAGGCAAGCACGCCGTCGTGGTCGGCCGTAGTGCCATCCTCGGCAAGCCCATGGCGATGATGATGCTGGAAGCCAACGCCACCGTGACCATCTGCCACAGCCGCACCCAGAACCTGGCCGACCTGGTGAAACAGGCGGATATCGTTGTCGGAGCCGTAGGTAAACCGGAATTCATCAAGGCTGACTGGATCAAGGACGGTGCAGTGGTCGTGGATGCCGGCTACCACCCGGAAAAATGCGGCGACATCGAGCTGGCCCCGCTGGTTGACCGCGTAGCCGCCTACACCCCGGTCCCCGGCGGTGTCGGCCCCATGACCATCAACACCCTGATCTTCCAGACCCTGCAGTCCGGCGAGAAAGCCCTGGGTTAAAAACCTGCCCAGCCAAAAGCCGCGACCAGCCCATGCTGCTCGCGGCTTTTTTGTGTGCCGCTCTGCGGCTGCAACACGCTTCACGCATCACGCGGCACGCTACATGTAAACACGGGGGCATCACACAATGTGGGAGTTTGCTTGCAAACGAAGCTTTTCCCAACCTCGCCCCACCCCTCTTCGCTTGCAAGCAAGCTCCCACAAAAAGTGAAAGCCACTGCCACAAAAAAGCCGCACCCAAATTCGGGCGCGGCCTCTATGCTCTCAGCCAACCACCACGCGAAACCGCGCAGCTATTAACTATTCACTGTTAACTATTAACTGCTCTTAATTGTCTTTGGGCCACGACTCCCGCAACCCCACCGTCTGGTTGAACACCAGCTTGTCCTCACTGCTGTCCTGGTCCACACAGAAGTAGCCTTCGCGCTCGAACTGGTAGCGGGTTTCAGCCAGCACGCCACGCAGCCCGGGCTCCACCAGACAGCCATCCAGAACCTGGAGCGACTCGGGATTGATGTTGTCGAGGAAGGTCTGTCCTTCCTCTACCTTGTCCGGGTTGGCCACGGTAAACAGCCGATCGTAGAGACGCACCTCACAGGGCAGCCCCTTGCTGGCGCTGACCCAGTGAATGACACCGCGCAACTTGCCCTGCCCTTCGTCATTTTCCGGGTTCTTGCCAAGGGTGTTCGGGTCATAGGTGCAACGGATCTCAACAATCTCACCGCTGTCATCCTTCACCACATCCGTGGCCCGGACCACGTAGCCATAACGCAGCCGAACCCGATCACCCAGCACCAGGCGCTTGAATTTCTTGTTGGCCTCTTCGCGGAAGTCCTCACGGTCGATATAGACCTCACGGGTCATGGGTACCTGACGGGTGCCCATACTTTCATTCTGCGGGTGCACCGGTGCAGTCAGCGACTCTTCCTGTCCCTCTTCCCAGTTTTCGATGACCAGCTTGAGCGGATTCATCACACACATGGCACGGGGGGCATGCTGGTTCAGATCGTCCCGGATGGACGCTTCCAGCATGGCCATATCCACCACGGAATCGGCACGGCTGACGCCCACGGACTCGCAGAAATGGCGAATGGACGCCGGCGTATAGCCACGCCGGCGCAGGCCGGAAATGGTCGGCATGCGCGGATCATCCCAACCCTCCACATGGCCCTCATCCACCAGCTGCTTCAGTTTGCGCTTGCTGGTGACCGTGTAGTTGAGATTGAGTCGGGCAAATTCGTACTGGCGCGGGGTGGCGGCCACCGAGGTATTCTCCACCACCCAGTCATAAAAGGGGCGATGGTCTTCGAATTCCAGGGTACACAGGCTGTGGGTGATGCCCTCAATGGCATCGGACAGCGGGTGGGTGAAATCATACATAGGGTAAATGACCCACTTGTCACCCGTCTGGTGGTGGGTAGCCCGACGCACCCGGTAGAGCACCGGGTCACGCAGGTTCATATTCGGGCTGGCCAGATCAATCTTCGCCCTCAATACGGCCCCGCCGTCAGGGAACCCACCGTCACGCATCTTCTCAAACTGTGCCAGCGCCTTTTCCGGGCTCTGGTCACGGTATTCGCTGGGCGTGCCCGCCTGCTGAGCCCAGCCACGCATTTCGCGGATCTGCTCCGGCGTGGACAGATCCACATAGGCCAGGCCTTTCTGGACCAGCTCCACCGCCAGTTCATACAACTGGTCGAAGTAACTGCTGGCGAAACGTATCTCTCCCGCCCATTCGAACCCGAGCCACTCCACGTCCCGCTTGATGGACTGGATGTACTCGTCCTCTTCCTTTTCGGGGTTGGTGTCGTCAAAGCGCAGGTTGCAGGCACCCTGGTAGCTCTCGGCGATACCAAAATTCAGACAAATGGATTTGGCGTGACCGATGTGCAGGTAGCCATTGGGCTCCGGCGGGAAACGGGTGACCACCTGACCGTCATTTTTGCCCTCTGCGAGGTCGCGATCGATGATCTGTCTGATAAAATTGCTGGGCGCTTTGGTTTCGCTCATTGCCTTCGCCGGATACAGTGAAAATAAAGGTGCGCTAGTGTACAGTGCAGCCCCCCTCAGTCAAAGACTCCGGGCCTGCACATCGGCAATTTACGCCATGGCTTACAAGCTCGACCAGTGGAGAGATACCCAATGAAAGTGGTGCTGAATACAACCTACGGCAAAATCACCCTGCAACTGGACGCAGAAAAAGCGCCTTTAACCACCGAGAACTTCGTGCAATACGTCAAGGATGGTCATTTTGACGGCACCATTTTCCATCGTGTGATCAGCAACTTCATGATCCAGGGCGGTGGTTTCACCGAAGACATGCAGCAGAAACCCACCCGTGACCCGATCCAGAACGAAGCTGGCAACGGCCTGTCCAACAAGGTGGGCACTGTCGCCATGGCGCGCACCCCGGATCCGCACTCTGCCTCTGCCCAGTTCTTCATCAACGTGGCCGACAACCACTTCCTGGACAAGGAGCGCAGCCAGGACGGTTGGGGCTATGCCGTGTTTGGTGAAGTGGCTGAAGGGATGGACGTGGTCGAGAAGATTCGTGGCGTAGCCACCGGCAACGCAGGCTTCCACCAGGACGTGCCGGTAGAGCCGGTACTGATCGAATCTGCCGAGCTGGTCGGGGAGTAAGCCTCATGCGCCTTGTTGTTGCCCTCTTCGCCCTGCTCCCCTGCCTGTTGCTGGCCAACCCCACGGTTCGCCTGGAAACTACGGCCGGGCCGGTGACTGTGGAGCTGTTTGAGGACAAAGCCCCACAGACCGTTGCCAACTTTCTGCAATATGTGGACAGCGGCTTCTATGATGGCACCCTGTTCCACCGTGTGATCAAGAACTTCATGATCCAGGGCGGCGGCTTCGACAAAGACGGGCAACGCAAGGCCACCCGGTCCCCGATCCAGAATGAAGCGGACAATGGCCTGAGCAACCGTCGTGGCACCCTGGCCATGGCGCGCACCGGCAACCCGCACTCAGCAACAGCCCAGTTCTTCATCAATCTGGTGGATAACCGTAACCTGGACTTCACCAGTAAAAGCCAGCGTGGATGGGGTTATGCGGTGTTCGGCAAGGTCACCGAAGGCATGAATGTGGTGGACAACATTGCCCGCGAGCGCACCACCAGCCAGCGCCTCAGCGGCATGATGGCACGCGATGTGCCCGAAGTGCCGATCCTGATCACCAAGGCGTACCGTCTGGGTGAAAACAGCGGTGAACAGGCAGATCAGTAATTACCATGGCGTATTCCCTGTTCATTTCTGATCTGCACCTGGATCCGGAACGTCCCGAGCACCTGGAGGCGCTCAAGACGCTACTGGCTGAGCACGCCGGTCAGGCCGACGCGCTTTACGTTCTGGGTGACCTGTTCGAAGCCTGGATCGGCGACGACGATGACACCCCGTTCAACCAGGCCGCCATCGCTGCCTTCCGGCAGTTTTCCGACAGTGGCAGCAAGCTGTACTTCATGCATGGCAATCGTGACTTCCTGCTTGGTGAGGACTTTGCAACTGCCTGTGGTGGGACCTTTCTTGAAGAAGGCACGGTCGTGGATCTGTACGGTACTGCCGCCCAGCTGATGCATGGCGACAGCCTGTGCACCCTGGACACCGAGTATCAGCAATTCCGCGCCATGGCGCGCAGCCCGGAGTGGCAACAGGGAATGCTCTCGCAACCGCTGGAACAGCGCCGCATGATCGCCCAGGGCATGCGCATGCAAAGCCAGGGCAAGAACGCCAATAAAGCGGAAAACATCATGGATGTGACTCCGGAAGAAGTGATCAAATCCATGGAAACCGCTGGCGTTCAGCATCTCATCCACGGCCACACGCATCGCCCCGATGTCCACGATGTTCGCCTGACTGACGGCACCGGCAAACGCTGGGTGCTGGGGGATTGGGGCAAGCTTGGGTGGCAGATTGTGGCGGATAGTGAGCGGGGGTTGAGGCTGGAGAGCTTTGCGATCAGTTAACAGTTAACAGTGAACAGTGCGCGTTCAGCGCAGGATGTTCATAAACGCATGAGGCCGCGCTCAGAGTATGGGCGCGGCCTCATGCGTTTAAGATCAAAACATCCTGATCCGCGACGCTGTTAACTATTCACTGTTAACTGTTCCCTGCTTAGGGACGCCCGAATGAAACCGAAATTCCTCATCCGGCGTTTCGATCAGTTCCCGCTCCGCGTCCTTGAAGAACGCCACCCGCTCATCAATGGACTCGCCAGCATACTGCTCTGCCAGGCGCAGATAGTCTTCGTAGTGGCGGGATTCGCTTTTTAGCAGGTAGCGGTAATAGCGGCCCAACTCCTCGTCCACGTGGGGCGCCAGGGCGGCGAAGCGTTCGCAGCTTCTTGCTTCGATCAGGGCGCCGATGATCAAGGTGTCGACCAGACGCCCCGGCTCGGTGGTGCGCACATGCTTTCTCAGCCCCTGGGCATATCGGGCCGGTGACAGATGATCATAGGTCACCCCGCGCTCGCGCATGATCTGAATGACTTGCTCGAAATGCAGTAACTCCTCCCGGGCCAGCTGGCTCAGCGCATCCAGCAAATCGGGGCGATCCACGTAGCGGAACATCAGGTTCAGCGCGGTACTGGCCGCCTTCTTTTCGCAGTGGGCGTGGTCAATCAGCAGGATATCCGGATGCTGCAGAGCCCAATCAATCCAGGCTTGCGGAGTGGGGCAAGGAAGAAACTGCTGAATGTGGGTAATGTCGTGCATGGCATCCTCATGGTCGGCGCGCATTATAGCGGTCACAGGCCCTGCCAGCATCCCGGAACTTTTGCATTTCTCTGTCCCGCGTCTGGCGTCCAGCCGCTGGCGCTTTATACTCCACGCCATGGGAAGAAAAACCAATCCACGCATCCAAACCTTCAAGGGCCGTCTGGCAGTCTGCATGCTGCGCCTGATCGGCTGCCTCCCCTTTGTCGCCAATCGCTGGCTGGCCACCCTGCTTGGTCATCTTGTCGCTGCCTTTCCTTCACAGGCACGAAGGGTATCCGAGGTCAACCTGGCGCTGTGCTATCCGGATAGACCTGAAGCGGAACGTCGCAAGTTGGCGCGTATCTCGCTGGTGGAAAGCATCAAGAATACCTTCGAAATTGCCCTGTTCTGGTCACGGCCGCAGGCTGGCATGGAACGCATCGTCAGTATAGACGGGGGCGATGCCCTGAAAGCCACCGTGGATGACGGCCACCCGGTGATGATCCTCGCCCCGCATCTGGGCTGCTGGGAAGTACTGAATTTCTGGCTGGCCGATCATTACGACCTGCATGTGATGTTCGCCCCATCAGGTCTGCCTGAAGTCGATCAGCTGGTTAAGCAGGGGCGGGAGCATTTTGGCTCTACCATGTACCCCACTACTGCACGTGGTGTTGCAGGGCTGGTACGGGCCATGCGCAAGGGAGCCATGACAGCCATTCTTCCGGACCAGGTTCCAGATCGTCGCAGTGGCCGGCATGCAGATTTTTATGGGCATCCCGCCTATACCGGCACCCTGGCCTGTAAGCTGATCCAGCAAACCGGGGCTCGTCCCTTTATGGCATGGGCTCGCCGCCTGCCGGGTACCGCCGGGTTTGAACTGCGCTTCCGCCCTGCGGATTCCGCCATTGCCGATGTCGACCTGGATACCTCCCTGTCGGCACTGAACCGCTCCATCGAAAAACTCATTGATGAGGGCCCGGAACAGTATCTGTGGAGCTACAAACGCTTCCGCCGCCCCCCCGCCGGTGAACATGCCCCCTATTGAGTTGGCAGAAAGTGACCGCAAGTGATTATGAGTATTCACCCCATGAATGACCGCAACGGTCGTTTCGCTTAACAGTTGATGCCGAATCGGCTATACTCCGCGCGCAATTCCAACCCCCAGTTACACCCTAAAACGCTGATTTCCAAAAGAATTCAGCTGGATTCGTAACAGAACGCCGAGCAAGAGGGAAACGCTGTGCTAGAAGCCTATCGCAAACATGTTGAAGAGCGCGCCGCAGAAGGTGTGCCGCCCAAGCCGCTGAACGAGCAGCAGGTCGCTGACCTGGTAGAGCTGCTGAAGAACCCGCCGGCTGGCGAAGAAGAATTCATTCAGGACCTGTTCGTTAACCGCGTTCCGCCGGGCGTGGACCAGGCCGCTTACGTAAAAGCAGCGTTCCTGAGCGCGATTGTTAAAGGCGAAGCCACTTCTCCCCTGATCGACAAGAAGCGTGCCGTTAAGCTGCTGGGCACCATGCAGGGCGGCTACAACGTGGCTCCCATGATTGAAGCCCTGGACGATGCCGAGCTGGCCGACGTGGCCGCTGAAGAGCTCAAGCACACCCTGCTGGTCTTCGATGCATTCCACGACGTGGAAGACAAGATGAAAGCCGGCAACGCCAAGGCCAAGGAAGTCATCGAGTCCTGGGCTGAAGGTGAGTGGTTCACCCAGCGTGAAGATCTGGCCGAGAAAATGTCTCTGACCGTATTCAAGGTCACCGGCGAAACCAACACCGATGATCTGTCCCCCGCCCAGGACGCCTGGAGCCGCCCGGACATCCCGGTTCACGCCAACGCCATGCTGAAGAATGCCCGTGAAGGCATCTTCCCCGAGAAAGACGGCGAGATCGGCCCTCTGAAGCAGATGGAAGAACTGAAGGCCAAAGGTCTGCCGGTTGCCTACGTGGGTGACGTTGTCGGTACGGGTTCTTCCCGTAAGTCTGCCACCAACTCTGTTCTGTGGCACTTCGGTGACGACATTCCGAACGTACCGAACAAGCGCGCTGGCGGTGTATGTATCGGCGGCAAGATCGCCCCGATCTTCTTCAACACCATGGAAGATTCCGGCGCCCTGCCCTTCGAGTGCGACGTTTCCAAAATGGAAACCGGCGACCAAATCGACGTTTACCCGTTTGCCGGCAAGGTAGAGAAGAATGGCGAAGTGATCGCTGAATTCGATCTGCGTTCCCAGGTACTGCTGGACGAAGTACGTGCTGGTGGCCGTATCAACCTGATCATCGGTCGCGGTCTGACCACCAAGGCTCGTGAGTCTCTGGGTCTCGAGCCCAGCACCCTATTCCGCAAGCCGGAACAGCCGGGTGACACTGGCAAGGGTTACACCCTGGCCCAGAAGATGGTCGGCAAGGCCTGTGGCATGGACGGTGTGCGCGCCGGCATGTACTGCGAGCCGAAGATGACCACTGTCGGTTCCCAGGACACCACTGGCCCGATGACCCGTGACGAGCTGAAGGATCTGGCCTGTCTGGGCTTCCAGGCTGACCTGGTCATGCAGTCCTTCTGTCACACCGCGGCCTACCCCAAGCCGGTAGACGTGGAAACCCAGCACACCCTGCCCGACTTCATCATGAACCGTGGCGGTGTATCCCTGCGTCCGGGCGACGGCATCATCCACTCCTGGCTGAACCGTATGCTGCTGCCTGATACCGTCGGTACCGGTGGTGACTCCCACACCCGTTTCCCCATGGGCATCTCCTTCCCGGCCGGTTCCGGTCTGGTTGCCTTTGCTGCTGCCACCGGCGTTATGCCGCTGGATATGCCGGAATCCGTTCTGGTGCGCTTCAAGGGCAAGCGTCAGCCTGGCATCACCCTGCGTGATCTGGTACACGCCATCCCCATGCAGGCCATCAAGGAAGGTCACCTGACCGTGGCGAAAGCCGGCAAGGTAAACGTCTTCAATGGCCGCATCCTGGAGATCGAAGGTCTGGAAGAGCTGACCGTCGAGCAGGCGTTCGAGCTGTCTGACGCCTCCGCCGAGCGCTCCGCTGCCGGTTGTACCATCACCCTGTCCGAAGACAGCGTGACCGAGTACCTGAAGTCCAATATCACCATGCTCAAGTGGATGATTGCCAACGGTTACGGCGATGCCCGTACCATTGAGCGTCGTATCTCCGGCATGGAAGAGTGGCTGGCCAACCCGACGCTGATGCGTGCTGACGCCGATGCCGAGTACCACACCGTCATCGAAATCGACATGGATCAGATCAAAGAGCCGGTACTGTGTTGCCCGAACGACCCGGACGATGCCAAGACCCTGTCCGACGTGGCTGGCGCCAAGATCGACGAAGTGTTCATCGGTTCCTGTATGACCAACATTGGTCACTTCCGCGCTGCCGGCAAACTGCTGCAGAAAGTGGAAAGCGGCACCATGCCGACCCGTCTGTGGATCGCTCCGCCGACCAAGATGGATCAGCACCAGCTGACCGAAGAAGGCTACTACAACATCTTCGGCAGCGCCGGTGCGCGTACCGAGATGCCGGGCTGCTCCCTGTGCATGGGTAACCAGGCTCGCATCGCGCCGAAGTCCACTGCGGTATCCACCTCCACCCGTAACTTCCCGAACCGCCTGGGTCAGGGTGCGGATGTGTACCTGGCGTCTGCCGAGCTGGCGTCTGTGGCCTCCATCCTCGGCAAGCTGCCTACTGCAGCTGAGTACATGGAATACGCGAACACCATCGATTCCATGTCCTCCGAGATCTACCGTTACCTGAACTTCGACCAGCTGCCGGAGTACCAGGAAGTGGCAGACAGCGTGAAGATCCCGGTTGCCCAGTCTGTCTAAGACGCGGTAATCGCTTCACCACAAAAAAGCCCGGCAATAAGCCGGGCTTTTTTGTGGGTACTACGAGTTGAAAGTTCATAGTTTAACGTTGAAAAGCGCGAACTGATGGTAGTCGTAGCCTGAAAAGTAATAGCCACGCCCATGAGTTTCAGCGCGGGGGAAATCGTTAAACCATTAACTGCACACCCTATTCGCGTTTCAACTTTAAACTTTGAACTTTCAACTCGCTTTTAACCTCTCAGGCTTGCAACGCTTCCAGTGCATTCCTCAACCGCTCAGGAATCGGCACAGGCCTCCCCGTTTCGCGGTTCACAAATACGTGCACTACAAAGCCAGTAGCCTTGGCCGGGCCGGTTTCGCCGAATAGCGCCAGGCCATAACGCACTGAGCTGGAACCCAGCTTGTCCACCTTCATGCCGATTGCCAACTTGTCCGGATAGGCCGCCGCTTCCAGATAATCACACCCGGAGCTGACCACATAGGCAATGTGTTCGCCATCGTGGATATCCAGACCACCTTCATCAATTAGATAGCGGTTGATGGTGGAATCAAAGTAGCTGTAATAGACCACATTGTTGATGTGGCCATAGATGTCATTATCACGCCAGCGAGTATCTACCGGGCACAAATAGCCATACTCATCGCGTTCAGGCCGTGGGGCTTTATCAGTCATCGTTCTCACTCTTTAAAACACTGCCTTGTAGATAGCGAGGGCATCCGCCTCACTGACTTCACGGGGATTGTTCACCAGCAGACGCTGCTGGAGCATGGCGTCGGCGGCCAGGGTTTCCAGGCTATCTTCGGTCACACCCGCATCACGAAGTCGAGTGGGCAACCCTACGTCCTCAATCAATTTTTCCAGGGACGCAATCAGGATCGCTGCGCCATCAGCGTGGCCGGCAAACAGGCGATCACTCAAAATCGGAGCCAGCTGAGCATACAGGGGAGCCGCATCCCTGGCGTTGAAACGCAGTACTTCGGGCAGCACCAGAGAGTTGCTCAGTCCATGGGGGATGTGGAAGTGACCTCCCAATGGATAGGCCAGCGCATGCACAGCCGCCACCGGGGCGTTGGCAAACGCCTGCCCCGCCATCATGGCCCCCAACAAGCAGGCCTCGCGAGCCTTCAGATTGCTGCCGTCCTTCACGGCCTGGACCAGATTACCGCCCAGCAGTCGCAGTGCTTCACGGGCCAGCATGTCAGAGTACGGATTTTTCTTGTGGGCACTGGTATAGGCCTCAATGGCATGCACCATGGCATCCACACCGGTGGCGGCAGTTACATGGGGCGGCAGGCCAAGAGTCAGTTCCGCATCCAGCACTGCCAAATCCGGCAACAGGGATGGCGCCACCACACCGGCCTTGGTGGTTTCACCGGTGGTAACAATGGCCACCGGGGTCACTTCAGAGCCGGTACCCGCAGTGGTGGGCACCTGGACCAGCGGCAGGCGGGGACCGTTAGCCAGCCCTACTCCGTAGATATCTGCCAGGCTCTGGGTCGCATCCGGATGCGACAACAAGGCCACCAGTTTCGCCACGTCCATAGACGAACCGCCACCAAAACCGATGACCAGATCCGCTCCCACATCACGTGCCTGCCCAGAAGCTTCCAGCACAATCCGGTCCGCCGGGTCCGCACTCACCTGGTCGTAAATACTTAGCGACATGCCTGCGCGCTGAAAGCTGTCTTCAACCGGTCCCAGTAACGGGGTGCTGCGAATGCCGGGATCGGTCACCAGCATCACATGATTGGCGCCCAGCTCCTGACATAATTGCGGCAGCCTTGCAGCCGCCCCGGCTTCCACCAGAACACGATGGGTAGTGGCAAACTCAAAACCTGACATGGTGCTTTCTCCAAGGTCCTTAACCCTTCGATGCTATCACAGGCTCAGGAGACAATTGTCGCCATGCTGGATGCCTTTTGAGACAAATGCAGAGGTGGAATCAGAAGCGAGTTACGAGTATCGAGTTGCGAAAAGCGACACCCAAAATCTTTAAGTGTTATTTACCACAGAGGTCACAGAGATCACTGAGAAGGGACCACGGGCTTTCCCAGTGGATTCTGTGGTGGAAATGCTTTTGATTCTGGGCGGGGGGCGTGTCGCTTACTCTGACGAGAACAAGCACGACGCTACAGCGGGGCGCAACCTGCAGGGACCTTATCTTGCCTCCTTTAACCATAATGAACAAAAACGCGCCCGAAGGCGCGTTGTTCTGTTCGATCAAGAAAGCAATCAACCGATGAAATAGTTGCTCGCGTTCTCGTTGATCTGGTCACTGACGTACTTGGCCATGGCATGCACGGTCCACTGGATGGGCGCGCTGATAGACTCCGGAATCAGGCTGGAGTCCGCCACGAACAAGCCTGGCGTATCGTGCAATTCACCCGTGGGTGAGACCACAGACTGATAGGGATCCGCGCCCATACGACAGGTGCCATGGGGAGAGAAACTGTTGGACCGGAAGGTGTAAAGACCCTTGATGCCGTAGTCTACTTTGTCCAGTTTCTCATCCAGTTCAAAAACGGAATCAGCTTCCAGACTCTGAAAGGTGGGCAGGAAAACCTTCTCCGCACCACCGGAAAAGAAGATCCGCGCAGCCAGCGCCGCAGAGGCTTTCATGTTCTCGAACTCTTCCCGGCTGGGATTGAAATGAATGGTCTTGTCACCGGTCCAGGGGTCGCCATCCCATTGCACATAACCATTGCCCAGGTCCTTACTGAATGCATTCACCCCGGCGTAGTATTTGTAGTCCTTCATGAAGTCGATGTGCGCCTTGCCCGCCTTCATGTCCCCCTGTGCCAGCAGGGATTCCGGCTCGGCAAGACCGGAGTAAATGGTATAGCCATCCGTGTGGGTGAACTCATCCACCTGCACGCCCACCAGCGCACCCCGGAAACCAAACAGGGGCTCCTTGAATTTGCCCAGCACCTGGGTGAAAGGCTGAATGGCAAGATTGCGACCCAGCTGGCCGCTGCGGTCAGGCACCTGGCTGCGCTGCAGGATCAGTGGTGTGTGGATACCCCCTGCAGCCATAACCACCATGTCCGCATCCACCTGCATGTCGGCTACATGAGCGCCGCTGTCCGGGTCCACAACCCGGGCTTCCAGGCCTCTGGCCCGCCCATCCCGTGTTTTCACCCGGATCACTTCCGTATCCGAAAAAATGCGCGCTCCGTACGCTGCAGCCCAGGGAAGATGCGTCACCAGCGAGCTCATCTTGCGGTCCGAGGGGCACCCGGCCAGACAGTGTCCGGTGAGCGCACACTGTTTCACGTTGCGCTGGGCCGGCTTCCAGGAAAACTGCATCTTTTCACAGCCCTGAATCACCTTGTGGGCACAGGCATTGATCTCATGGGCTTCATTGGTGTGGATCTGCAACTCATCGGCCACTTTGTCCAGATAAGGACGAAAGTTCTTCGCCGACAATCCCTCAAGGCCGTATTTCTCGGCCCAGCCATCCAGCACCTTGTCGCCCGGCTCTTCCATCACACAGGCCCCCACCACCGTGGAGCCACCCACACAGGCGCCCTGAATAAAGATAATGTCGGCCGTGGTATTCACCTGCCCGACCTGATCCTGGTAGATCTTGGTCATGGTATCGCCAAGGTGCTCGGTAAATGCCGAGCTGGGGTGGTATCGCCCTGCCTCCAGCACCAGAACATCCCTGCCGGCCTTGGCCATTTCATAAGCCACCATGGAACCCGCCGCGCCGGAACCCACCACCACCACATCGGTCTTCAATGTGAAGCGTTTACCCAACGTGGGGTCCAGTGCCACATCCTTCGCCTGGGTGACCGGCACCCCGTCTCTTGGAACGCGAACAAAAGCCATAACTCTCCCCTCAGACCCGCGGCAACGGGGCGTTGCCGAGCCGGCGAACCCCCCAGGTTTCGGTTACCGGACCGTGGTATTCCAGTCCCGGCCAGGTCCGCTCATCGCGCCAGTAATTCAAAGCAATCAGTGCTTTCAACGTGGTCATCAGACCACGCTCGAAGAAGGCACCTTCCTGCATGGCATTGACGTATTCCAGCGCCTTTTCATCGGACAGGGAGGTGAACTGCCTGAACTTGAAACTCATCATGGGACGGTTGTTGAACACCCAGATACCCAACCCGAGCAGGTCCCGGGTCTGTTTTGGCATTCGCTGGGCCATGGTGTCGATATTCCTGACGGTTGGCACCACGCTGGTACTGGAGGGCAACCCGAACTGCTCGGTGGGCAGCATGACGGCGGTGAGGCGGGTGATCACCTCAATCTCGTCCTGATTGAGGCTGTAATACTCCAGGGATTCCGGAGCTTCCTTGCGGCCGAAAAGGCTGGCACAGCCACTGGTGAGCGCCGCGCTGGCGAGTACGGAAGTGCGCAAGAATCCGCGGCGGCTGAGCGGCTCGAGACCGGCCAGATAGCCGGGCAAGGGCGCGCGGTGGTTATTCTTCATCAACACCCTCTCCTGGGCAGGCCTGCAAGGCCCTTGTTGTTATTGGTGGAGATTTCAGACTGAGTCTATAACAAACCGTAACAAACACCAAAGCCCGCAGTGGCGCAGAAGACGCCGGCTTCCGTCAGATGGGTAACTCCTTGTAAACAAAAAGGGGGCATCGCGGAATTGCACGGAAACAAGCTGGTCAGACGCCTGAAGTCGGACGTCTGACGCGAAAGACAGAAAACCGGTAGCCCCAACCAGGCATCCACGCTATTAGCCAGCCACTCCCGGCAACTGCATTGCTCACCGGTATCCCTTGGCCAAGCGAGCCTGGTTTGAGCGTCAGAGCTCCGACCAGGCCCGTCACCTTCCCATCAACCCCCGATGGGGGTTTGTACCAGGCATGTTGGGTGTTGCCTCATGCGTGTTGCAGCCGCAGAGCGGCCAGCCGCCGCCCTGCTCTCCTTAACTCATATGGCGGGCGATTCGGGTGGCCAGGGCATAGACCGTGATTTGCGGGTTAACGATGATGGAGGTAGGCAGCAGGCTCGCATCTGCCACATACAGCCCCGGCACATCATGGGTTTCACCATTGGCCTTGACCACACTGGCATCCGGGTCAGCCCCCATCCGGCAGGTGCCCTGGGGATGATAGCTCACCATGCGCAGATGCTGGGGCGCGTTCTCAAGGGAGTCCACCTGGTCATCAATGTCCGCCTCGGAACGGATTACCCGCTTGTCGCTGGCCGGCACGTACACCTCGCTGGCCCCGGAGGCCAGGTGCAGTCTGGCGGCTGCCTTGATGGCACGCTGCATGGACGGGAAGTCCGCGTTGCTGAGCTGGTAATTGATCGCCTTGCGTTCGCCATCCCATTCGATGGTCCCCACATTGTGATCATGAATGAGGGTAACCAAACCGGAGAGATAGCGGGCATCGGCCATGTAGTCCATGAACGGCTTGCCCGTCCCGGGCTCGGCCAGCATGGTCATTTCCACCAGACCGAATCCCCCGTCTTCAAGCACAAAACCGCCCTTGTCCGGATGCATGAACTCATCCACGTGCACGCCCAGCAAGGCCCCGCGCCAGGGATGGATGGGCTGTGGGTAGCGGGCTGCTACCAGCAGGGACGGGTGACAGGCAAAATTGCGCCCCACCTGCCCTGACCGGTTGGCCAGACCACTCTTGAGCAACAGCACCGGCGTCTGCACGGCCCCGGCAGCCAATATCACCCGCGGCGCCTTGACGGTCATGGAGGCCGCCACCGTGCCATCATGGCGAGTGATTACCGCTTCCACTCCGCTGGCCTCGCCGTTCTCGGTGAGCACCTTTTCAACCCGGGTATCCGAGTAGATGCTGGCACCGTAGGCCTGCGCCCACGGCAGATACGTAACCAGCATGGATTGCTTGCGTTCGGTCTTGCAGCCGGACAGACAGTGTCCGGTCAGGCCACACTGGCGAATATTGCGGCGCAGGGGCTTAACGGACCAGCCCAACTTCTTCGCCCCTTCACGGATTACCTGGCCGTGGCGGGCAATTTCGTGCTCGCCGTTGTCATGCACTGACAGGTTCTTTTCCACTTCATCAAAATACGGCGCCAGCTCGGCCTCGGTGAGCTCACTGAGCCCGAAGTCACGTTGCCAGTCCTGCAGGATGAAATCCGGTGTGCGAAAGCAGACACAGCCATTGACCACGGTGGAGCCACCCACACAGGCCCCCTGCAGTACCAGCAGATCACCACTGCTATTGGCCTGCCCCCCCTGATCCTGATAGAGATCGTGGAGGCTTTGGGTGAAGTCTTCGGTAAACGCCTGGGACGGCACATAGGGACCCGCTTCCAGCACCACCACTCGCTTCCCCTGGCGTGCCAGTTCATAGGCGCTGACCGCCCCACCCGCACCCGAGCCTACGATCACCACATCCGCATCCAGTGTGATCTGACTGTCGATAACGTCTGCTGCCTGATGAACCTTGAGGCCGCTGGCCTGAAACCGTATCTGACTCATGCCTGCTCCTGCTGTGATGCGACTGGGGAATCCTGAGGTAATGGGGCATTGCCCAGATAAGGCAGCCCCCATTTGTCGCTCACGGGACCATCGAATTCGGTGGGTGGCCAGGTGGCCGGTTCCTGCCAGTAGCCGCTGTAGACCAGCTGCTTGATGACCGTGGTAAGGGTACGCTGCAACACGCTGCCCTCGCCCCAGCGATCAAACAGCTCACGGGCCGGACCCGCTTCCAGATCGACAAACCGGCAGCCATGGCTGAAAACCACCACGTTATCGAACAGCGACAGGCCTGCCCCCAACTCCTTGCGGGTAACCGGGTCAAGGAAGCTCAGTGTGGTCTGCACATTTTGCACCACAGGTACCGTGGCACTGTCTACCAGGTTGGTGCCTTCCACCGGCAACAGCACCACCCGTGCACGTTCAAAGAGATGGTATTCGGCAGCAGACAAGCCTGTAGCCCACTCGGGTGCCGGCATATCGTCACGGGGAGAACGGCGCAAAAGCGCAAAACCACCGGCCGCTACCGCCGTCACCGCGGCAACGCCGCCAAGGCCCCATTTGAGAAATTGTCGCCGGGCCATGCCCTGCTGCCAGACCCGTTGAATACGGCCTGCCTGATACTGGCTGTTCATCGCCATTCCTTACCCTGAAAACGTGCATTTCAAGCTAAAGAAAAGGCCAGATGAATACAATATGTTTACCGAACAGGGGAGCTTGACCGGAAAGCACAACCACCATGTGCAGGCTGTATCATCAGGCGTGGGGAGGCTCCACCGGCACCTTTGGCCCGACGGCCACCGGGTCCAGATGAATAATCACATCGGCGCCGGGAAAGGCCTTCTTGATATCCATCTCTATGCGGTCGGCCAGATCATGGGCCATTCTCAGGGTGAGATTCTGATCCATATCCAGGTGCAGCTGGATGAAACAGGTACGGCCGCTAAGACGGGTGCGCAGATCATGGAAACCCAGTGCATCGGGATGGGAAGACACAATGGCGCTGATCTGGTTGCGCACCTCCCCGGGCATCTCCCTGTCCAGCAACAGCTGGCTGGATTCCGAGGCAATATGCCAGGCACTTCGCAGAATATACAGTGCAATGGCCAGGCCCACTGCGCCATCCAGCCACAGCCAGCCAAAGCTACTCACCGCCAACACGGCAATGATGCCCACATTCACCGCCAGATCAGAAAGATAGTGCAGCGAGTCCGCCTCAATGGCGGTGGAACCGGTATGGCGGATGACGTAGCGCTGTATCAACAACAATCCGAAGGTCAGTGCTATGGATAACACCATGACACCAATCCCCACCATACTGGCCTCGATGGGAGCCGGATCCAGCAGTTTCAGCACCGACTGATGAATCAGAAACAGGGATGAACCGGCAATGAAAATGGCCTGCCCCAGCCCGGCCAGCGCCTCTGCCTTGCCGTGGCCGAAACGGTGCTCCTCATCGGCAGGCACCAGCGAAAAACGGATAGCGAAGAAGTTGATCAGGGACGCCAGAGAATCCATCACTGAATCCACCAGCGATGCCAGCATGCTCACCGAGCCCGTCATGATCCAGGCCACCGACTTGGCGGCAATCAACACCAACGCCGTGGCAATCGACGCCGTGGCGGCCAGCATCAGCAGTTGGTGGTCTCGTTTGGTACCGTCACTCATGGGTGAGCCCACTTTCAGGTATTACTGTTTGGGGAGGTACTGCATGGGATCCACTGGCTTCCCGTCCCGGCGAATCTCGAAGTGGAGCTGGGTCCGGAAGGTGCCAGTTGCGCCCATGGTGGCAATCTTTTGCCCGGCTTTCACCTTGTCGCCCTCCTTGACCAGCATGGAATCATTATGGGCGTAAGCACTCAACCAGCGGTCATTATGCTTGAGGATCAACAGATTGCCATAACCGGTCAGACCACTGCCGCGATACACCACACGGCCATCGGCGGCGGCAATGACCGGACTGCGTGAACTGCCACTGATGGCAATCCCCTTGCGCCCTGAAGAGGCAGAGGAAAAACGCTCCACCACCGAGCCGCTGGCCGGCCAGCGCCAGGTAACCGGCCCGACCGTGCGAGCCCCGCTGCCGGACGAAGCCACCGGTTTGGCAGGTGCAGGCTTTTTCGCCGGGGCCGGGCTGGCGGGCGGTTTGCTGGAGGAAGCGGGCTTCGGTTTGCTGGCCGGTCGGGAGGAGCTATTCAGGGCCAGAGAAATGCGCTGGCCGGGATAGATAGTGTACGGGGCGGAGATATTATTGGCCGCGCCCAGTTCACGGTAATCCCAGCCATATCGCCAGGCAATGGAGTACAGGGTTTCCCCTTCCCGCACCTGATGCGTACCGGAAGTGACTTTCCGTTGGCGGGCATCCTGACCATAAATATCGACCACGGGAGCCAGGCTGGCGCTGCAGCCGCTCATCAGCACCAGAAACACGATTGCCACAAGCAATCGAAACTGTTCTGTCACTTTTATGCCGTGGTTACTGATACGAATCGTCCTCAACCAAGTCAGGGTTATGCCTTGCCATTCTGCCCCGGCGCCAACCGGTGCAGTAGCCATACTAGGGCGACGGCAATCAGCGCCGTCGACGCGGCAAACAGGGTCTGTGCACTGTCCCCGGTGGCAACCGCATACCCTGTAGGGGTGAACCACTGATCCTCAAGTCCGGAAGCATCAGCAACCCGCCAGGGCCAGAGTTTCACCAGGGAGCCGGCCATAAAGCCCGCCAGCAATGCCATTACTGTGTCGTGAAAACGATGCAGGGTCCATTTGAGAATATGAACAAAGCTTAGCAAGCCCAGCGCACAGCCGGACAGAAACGCCAACAACAATGGCAGGTCAGCGCTCTTCACAGCTTCCAGTACGGGCTGGTACATGCCCAGTAAAAGAAGGATAAAACTCCCGGAAATGCCGGGCAGGATCATGGCACAGATTGCCACCATGCCACTGAGGAAAAACACCAGTGCGCTTCCCCCTCCCTGCAGACCAGGCGCCAGCGCAATCATCACGGCAATCACCGTGCCGACCAGCCAGGCCAGACCCTGCACCGGGCCACGCTGCTGCAAGGGCGCCACCACCATGAAGATGCTGGCCAGAATCAGGCCACTGAAAAATGCCCAGACGGGTATTGGATGGGTTGCCAGCAGCCAGGTAATCAGCCTGGCCAGCAAGGCGATGCTGGTAAAGATGCCGGCCAGCAAGGTGACCAGAAAGGCGAAGTTGCCCTGTCGCCAGAACGCGGCAAAGCCCTCGCGGCGCCACACGCCCAGCAGTCGTGGCGTCATACCGCCAAGGGTATCGATCAGTTCTTCATAAATGCCGGTAATCAGGGCCAGGGTGCCACCGGACACCCCAGGCACCACATCCGCCGCCCCCATGGCCATGCCACGAAAGAAAATACCGGGTCGAATCATTGTGTTCCTCATTCATCACGCTGCATGCAGCAGCGGGATATCGCTGTTTTTATTGTGAAATGTCTTTGACCTCGACGAGGGGGTTTAGTTGAAAGTTAAAAGTTCAAAGTTGAAACGCGAATAGAGGCAATCGTGTTCTGAAACGTCCTATCCGCGTCTCATGCATCAGAACGCGGAGATAGCCTGGCAGGACACGGCAAGCACACGCGCGCTTTTCAACTTTAAACTTTTAACTTTCAACTCATCTCATCACCCCGCGCTGGAACGGCACAAACCGCACCGCATCCAGCGACCGGGAATGAAAATCATCGCCGTCACGGTCGACCACGGTGAGAATCTGTTTGCGGTCATCACCCACGGGCATCACCAGCCGGCCGCCATCCGCCAATTGTTCGAGCAGGTCGCCCGGAATATCAGGTCGGGCGCAGGCGGCGAGGATGCCATCAAACGGCGCTTCGGTTTTCCAGCCAAAACCGCCATCGGCATGCTTGAGCTGCACCTTGGCAAGGCCAAGGCGGAGCAATCGCTTACGCGCCTGGTCCTGTAAGGGTCGGATGCGCTCAACGGAATAAAGTTCATCACAGAAAGGGGCCAGTACCGCAGTCTGGTAGCCGCAGCCGGTACCAATCTCCAGCACCTTGCCACGCCTGCCCTCCTCCATCAGCAGCTCTGTCATGCGAGCCACAACCCAGGGCTGGGAGATGGTCTGGCCATGGCCGATGGGTAAGGCCGTATCGTCATAGGCCTGGTGAGCCAGGGCTTCCTCAATGAAAAAATGGCGCGGCGTATTGCGAATCGTATCCAGCACGCGCTCGTCCTGGATACCGGCGTCCCGCAGCCGCTGCACCAGACGATCCCGAGTCCGTGCAGAGGTCATGCCGATGCCGCTGAGTTGGATATCCATGTTGTACTTCGTTCTCTACGCAGAGTCTCTGGGTGTACTCACCAGCTCTGCCATGACTGTTGTTGCAAACGCACCTGCAGGCAGCGTGAACGCCAGCTCCAGGCAATGTTCCCCTTCCCTATCCTGCTGCAAGGACCATTGCAAGTCCTGTACCGGCAACCGGGTGGCACGGCGGATTTCATCCACGCCTTCCCGACACAGGCCATCGATCACGGCCTGGCTGGGCGCCAGAATCTGTTGTTCCATATCCCGGCAAGGGCCAGATGATGCCATGCCCGCCACCCCCGGCATAGGGGCGGTGGGATGCACCTCGCCACTGGCCACCCGTGCGGCCGCCTCGGCATCCTCATCGGCATTGAACAGGCCCCGGCTGCCTTGCGGCTGCAGGATGTCCCCTTCCAGCAACCGGTTCCAGACTCCCCGATGAACCCGCTCAGCCAGCACCTGATTGAACAGGTCACTGCGTACCGCTGACAGCCAGATACTGCGTAGGGACTTCTTGCGCGGCGCCTCACCACCAGTAAGCCAATCACGCCCACGGACCAGATTGCCGGCACCGCGGCCAAAACGCTGCTCGCCAAAATAATTGGGAATGCCCTCGGCATCAATTGCCGCCAGACGGCCTGCCAGTGCCTCGGCATCGCCTTGAAAATCCGTAGCACGAATCACGAAACGATTGGCACGGTGCGTGCCGCGGTTCAGCTTGCGGCGATGACGGCTCGCCTGGATCAGCTTCAGCCCCTGCGGCCATTCAAGGTCAGGATCCGCCTTGCCAGGCAGATGCAGGCTAAACCACTGGCGGGTCACCGCATGCTTGTCCTTGAGGCCGCTGTAACCGACTGAAAGCCGGTGCACCCCGGCCGATTTGGCCAGCCACATGGCCACGTCTTCGGTGTTCCAGCCGGTCTTTTCGATTTCCAGCCAGAGATGCTCACCCTCACCTTCCGGATTCACATGCATGCACTCATACACCTGAAAGTCTTCAGGGCGGGCTTTCAGACAGGCTTCGGCCACCGGCCCGCCGTGGGCAAACGGCAGGCTCACCGGGATTCCAGCAACACCGCCGCCTGCACGGCAATGCCTTCCTTGCGGCCGGTGAAACCCAGTTTTTCCGTGGTGGTGGCTTTCACGGAGACCTGATGCACCTGGCACCCCAGCAGCCCGGCAATGCGCTCACGCATGTCGCGAATGTGCGGCGCCAGCTTGGGCGCCTGGCAAATGATAGTGAGATCGGCATTACCCATCTGCCAGCCCGCTGCGGTGATGTCCTGGTAGATGGCCTGCAGCAGCTTGCCGGAATCCGCGCCTTGCCATTGCGGGTCAGTGTCCGGAAAGTAATGGCCGATGTCCCCCAGTGCCAGTGCACCAAGCAAGGCGTCCGACAGGGCATGCAGGGCCACATCCCCATCTGAATGCGCCTTGAGGCCATGACTGTGTGGAATCGCCACGCCACACAGCATCACATGATCACCGGCATCGAAGGCATGTACATCAAACCCCTGACCAATACGCACGGGCATCACACGCCTCCCTGTTCTTCAAACTGACGGGCCAGATAGAAGCGTGCCAGCGGCAGGTCTTCCGGCACGGTAATCTTGATGTTGTCGCTGTGTCCGCGCACCAGCCCGGGGCGCCAGCCCTGGCGCTCCATGGCGGAGGCCTCGTCGGTCACCGCGCTGAGATCACCACTGAGAGCTTCGTACAGGGCCGCCGCCGGAAACAGCTGGGGAGTCAATGCCCGCCAGATGACCTCACGGTCCAGGGTAGCCTCGATCAGGTTATCGCTGCTGGCCTGCTTGATGGTATCCACCACCGGCAGTGCCAGGATCGCGCCCTGCTCGCCAGTGCTGGCCAGCAGGCTGTGAATATCTGACAGACGCACCAAAGGCCGGGCCATGTCGTGTACCAGCACCCAAGCCTCTTCACCGCCGTCCATAAGCACCTGGGCGACGGCATTGCGTACCGATTCCGCCCGGCTTTGACCGCCGGTCACTGCATGCACACGACGATGGGTCGCCACCGGCAAGGTGGGCCACCAGGGATCATCCCCGGACACGGCAACCACCACACTCTCGATGGGCGCAAAGGACAACAGCCGCTGCAGCGTATGTTCGGTGAGCGTCTTGCCGGCCAGAGTCAGGTACTGTTTGGGAATGCCGGCCTGCATGCGTTCGCCGACACCGGCAGCAGGCACAACAGCATAAAGAGGTCCACGGATTACCGGATTCACTCGGTACTCCCTGGCTGTTCGAGAATCAGAAAAAAGGTTTCACCCTTGCGGATCATGCCCAGGTCCTTGCGAGCGATTTCTTCCACCGCTTCTGTGCCCTGCTTCAGGTCTTTTACATCCGCGGCCATGAGGCGGTTGCGCTCATTGAGTTTGGCGTTGGCTTTTTTCAGTGCCGCCACGTCCTTTTCCAGACTGGCCACATGGCGCAGGCTGCCCTCGCCAAACCACAGACGTGCCTGCAACCCCAGAAACACCAGAGCCAGCACGGCGATCACCACCTGCCGGGCAGGCGACAGCTTCAGTGCTGCACGCTTGCCCTCGAGGGGGGACATCTTGCTGGCCCGGGTGCCTGGCATCAGTGCTTAACCGAGGAACTTGAACTCTTTGCGGCCATGGTAGGCAGCGCGACCCAGCTCCTGCTCGATGCGGATCAAACGGTTGTACTTGGCCACGCGGTCGGAACGGCACAGGGAACCGGTCTTGATCTGGCCGGCAGCAGTGGCCACTGCCAGGTCGGCAATGGTGCTGTCAGCGGTTTCGCCACTACGGTGGGAGATCACCGCGGTGTAACCGGCATCCTTGGCCATCTTGATGGCTTCCAGGGTTTCGGTCAGAGAACCAATCTGGTTGAACTTGATCAGGATGGAATTGGCCACACCCTCATCGATACCCTTCTTGAGGATCTTGGTGTTGGTTACGAACAGGTCATCACCTACCAGCTGTACCTTGTTGCCCAACTTTTCGGTGAGGATCTTCCAGCCCTCCCAGTCAGACTCGTCCATGCCATCTTCGATGGAGATGATCGGGTAACGATCACACAGCTCGGCCAGGTAGTCGGCAAACTCTGCAGAGGACATGCTGCGGCCTTCGCCTGCCAGAACATACTGGCCATCCTTGTAGAATTCGCTGGACGCGCAATCCAGTGCCAGGGTCACGTCATCACCGGCCTTGTACCCGGCGATCTCGATGGCTTCCATGATGGCTTCCAGTGCCGCCTCGTTACTGGGCAGGTCAGGTGCAAAACCACCCTCGTCACCCACAGCGGTATTCAGGCCACGCTTCTTGAGTACCCCTTTCAGGGCATGGAAGATTTCAGCGCCATAGCGAATCGCTTCAGCCACGGTGGAGGCACCCACGGGTTGAATCATGAATTCCTGGATGTCCACATTGTTGTCGGCATGCTCACCGCCGTTGATGATGTTCATCATTGGCACCGGCAGGGAGTACTCGTTGTCGTCGTCCTGCAGGTCGGAGATGTACTCGTACAGGGGCTTGCCCTGGTCCACAGCAGCGGCCTTGGCGGCAGCCAGGGACACGGCCAGGATGGCGTTGGCGCCCAGCTTGCCCTTGTTCTCGGTGCCGTCGGCCTCGATCATGGCCTGATCAATGCCTTTCTGGTCAGCCCCTTCCTTGCCAATCAGCAATTCACGGATTTCGGAATTCACGTTGCCCACCGCCTTGGTCACACCCTTGCCCAGGTAGCGGCTCTTGTCACCGTCACGCAGTTCAAGGGCTTCACGAGAACCGGTGGACGCACCGCTGGGGGCACAGGCACTGCCACGGGCACCGGATTCCAGAATCACATCGGCTTCGATGGTGGGGTTGCCGCGGGAATCGAGAATTTCGCGGGCTTTGATATCAACGATCTTGGACATGAGGGTCAATCTCTCTTCAATCAGTTGTTTTCAAAGGCAGGCAGTGCCTTGACGGTATTATCCAGGGTTTGCATCTGGGCAAGGAATGGCTCCAGACGGTCCAGACGCAGGGCGCAGGGGCCATCGCATTTGGCGTTGTCCGGGTCAGGATGGGCTTCCAGGAACAGTCCGGCAATGCCCTGACTGATACCCGCCCGGCCCAATTCGGCCACCTGGGCACGGCGGCCATCGGCGCTGTCGGCACGACCACCCGGCTTCTGCAGGGCATGGGTCACATCGAAGAACACCGGGTAATTGAATTGCTTCATGATTCCGAAGCCGAGCATGTCCACCACCAGGTTGTTGTACCCGAAACTGGAACCACGTTCGCACAGGATCAGCTGATCGTTTCCGGCATCCTCGCACTTGTGCAGGATATGGCCCATTTCATGGGGGGCCAGAAACTGGGGTTTCTTGATATTGATGATGGCGCCGGTCTTTGCCATGGCCACCACCAGATCCGTCTGCCGGGCCAGGAAGGCTGGCAGCTGGATAATGTCACAGACTTCGGCCACCGGTGCCGCCTGGTAAGGCTCATGGACATCGGTAATTACCGGGCAGTTGAAGGTCTTCTTCACTTCTTCAAAGATCTTCAGGCCTTCCTCCATCCCCGGACCCCGATAGGAACTCAGAGAAGAACGGTTAGCCTTGTCGAAGCTGGCCTTGAACACCCAGGGGATGTTCAACTTGCTGGTAACTTCGGCATAGGCCTCCGCTACCTGCATAGCCATATCCCGGGATTCCAGCACGTTCATGCCGCCAAACAGCGCCATGGGCTTGTGGTTGCCGAATTCCAGCTTCCCCAGACGAATGATTTTCTGCTCGCTCACTACACCACTCCTTGTGCGTGTTATTTCGCGGCCTTGTAAGACAGGGCGGCTTCCACATACCCCCTAAACAGGCCATGGCCATCACGGGGGGTGGAGGTGAATTCCGGATGGAACTGGCAAGCCACAAACCAGGGATGATCCGCCACTTCGATCACTTCCACCAGCTCGCCATCCACGGAACGGCCGACAATCTTGAGCCCGGCGGCTTCCAGCGCGGGCAGATAATTGTTGTTCACCTCATAACGGTGACGATGACGCTCAACAATATGGGTGGAGCCATAACATTCCGCAGCTCGGCTGCCAGCTTCCAGCACACATTCCTGGCCGCCGAGACGCATGGTGCCGCCCAGATCGGAATCCGCGGAGCGTTGCTCCTTGTGGCCATCTTCAGTAATCCATTCGGTGATCAGCCCCACTACCGGATCCGGCGTTTGCGGATTCAGCTCGGAAGAATGCGCTTTCTCGATCCCCGCCACATCACGGGCATACTCGATCACCGCCAGCTGCATACCCAGACAGATACCCAGGTACGGGACCTTGTTCTCACGGGCATAACGGATCGCTGCGATCTTGCCTTCCGTACCGCGGTCACCAAAACCGCCCGGCACCAGAATGGCGTCCAGGTTATCCAGCACACCGGTGCCATCGCGCTCAATGTCTTCGGCATCCAGATAAAGGATGTTCACCTTGGCACGATTGCTGATGCCAGCATGAATCAGGGCTTCGTTCAGTGACTTGTAGGCATCCACCAGCTCGATGTATTTACCCACCATGCCAATGGTGACCTCACCTTCCGGGTTGAGCTGGGCTTCGACAACACGATCCCACTCGCTCAGATCCGGGACCGGCAGATCCAGGCCGAACTTGTTGACGACGATGTCATCCAGGCCCTGCTCATGCATCACGCGAGGCACCTGGTAGATGGTCTTGCAGTCCGGCGCGGAGATCACGGCACGGGCTTCCACGTTGGTGAACAAGGCGATCTTCTCCCGGGCGCCCTGGGGAATCGGGTCATCGGCACGGCAGACCAGAACGTCAGGCTGCAGACCAATAGATCTCAGCTCTTTTACAGAATGCTGGGTGGGCTTGGTCTTGATCTCGCCAGCGGTGGCGATATAGGGAACCAGGGTCAGGTGAACCAGCAGGGACTGGCTGGAACCCAGTTCCACACGCATCTGGCGGGCGGCTTCCAGGAACGGCAGGGACTCGATGTCACCGGCGGTACCACCGATCTCGACGATGGCCACATCGGCATCCCCTGCCCCTTCACGAATCTTCAGCTTGATCTCATCGGTGATGTGCGGAATCACCTGTACGGTGGCCCCCAGGTATTCACCGCGACGTTCCTTGTCCAGCACGTCCTGATAGACACGCCCGGTGGTAAAGCTGTTGCGGCGGTTGAGACGGGTACGAATAAAGCGCTCGTAATGACCCAGATCCAGATCGGTCTCGGCGCCATCTTCGGTCACGAACACCTCACCGTGCTGGTAGGGACTCATGGTGCCGGGATCCACATTGATGTAGGGATCCATTTTGATCAGGGTGACCTTGAGGCCGCGGGCTTCCAGCAAGGTGGCCAGAGAAGCAGAGGTAATCCCCTTACCCAGGGAAGACACCACACCGCCAGTGACAAAGATGAAACGTGACATGCACTCACCAGATTGCTTGGGATCAGCGTCTACCGGCACCGGTGAGAGGTGGCAATAACGCTGATTCCCTGATGGATTAGTAGCGCGCCATCAAGTGTGAACCGGCCCCAATAAAAAAAACACCCTGCTCGTGGCATCACGGGCAAGGGTTGCTCTTGGATCGGGTTGGCCAGCTACGCAAGTGATGGATGAACACCTGAAAATTCAGGGGCTTGCGCTACATCAGGACGGGAGAAAATGTTAACAGAAGCGGCCCCGCGCCTCAATCGGGAATACACGGGTTAGATGAATATTTTGCAGTGCCAGTGAATTGCTGTCTTACGGCCTTCAGCCACTGCTTGCTATTGGGGCCTCCACAGCCCCCCATCCCGGCAATCACACCAGGATCGGAGGTTACCCGTAACAGAGCTGGAAAGTGAGACTCAGCCCTTGCCCTGCTGGCAGCTTTCCAGCACTTCGGCAAACGGCGTCTCCACCAGAGACGCAAACGCCGGATGTCGGCCAAGGCGGGCTCGGCTGGCCCGGGGACTGGTAATGCCACACAGAAACCGGGCCAGCTGACGAGGGCTGGCCAGCGCGGCATGTCCTTCCTGCTGCACCTCATGGATCACCTTGAGATCGACAGCACGGTGCTGGCGGGGAGGCATTGCCCCGCTCTGGCCGAGACAGGCGCTGCACTGTCCACAGGGTTGCGCCAGCTCCTCGCCGAAATACCCCACCAAAGTCTGCTGGTAACAACGGCTTTGCCCGGCCCAGTCAGCCACCTGCTGGAGCCGGTCGATATCCCGTTGTTCGCGCAGCAAAAACTGGGACTGCAAACGATCAATCAGCCCCTGGCTGTCGGAGGGAGGATTGACCATGCGAAAGCCCTGGCGCACCCCGGCTACCCGCAACTCCACCATGCCCTGCTGCTCCAGGTAACCCAGCGCATTGAGAATTCGAATGCGCTCCGCCTGCAATTCCCGGGCAGCGTCGATGGGTGTCAGGGTAAGCCAGGTCCGCCCCTGCTTGCCGGTGGCAAACAGGGCCTGGAGGAAGGCTGCACGCTCGGCATCAAACCGGGACAGCAGCGTCTCCTGCGGCGTCAGGAAAGCGAGCTTGTATTCAGTATAGAAAGGCGCTGTGGCCTTGATGATGCCCTCCAGCTCCAGGTAGGTCAGCAGGGTATTGATGACCAGAGGGCGGACATCAAACTGGCCGGATAACTCATGCACGGAGAGATCAAACTGCTCGGGCTGACCCAGTAACCAGCGCACCAGGCCGGCCAGTGCCTCGCCATCCGGGGTATCACCATAGCTGAAGTTTTCCAGCACGGTCAGATCATCCAGGCTGGCCAGCAAGGTACAGCGTGATGGCTTGCCATCACGCCCTGCCCGGCCAATTTCCTGCATGTAGTTTTCCAGCGACTTGGGCAGGTTGTAATGGTAGATGGCGCGGATATCGGCCTTGTCGATACCCATGCCAAAGGCAATGGTAGCCACCACGATATCCACCAAACCGCTCATGAAGGCTTCCTGTGCCTGGTGCCTCAATTCATCCTTCAGGCCGGCATGGTAAGCCAGTGCCTTCAGCCCCTTGCGTTTGAGGAACGCCGCCACCTCTTCGGCGGTTTTCTGCAGGGTTACATAGACAATGGCTGGCTCCGAAGGCTGAGAGGCCAACTGTTGATAGAGCACCTCCTGGCGCTGCGACGGGGTTGCCGGTTGCACATGAATGGCCAGATTGGGGCGAAAGAACCCGGTCTGCACATGATCATCGGCGCCGATGGCAAAGCTGTCACGAATCTGGCTCGCCACCTGAGGGGTCGCTGTGGCGGTGAGCGCCAGTACCCGGCCTACCTTCAACTCATCGGCCAGCCGGGCCAGCTTGAGATAATCCGGCCGGAAGTTGTGCCCCCATTCAGAAACACAATGGGCCTCGTCCACCGCCATCATGCTGATAGAGAGGCGTTTCAACCGGGCCATGAAACGTTCATTGGCGAGCCGCTCCGGCGCCACATAAAGCAGCTTGATACTGCCCTGCTCCAGCCCCTGGTAGATGGCTTTCAGCTCATCAGCATCGACACTGGAATCCAGCCGTGCCGCCGGGATATTCAGCGCATTGAGCTGATCCACCTGGTCCTTCATCAGCGCGATCAGCGGCGAGACCACCAGGGTCAGGCCATCCATCATCAAGGCAGGCAGCTGATAGCAGAGGCTCTTGCCGCCACCGGTTGGAAACACCGCCAGGGCGGAACGCCCTGACAGCAGGGTCTCGATCACCTGCTGCTGGCCCGGCCGGAAGTCCTGCAGACGAAAGGTCTGTTGTAACAGCTGCTGAATGTCTTGCCGCATGGGAGCCCTCTGCCAGCGATGACGGCAACGCCCCACCACTGACTGTTTGTTCAGTACGCATTAACGAGAGAGAGTGTGGCAGACCCGGAGGCTCACATCGAGGGAATAGTGGCGTATTTTGCTGTCAGCCCAGGCTTACAGGGAAGGCAACAGAAACCATTGCTCCGCAGCGTCAGCCGCTTCACCATCGGCCAGCCCCACCTGGGGTACCGAGACCAGCACCTGGTCACGGTACAACAGCGGCCACTGCTTGCGCTGCCAGGGCGGCACCCCCGCTTCACGCCACAGCTCCTTGACCTGCTGGTGCATGCCATGACGGCGGATCCGGCACGATCCCCTGATACCACGCAGGGTCAGATCTCCCGGCGGTCGCAATACCGATACTGCACCCTCCCCCGGTTCCCGGCTCCAGCGCCACTGGGGCAATAGCGGAGGCGGGGTATCGGCACGCCATTCCAGACAATCGCTCCAGGGAGTGAACGTCTCACGTTCGCCAAGATAGAGCGCTCCCCGGTACAAGCGAACAGCCCAGTCACCCCACTCCACTCGGGCCTGGCTGTCCCCGGCTGCGTGTTGGACCTCAAGCAGTTCAGCCAATACCGCCTGACTGGGCGCCGTGGCACCGTTGTGCTGCAGCCACCAGCGCACCAGATTGCGCTGGCGCGCCGCGGATAGCCGGTGCAGCTGGCCCAGAGGCAGGGTTCTCCCCATCACATTCTGGTCGCAGGCATCCTCACTGGCGATTTCTTCCAGCAGCCCGGCCGCTTCCGACATATGATCTGCTGCCCGTGCCAGGGTGGCATCTGCTCCCGGCCAGTGCTGGCGTAACAGCGGCATGATATGCAGTCGCAGGAAATTGCGGCGCAGACGGTCGTCCTGATTGCTGGGATCGTCCAGCCAGGTAACGCCTTGATCCTCCGCCCAGCGGGCCAGTGTCGGCCGATCCACAGCCAGCAATGGCCGCCAGATACTCACTTCGTTGCGACGGGAACGGGAACGCATGGCAGACAGACCTCGTACCCCTGCTCCCCTGAGCAGTCTGAGCAGCAGCGTTTCTGCCTGGTCGGAACGGTGATGGGCCGTGATCAACGTGGCGCCTTGCGCAGCCGCCAGCGGCAGCAGCACCCCATAGCGGGCATCCCGGGCGCCCGCTTCCAGCCCTTCAGCAAGGTCCACATCAACCTGCTGCAAGGTAAAGGGAACGCCGTGCTGTTCAGCCTGTGACTGACAGAACTGTGACCACCGGGAACTGGCCGCCTGCAGCTGGTGATCCACATGCACCACCGCCAGACGCGGGCCAAGTCCGGCCCGGATCAACAGGGTCAAAAGCAGGGAGGAATCGAGCCCGCCGCTGAGCGCCAGCAACAAAGGCCCGGCAGGCGCCTGTTCTGCCAGCTCGCGGCAGAACCGGGCAAGATCCTGCATGATCAGCTGTCGGCGGACTCGGTGGTGAAGTTGCCGTAGCTCATCAGACGATCATAGCGACGGCCCACCAGCTGCTCGATGTCCATCCCCTTGAGGATGTCCAACTGCTTGACGAAGGACTTGCGGATCGCTTCAGCAGCCATGTCGTAATCACGGTGTGCGCCACCCAGCGGCTCCTTGATCACCTGATCGACGATACCCAGCTCATGCAGACGTCCGGCAGTCAGGCCCATGGCTTCGGCCGCATCCGGGGCTTTGTCGGCACTGCGCCAGAGAATGGAGGCACAGCCTTCTGGTGAAATGACTGAGTAAGTGGAGAATTCCAACATCTGGAGATGATCACAGACCCCGATGGCCAGTGCACCACCGGACCCCCCTTCACCGATAACGGTGGCGATGATCGGGGTTTTCAGCTGGGACATGACGCGCAGGTTACGGGCAATCGCTTCAGACTGGCCACGCTCTTCCGCATCAATACCCGGGAAGGCACCGGGAGTATCAATGAAGGTCAGGATCGGCATCTTGAAGCGCTCGGCCATTTCCATCAGGCGCAGGGCCTTGCGGTAGCCTTCCGGCTTGGGCATGCCGAAATTGCGACGCACCTTTTCCTTCACTTCGCGGCCCTTCTGGTGACCGATCACCATCACGGGCTGGTCGTCCAGTCGGGTCACCCCGCCAACGATGGCCGGATCATCCGCAAAGGCGCGATCGCCGTGCAGTTCATCAAAGTCGGCAAAGATACGCTTGATGTAATCCAGCATGTAGGGACGCTGGGGATGACGGGACAGCTGGGAAATCTGCCAGGAGGACAGGTTCTTGAAAATCGACTCGGTGAGGCTGATGCTCTTTTCCTGCAGCTTGCCCACCTCTTCGGAGATGTTCACTTCGCTGCCGCTGCCCACCAGTCGCAATTCCTCGATCTTCGCTTCCAGGTCGGCGATCGGTTGTTCAAATTCGAGGAAGTTCGGGTTCATATCTGAGCCTGTTTGATCAAATTGTCGTAGTTGGGCCCGTTCCTCAGACCCAATACCCTGATTTATATGCCGACCAAGTGTAGCGGCAACCAGACGAAAAGGTCGAGCAATGGCCGCAAGCTGAAGGTTGCAAACTGTTTCAATAAGAGACGCGGCATGTAACATGCATCACGCATCACGCATGCGCCCTGCCAGCATTAGCCATGGCGGAGATGGGCTTTCGCCCATTTCCGCCCTACGAAAAGCCTGGAAGAACGTGGCCAGAGCCTGCCAATCGCGCCGCCAGCGACGATCCTACGGCCAGGTTTCGATTTTCGCGTGCAGCATGCAGCGTGTTGCGTGTTGCATGCGACGAAGTCGCCCTCAATACTCCACGCGTACCGAGTCATCCCCGAACTGCACACGCAGCTCTTCCACCAGGGAGTCGTGGGGGCTGACCTTCCAGTCGTCGCCCAGCCACACGCTGGCGGCGGCGATCTGGTGGTCCAGATCCAGCAACACTGGCGTGTTGCCGCCCTGGTAAGGTGCCAGGGTCTGCTGCAGACGCTCTGGCAGGGAGTCCTGTACGGGTGTTGCCAGGCGCAGACGCCGGGCAAAGGTTTCCCGCGCCTGGCGCATGTCCATAATTTCGTCTGCTATCAGGTTGAAGCCGCCAGTGTAATCATCATTGCGCACGCCGCCCTTGAAGATCAGCAGCTCATCTTTCTGTACCAGCTCACCGAACTGGGCAAATGTCTTGCCGAACACGGACACTTCCAGCCGCCCTGTCTTGTCATCCAGAGTGACAAACGCCATACGCTCGCCGCTACGCTTGCTGCGCGTAATACGCAGTGCCACTACCAAGCCGGCCACCATGGCCGCTTCGCCCTTCGCGGTAGGTTGCAGGGCATTCAGACGGGAAGAGACAAACTGGCGCACCTCCCCTTCATACTGATCGATGGGGTGACCAGTAAGAAACAGCCCGAGGGTATCGCGCTCACCATTGAGGCGGGTGTCATCATTCCAGTTACGTGCCCGCTTCCATTCCACTGCGGTGGCCGGGGATTCATCCACGGCACCGAACATGTCCATGATACCCGCCGCTTCATTGCGGGCATCCTGATCGGCCGCCGCAATAGCATCCGGCAGTGTGGCAAGAATCGTGGCCCGGTCGTGGAAACTTTCACTCTCTGTTTCCGGGGTCGGGCCCAGTTTGTCCAGCACGCCGGCACGCACCATGGCTTCCAGGGAGCGACGATTGATCTTCTTCAGATCGATCCGGCGGCAGAAATCGAACAAGTCCTTGAAATCGCCCTTGCCGTCATCCCGGGCAGCCACAATGGCATCAATGGGGCCTTCGCCCAGCCCCTTGATAGCGCCCAGACCATAGACGATGTCGCCTTCCGGATTCACCGTAAAGCGGTAGCCACAGGAATTCACATCCGGCGGCAACACCTTGAGCCCCATGGTCTTGCACTCATCAATGAAGGTCACCACCTTGTCGGTGTTCTGCATATCCGCAGAGATGGTGGCGGCCATGAACTCTGCCGGGTAATGCACCTTCAGCCAGGCCGTCTGGTAGGCCACCAGCGCATAGGCCGCAGAGTGAGATTTGTTGAACCCGTAACCGGCAAATTTTTCCACCAGATCGAAGATCTTCATGGCAAGTTCAGGGTCCACGCCTTGCCCCTTGGCACCTTCCTCAAAGATCTCCCGCTGCTTGGCCATTTCCTCGGGTTTCTTCTTGCCCATGGCCCGGCGCAACATGTCCGCACCACCCAGCGTATAACCTGCCAGGACCTGGGCAATCTGCATTACCTGCTCCTGATAGAGAATCACCCCATAGGAGGGTTTCAGGATCGGCTCCAGCCACTCGTGCTGGTACTGTGGATCCGGATAAGCCAACGGCTCGCGACCGTGCTTCCGATTCACGAAATTGTCCACCATGCCGGACTCCAGCGGCCCCGGACGATACAGGGCCACCAGTGCGATAATGTCCTCGAAGACATCGGGCTTGAGCTTCTTGATCAGCTCTTTCATGCCCTGACTTTCCAGCTGGAAAACCGCGGTAGTATCCCCCCGTTTCAGCAACTCGAAACTACCCGCATCATCCAGCGGGATGTGATCAATATTGAGATCATCCTGGCCTTCACGCTGACGCTTCACATTGGCCGCTTTCACCGCCCAGTCGATAATGGTCAGGGTCTTCAGGCCGAGAAAGTCAAACTTCACCAGCCCCGCCGCTTCCACATCATCCTTGTCGTACTGGGTCACCAGGTTGGTGCCGTCTTCTTCACAATAAAGCGGCGCAAAGTCGGTAAGTTTGCCGGGGGCAATAACCACCCCACCTGCATGCTTGCCCACGTTACGGGTCAGGCCCTCCAGCTTGCGGGCCATATCCCAGATTTCATTGGCGGATTCCTTGTCGGAGTTCTCATCGCTTTCGAGGAACTCGCGGAGGGTTTCCTCCTGCTCAAGGGCCTTTTCCAGGGTCATGCCCGGCACACCGGGAATCATTTTCGAGAGCCGGTCTGCCAGACCATAGGGCTTGCCCTGCACCCGGGCCACATCACGCACAACCGCCTTGGCGGCCATGGTACCGAAGGTAATGATCTGGCTGACCGCATCGCGGCCATACTTGTCAGCGGTGTAGTTGATCACCCTGTCCCGCTTCTCCATGCAGAAATCCACATCGAAGTCAGGCATGGAAACCCGTTCCGGATTAAGGAACCGCTCGAACAGCAGATCGTATCCAATCGGATCAAGGTCGGTAATCTTCAGTGCGTAGGCCACCAGGGAGCCGGCACCGGAACCCCGGCCCGGCCCCACCGGTACCTGGTTGTCCTTACCCCACTGGATAAAGTCAGCAACGATCAGGAAGTAGCCGGGGAAACCCATCTGATTGATGATATCCAACTCGAACTTGAGACGGTCATCGTAGGGTTTTCGTTTTTCAGCGTACTCAGGATCATTCTCGTCGAGCAGCACCTTGAGGCGTTCTTCCAGCCCTTCCCGCGATACCTGCTCGAAGTATTCATTGATGGTCAGGCCTTCCGGAATCGGGAAATCCGGCAGGAAGTTTTCCCCGAGGCGAATATCCAGGGTACAACGGCGGGCGATTTCCACCGTGTTTTCCAGTGCTTCCGGCAAGTCGGAGAACAGTTCGACCATCTCTGCTTCAGACTTTAGATACTGTTCTTCGGAGTATTTCTTGGGCCGACGCGGATCTTCCAGAGTGTTGCCATCATGAATGCAGACTCGGGCCTCATGGGCTTCGAAGTCTTCCTTGCTGATGAAACGCACATCATTGGTCGCCACCACCGGTAGCGACAGCTGCTCCGCCAGGGCCACGGTGGCGTGCAGACAGTCCTCATCCCCGGGCCGGGACGTGCGCTGTACTTCAAGGTAGAACCGGTCGCCATACAGGGAAGCCAGCCAGGATGCCTGCTGTTGGGCGAGATCGGTTTTCTCGGCCAGCAGTAACTGCCCGATTTCCCCGTGACTTGCCGCCGACAGCACGATCAGGCCCTCGTTAAGCTCGGCCAGCCATTCCGGTTTCACCAATGCCAGACCGCGATCCTGGTTAGTCTGCCAGGCCCGACTGATGAGCAAGGTCAGGTTCTGGTAGCCCGCCTCATTAAGGACCAGGAAGGACAACCTGGCGGGGTCTTCAAGATGGGTGGATTCCACCCAAAGGTCTGCTCCCATGATCGGTTTTACACCGGCGCCCATGGCACTCTTGTAGAACTTGATCAGGGCGAACAGGTTGGAATCATCCGTGACAGCCACGGCAGGCATGGCATTGGCTGCACAGTGCTTGATCAGCTCTTTTACCCGCACTACTCCGTCAGAAAGGGAATAGTCAGTATGCAGACGCAGATGAACAAAACGGGGTTGGCTCAAAACAACTTACCTTGTGCAATTGCGGCAGACACCGGGCCAAAGGAGCGGCGATGCTCGGCCAGGGCGCCATGTTCATTCAATGCCGCCAGGTGAACCTTGGTGGGGTAACCCTTGTGGCGATCAAAACCATACTGGGGGTACTGCTCATGAAGCTGCTGCATTTCCCGATCCCGGGCCACCTTGGCCAGAATCGAGGCAGCGGAAATGGCAGGCACCCGGCCATCTCCCTTGACCACCGCTTCCGCCGGACACGGCAAGGGTGGGACCCGGTTACCGTCTACCAGCACGGCATGGGCGTCAAGCGACAATCCCTGCACCGCTCGCTGCATGGCCAGCATGGTGGCATGGAGGATATTCATTTCATCGATTTCTGCCGGTTCCGCACGCCCCAAGGACCAGCTCAACGCTTTCGACTTGATCTCAGCTTCCAACTGCAAGCGTTTCTTTTCTGTGAGTTTTTTGGAGTCGGCAAGGCCGGGAATGGGCTGTTCGGGGTCGAGGATCACCGCGGCAGTCACCACCGCGCCAACCAGCGGGCCCCGGCCTACTTCATCCACCCCGGCGACACGCATGCCGGGAGACCAATCGAATCGTGACGGAAGAAAAGGTTCAGCCAGGGCGTACTCAGAAAACGGGTCCATCTCAGCGCTCCAGCAACTGGCTGACGGCTTCGGCTGCCTTCTCACTGGCGCCACCGCGTAACTGCTCATGCACAGCGCGGAAACGAGAGATTAACGCCTGTGCCTGATCAGGGTTATCCAGCCAGCGGGAGACGGACGCCACCACGGCCTGCGGAGTCAGATCATCCTGGATCAGCTCGGGCACCATCTCTTCACGGCACAGTAGGTTGGGCAGGGAAACAAATTCGCTTTTTACCAGCCGGCTGGCAATCGCGTAAGTCATCTTGCCGACGCGATATCCCACCACCATGGGCTTACCCACCAGCAACCCCTCAAGCGTTGCCGTACCAGACGCCATCAGGATCACGTCCGCCGCCGACATCACCGTGCGGCTCTCGCCATCCACCAGGGTCACTGGCAGCGCGGGAGCCTGCCCCAACACGGCTTCAATCTGTTCCCGGCGGGCGGCATTGGCGGCCGGGATGACAAAGCCCAGTTCGGGACGGGCGCTGTGCAGCGCCAGCATCGCCTCCAGGTAGACCGGCATCAGCTGTCCGACCTCCCCTCCCCGGCTACCCGGCAACACGGCCAGCAGGGTATCGTCCTGTCTCAGACCCAGCGAGGAGCGAGCCGCAGCGGTGTCCGTTTCCAGCGGCACCCGATCCGCCAGCGGGTGGCCAACAAAGGCTACCGGGACCTGATGCTCTTCATAGAAGCGCGCTTCAAAGGGCAGCAGGCACAGCATCAAATCGATGCTTTTCTTGATCCCCTTGATCCGCCCCTGACGCCAGGCCCACACCGACGGGCTGACATAGTGAACCGTCTTGAGCCCTTGCGCGTGCAAACGTCGAGCAATGGGCAGAGTGAAGTCCGGGGAATCGATACCGATCACCACATCAGGCTGTTGATCTAGCAGAAAGCGGATCAGCTGTTTGCGCAAACGCAGTAATTCTGGAAGGTGGGCCAGCACTTCGGTGATGCCCATCACCGAGAGCTTTTCCATGGGAAACAGGCTGTCCAACCCGGCAGCAGCCATTTCACTACCACCGACGCCGATAAAACGGGCACCAGGATAGCGGGCCTGCAGTGACTGCATCAGGCCAGCCCCGAGGATATCGCCGGACGCTTCGCCGGCGATCAGGGCAATCAGGGGAGCGTCGTTTCGCAACGCCATATCAGCGTGTAATGCCGCGCTCGGATGCCTTGAGGGAATCGATCAGGATCTGCAGCTCATCACCGGCAGGCATGGCTTCCAGCTCCACCAGTGCTTGCTCCAGCGTCAGTCCCTGACGGTAGATCACCTTGTAAGCATTGCGCAGGGTCGCGATCACTTCTTTGGACCAGCCACGACGCTTCATGCCCTCAAAGTTCATGCTGCGCGCCTGGGCCGGGTTGCCGGACACCATCACGTAGGCAGGAATGTCCTTCAGCACCAGAGAGCAGCCAGAGGTCATGGCATAGGAGCCAATCTTGCAGAATTGGTGCACCCCGGTCATGCCACCGAGAATCACACCGTTGCCCACATGGGCATGCCCTGCCACCGAGGCGTTATTGGCAAAGATACAGTCGTCGCCAATCATGCAATCGTGGGCCACATGCACATAGGCCATCAGCAGGTTTCGACTGCCGATTCGGGTAAGAGAGTTATCCTGGATAGTGCCACGGTGAATGGTCACGGATTCACGGATAACGTTGTCGTCACCGATTTCCAGACGGGTGGGTTCACCGTTGTACTTCTTGTCCTGGCACTCTTCGCCCACCGAGGCGAACTGGAAAATGCGATTGTTCTTGCCAATGGTTGTTGGTCCGTTAACAACCACATGGGGACCAATCACGGTACCGGCACCGATTTTCACGTCAGGGCCGATGATGGAATATGGGCCGACCTGCACGTCCTCTGCAAGCTCCGCGGCCGGATCAATAATGGCGGTCGGATGAATCATGGTGTTATCGCTTGTTCTTGATGTAAGTGAGCCAAGTATACGTGACTACGCGACTCGATCCGACCGTTTGTTGATGGTTTTGAGCAATCAGCTCTTGTGCTCTGCCACCAGCATCTCGGTAGAAGCAACCGTCTTGCCATCCACCTGGGCTTCGCACACGAACTTGAGAATATTGCGTTTGGTGGTCACGTGTTCTGCGAACAGGTGCAGGGTATCACCCGGCAGCACCTGGCGCTTGAAGCGGGTCTTGTCGGTGCCCACCAGCAGGTAGTTGAAGCCATCAGCCGGCTTTTTGTTCTCGGTGACAAAACCGAGGATGCCCGCGGCCTGGGCCATGGCCTCGATAATCAGCACGCCAGGCATGATCGGTTCATGGGGGAAGTGCCCATTGAAGAACGGTTCATTGATCGTTACGTTCTTGATCGCCTCCACACGCTTGCCCGGCTCCAGTGCCAGCACACGGTCTACCAACAAAAAAGGGTAACGGTGGGGCAGGTATTCCCTGACCTCAAGGATATCCATCATCTTGTGTTCCACACAGGCAGGGGCCGCAATACGCGGCCGTTAATCACTCAAACGTTCCAGTTTGCGTACGCGGCGTGCAAGCTCATCCAGCTTGCGGAAACGTGCCACATTCTTTCGATAGCGGGTCTGTTCATCCGCAGGCAAGGCAGAGCCGTAGGTGCCTGGCCGGGTGATGGAGCTGGATACCAGGGTCATACCCAGCACCTGCACCTTGTCACAAATTTCAATGTGACCGGACACCCCGACGGCGCCCCCCAGCAAACAATAGGAGCCAATCCTGGAAGAACCGGCGATGCCGACCTTCCCGGCCAGGGCTGTATGGTCGCCAATAATCACGTTATGGGCGACCTGAATCTGGTTATCCAGAATAGCGCCGTTGCCGATAATGGTATCGTCGATGGCACCCCGGTCAATGGTGGTTCCCGCGCCGATTTCCACATCAGCGCCAATCCTGACACCGCCTACCTGATGCACCTTGGTCCACCCTGCCCCATTGAAGGCAAAGCCGAAACCGTCCGCACCGAGCACACTGTTGGCGTGTATGATAGTGCGCGGACCCACTGTAACACCATGGTAAATTGTAACATTTGGCCAGATACGACACCGCTCACCGATGCAGGAACCTGCACCAATGACAGCGTTGGCCATAACCACAACGCCCTCTCCAATCTGCACATCCGCATCAATCACCACATTGGGACCGATGCTGGCCGTGGTCGGCACCACGACAGACGGGTCGACCACCGCAGAAGGATGAACACCCGGTTGCGCCTGGGGCGCCACTTCGAACAGGGCACTGGCCCTGGCAAAGGACAGATAGGGATCCTTGACGATCAGGGCCGGCACCGGACAGAACTCACACTGGTCCTCCTGCAACAACACCACAGCTGCACGGGTCTGCTCCAGGTAACTGCGGTAACGCGGGTTCGCCAGAAACGTCATCTGGGTGGCGGTTGCCGATTGGATCGTACCCATGCCATCCACTGGCTGGTCGGCGTCACCGCCAACCAGTTCGGCGTCCAGAAGACGGGCGAGTTCTGCCAGGGTATGCATTATTTCATCTTGTTCAGTTGCTGACTGACCGCTTCAGTTACGTCGAGAGCCTCTTCGCCCACATACACAGCGGCCTGCGCATTAATCACCAGGTCCAGGTTCTTTTCCTTGGCAACGGCACTGATCGCCTGCTGGAATTTGGGCCCCATTTCTTCCATGACTTCACGCTCGGTTGCCTGGGCACGGCCCTGCAGTTTGCGCTGCAGGCTCTTGATCTCGATCATTTTCTGCTGGCCCTTGGTGCTCATTTCTTCCTGTTGCTCAGGAGACAGGGTCATGGCCTCTTTCTGCATCTTGGCCTGAATTTCCTGTACTTCCATGCCCAGCTTGTTGAGCTTTTCTTCGTCCGGGGCCAGTTCTTTTTCCAGCGCGGACATCTTCGACTTCACAGCCGTGGTTTCCTGAAGGGCCTTGAGCGGGTAAACGATACCGATGCTGGTCTCAGCAAACGCCAGAGCGGGAAACAAAAGCGCGACGGCGAGCAGGCATTTTTTCATCATTATTAAAACTCCTAGAAAGTCTGTCCCAAAGAAAATTGAAATACTTCTGTGTCATCACCCGGCTGATCATTGAGCGCCTTGGCCAGGTTGAAGCTGAGCGGACCGATAGCAGTCAACCAGCTCAGACCGATACCCGCTGACGTGCGGATATCCTGCGGTTCGAAGTCCGCAAAGATGTCATCCCGTTCGGTCTCGAAGACGTTACCCGCATCCACAAAGAAGAAGGTGCGCACGCTTCGCGACTCCGGGGCAAACGGGGTCGGGAAAATCAGTTCCAGACTCGCTTCCGTCAGCAGGTTACCGCCAATCGGGTCCGGGTCCGGGTCAACGGTTCCGTTGAGGAAATAGCTCAGGCCTTCGGAGCGTGGCCCCAGAGAGCGAGACTCATAGCCGCGCACCGAACCGATACCACCGGAATAGTAGTTCTCGAAGAACGGCAGGACTTCATCGTCACCGTAACCGTCACCGTAGGCCACATCACTGCGCATGCGCAATGTCCAGCGCTGGCTGATCGGGAAGTATTTCTGCCCGGTCCAATTGGCGCGATAGAAGCCATAATCCGACCCGGGTACAGCCACTTCCAGCCCCAGTGTGCTGGACCAGCCGCGGTCCGGGAAAATGCCCCGGTTCAAGGTACTGGTGGACAGAGAAGCATTGAGTTTGTACTCGTCAAACTTGTTGCCTTCGGTAATCAGGAAATTGGCAATATCCACCGCCACGAAGTCACCGGTGGTGATGTCAGTACGCTCATAGGTACCACCGAAACTCAGACGCGAGTATTCAGAAATCGGATACCCGAAGGTGACCGAGCCACCCAGTCGGTCAGCGGCATAGGACGCCACCGACGTTTCATCGTAATCAATTTCCGAGAAGAACAGGCTGAACCCGCGGCTTACCCCGTCCAGTGTGTAGTACGGGTTGTAGTGCGAGAAGCTGTAGGAGTCCCGCACCTCGGAACGACTCAGGGCAAAGGAAACCCGGTTACCCGTACCACGCCAGTTATTCTGGCTCACGTTGGCACCAAAAATGAAACCGGAGGCGTCGGAGAAACCCACATTGGCGCCGATGGAACCGGAGGGCTGCTCCTCGACGGTGTATTCCACATCCACCAGATCATCGGTATTAGGCACCCGCGGGGTGTCCGCCTGCACCACGCTGAAGTAACCCAGGCGCTGCAGTCGCTGGCGGGACAGATCCACCAGCGAGGTGTTGGCCGGTGCATTCTCGAACTGGCGAAGCTCACGGCGCACCACCTCGTCAGAGGTCTTGGCGTTACCGGAGAAATTGATACGGCGCACGTAGACCTTGCGACCCGGCTCCACGTAGAAGGTCACATCCACCGTCTTGTTCTCATCGTCCGCGTTGTGGTCCTGACCACGCACCTCTGCAAACGTGTAGCCCTCATTACCAAGACGACGTTTGATCAAATCATTGGTATAGGTCACCAGCTGCTGACTGAACACCTGCCCTTTCTTGACGATCAGCAAGGGTTTGAGTTGTTCCTCTGCCACCACCAGATCACCGGCCAGATTCACCTCGTTGACGGTGTACTGCTCACCTTCAACCACATTAAGGGTAATGAAAACACTACGACGATCAGGGGTAACAGACACCTGGGTAGATTCGATGGAGAAGTTGATGTATCCACGGTCCAGGTACCAGGAGCGCAACCGCTCCAGATCACCACTGAGCTTCTCCCGGGAGTATTTGTCATCACCTTTGATAAACGACCAGAACCCGGTGGAATGCAGCTCGAAATCTTCCAGCAGCTCCTCATCGTCGAACAACTGGTTTCCGACCACATTGATGTCGCGGATACGGGCAGCCTTGCCCTCATAGATCTCGATCTTCAGCGCCACCCGGTTTCTCGGCAAGGGGGTGGATTCGGTCTTGATACTGGCCCCGTAGCGGCCCTGACTGACATACTGGCGTTCCAGTTCACCGGCAATGGACTCCAGGGTGGAGCGCTGGAACACCTCACCCTCAGCCAGCCCCGCTTCGGTGAGACCCTTACGAAGATTTTCTTCGTCGATGGACTTGTTGCCGGACAGTTCGATGCGGGCAATGCTGGGGCGCTCGGCCACGATCACGACCAGATCATCCCCATCACGCCCAAGCTGGACGTCCTCGAAATTACCCGTGGCAAACAGGGTCTGCACGGCGCTCACCACAGCCTCCCGTGTTACAGTGTCACCGGCCTGAATAGGCAGCTCGGCGTAGACACGCTCTACAGGCAAGCGCTGAAGGCCCTCAACGCGAATATCGTGCACCTTGAACGGCAACAAGCCATTGGCAGAGGCCAGAGAGGCTGCGAACAGGCAAATCATGGCCAGCCAGCCCTTGAAAAGGCGGCGGGTAGTGTCCCCAAATATCATGAAAACTGCTTCACCAAGTCGTTATAGATCGCCAACAGCATGAAACTGACAACCAGAGTCAGCCCAACACCCTGAGCGGCTAGAAGAAAACGTTCAGGTAAACTGCGACCGCGAATCATTTCAATGATTCCAAAGAAAATCCAGCCACCATCCAGCATGGGTATTGGCAGCAGGTTGATTACCCCGAGGGTAATGCTGAGATAGGCCAGCAATGCCAGAAAACTGGCCATACCAACGGCGGCACTCTCACCCGCAACCTGGGCGATGGTAATCGGACCGCCGAGGTTATCAAGGGAGAGCTTGCCGGTCACCAGTTTGGCCAGGCTGGCAAGGATCACTTCCACCTGCTCCACGAATCGGTCACCGGCATGCGGAATGGCCGAGAACAGGGAAAACTCCTGACGATAGAGACCACCGGCGGCGACCCCGATACGTCCAAAGGTCTGCCCTTGCTCGGTCACGGCTTCAGGCACGACCGACAAGTCCAGCAGGCGCCCGTCACGCATCACGGTCAATGACAGCGCTTCACCGGCGTGGCCCATGATCTGTGTCTGCCACATCTGCCAGTTGTTCACGGGAGCCCCCTCCAGCCCCAGCACCAGATCGCCCTTTCTTAGGCCAGCACGGGCGGCGGCGCTGTCATCCAGCACGTCACCAATGATCACCGCCTGGTTCAGCCCCAGCGTCTCCAGCGGCGAGCTTTCCGGGTCCTCAGACCACAGACCGATATCCAGCTGCCGGACCCGCTGCTCACCCCGTACATCCTGCACGGTGACCGCCAGGGGTTGCTCCTCACCAATATGCAGGATCATTTCATTGTAGAACGGGCGCCAGCCTTCCAGCGTCACATCACCCACCGCCTGGATGCGGTCACCGGGCTGAAATCCCGCCTGTTGCGCTGGGGTGTCCGGCGCCACCGGACCAATTACCGCCCGCATACCGGATTGCCCATAACTGGCCAGCAGCACCCAGTAGATCAGCATGGCGAGAATGAAATTGAACACCGGTCCAGCGGCGTAGGTAATGACGCGCTGCCAGGCGGGCTTGGAGGAAAACTCACCGGGGTCCCCTTCCGCCGTCTCATCTTCGCGGGCATCCAGGGGTTTCACATACCCACCCAGGGGAACGGCACTGATAGTCCACAGAGTGCCCTTGCGATCGGTGAAATTGAGCAGCTTGGGGCCAAACCCCACAGAGAAAGTCAGCACACGAACGCCAAAGGCTCGCATGGCAAGAAAGTGGCCCCACTCATGGAAGGCCACAATGATGATGATGGTGACGACAAAAGCCAGAACCGTCAGCATCCGCGCTCCTTGATCAGGCGACAGGCCACATCGCGGGCCTGTCGATCAATATTCATTACGGCGTCCACATCCTCACAGGAAGGCGCGGACTGCCTGGCCAGTGTCTGCTCCACCACCGCCGGAATCCCCATGAAATCCAGCGAGCCGGCAAGGAAAGCCGCCACAGCCTCTTCATTGGCGGCATTGAGTACCGCCGTGGCCGTGCCTCCCGTTTCCATGGCCGCCCTGGCCAGCGCCAGGCAAGGAAACCGTTGGGTATCCGGCAGCTCGAAATTGAGCCCTGCCAACCGGGAAAAATCCAGTCGCTGCGCCCCTGACTCCACCCGCTCCGGCCAGGAGAGGCCGCAAGCAATGGGAGTGCGCATATCCGGCGTCCCCATCTGGGCAAGGACCGAGCCATCGCGATAGGCCACCATGGAATGCACCACGCTCTGCGGGTGCACCACCACATCAATCTGGCTGGCGGGCACATCGAATAACCAGCAAGCCTCAATAAACTCCAGCCCTTTGTTCATCAGGGTGGCAGAGTCCACCGATATCTTGGGGCCCATATCCCAGTTGGGATGCTTGATCGCCTGGGCCGGAGTTACCGCCTGCAGCTGCGCCTCGCTGAAATCACGAAAGGGTCCGCCGGAAGCAGTGAGCAACAAACGCTCTACTCCGTCGTTCACGCCCTCTGCCGGCAGGCACTGGAAAATGGCGTTATGTTCGGAATCCAGCGGCAGCAACGTGGCGCCACTGTCGCGCACGGCATTCATGAACAGGGCACCGGTAACCACCAGCGCTTCCTTGTTGGCCAGCAGCACACGCTTCGCGGCCTTCACAGCCGCCAGGGTCGGCCTGACACCGGCCGCGCCAACAATAGCCGCTACTACGGTATCCGCCTGTTCGTGGGCCGCCACCTGCGACAATGCCGCCTCACCTGCCAGCACCTCAGTGTCCGACCCGCCAGCGCGAAGATGGTTCCGCAGCTTCTCGGCTGCCTGCTCATCGGTGAGCACGGCAAAACGGGGCCTGACGGCCAGGCACTGCTCGGCCAGCAACTCCCACCGCGTACTGGCGGTAAGGGCAAAAATTTCATAGCGATCCGGGTGACGTGCAACCACGTCCAGCGTTTGCTGGCCAATACTTCCCGTTGCACCCAGCACCGTGATGCGCTGTTTCACAGGCTGCCTCCCGGCAGGCCAAACCAGTTGAAGCCTGCCAGCGCGATGGGCATGGCCGCTGTCACGCTGTCGATGCGATCCAGCATCCCGCCATGGCCCGGCAGGATGGTGCCGCTGTCCTTGAAGCCGCGCTGGCGCTTGACCATGCTCTCGAACAGGTCACCCAGTGCCGATGCCAGCACCGTCATCAGGGCCACCAACAACAACGGGATCAGGGAAGCATCCAGTACACCGCTGGCGTAAACCCCGCCAACCACCACCAGGGACAGCAACACGCCACCCACCAGCCCTTCTATGGTCTTGCCCGGGCTGACCAGTGGTGCCAGCTTGTGCTTGCCCAGCGCGCGGCCGGCAAAATAGGCGCCAGTGTCTGCGGCCCATACCCACAACAGAATAAACAACAAGGCAAAGGGACCAGCCAGCCCCAGCGCACCTTGATCCTGCAATTGCACAACCGCCGCCCAGGACGGCACCAGCAACAGGAGGCCAACCACTGACATCAGGCCGGTGCGATACCAGACCCCGGCATTACCGGGGTAACCAACAACCAGCACCAGCGCCAGCAGCCACCAGGCAGGAATTGCATTGAGCAGCCAGGCTGGCTGAAACAACTCGGCCAGCACCATGGCCCCTGCAAGCAGCAGGGTCCAGAGCAGGCGTACCGCCTGGGAAATCTTCCCCATCATGGCCGCCCATTCCCAACCGGCCAGCAAAAAGAAGATTCCGGCCACAAGGGCGAAGGGTATCCGGTCCAGGCCGAACATGGCCCCCAGAACGATGGGCAGCAGTACCAGCGCGGTGATCACCCGCAGCTTTAGCATTATTCTTCTCCTTTCAGGGCGGCCACTTCCTCACCGGAACGGCCAAAGCGGCGCTGACGCCCCGCATAGTCCTGCAACGCCTGGTCGAAGGCGTCAGCATCAAAATCCGGCCACAATAGCGGGGAAAAACAGAACTCGCTGTAGGCCAGCTGCCAGAGCAGGAAATTACTGATTCGTTGATCCCCACCGGTGCGGATCAACAGATCCGGAAGCGGCAGGTCAGACATGGCGATCCTTGCCCCGAGCGCCTCGCTATCAATCTGCTCCGGTCTCAGTTCACCGGCAGCAACCTGTTCAGCAAGCTGACGGGCCGCGTGGGCAATATCCCATTGTCCGCCATAATTCACGGCGATCACCACGGTCATGCGTGAATTACCTGCGGTCAGGGATTCAGCCTCATCCATGCCCGCCTGCAGTGCTTCGGAAAAGGCAGAGCGGTCACCAATGAAACGGATACTGACCCCTTTGGCATGCAACTCCTCTACCCGGCCACTCAGCGCCTTGAGAAACAGCGCCATCAGGTGCGCCACCTCTTCCGGCGGACGGCGCCAGTTCTCGGAACTGAAGGCAAACAGTGTCAGTACTTCAATCCCACGGGTGGCCGCCTGGCGGATAATCGTCTGCACCGCCTGCTCTCCAGCCCGGTGACCCTCCTCCCCGGGCAGTCCGCGCTTGCGTGCCCAGCGATTGTTACCATCCATGATAATGGCAACATGACGGGGCAAGGCCCCTTGATGAGAGTCGATATCCGGCGCACTGGAGCGGGGCTGGTCACTGGACATAATACTTCCGCCAATAACAAAAGCGGGCTGCTGCGCAGCCCGCCTGCATCGAAATTCGAAACCGACAACCGTATCAGACGGTCATCAGCTCCTCTTCCTTTTCTTTCAGAACCTTCTCTACTTCCGCCACCATCTTGTCGGTGAGCTGCTGGATCAGTTCCTCACCGCGACGGGATTCGTCCTCGGAGATTTCCTTTTCCTTGAGAAGTTCTTTCAGGTCACCGTTGGCATCACGGCGGATGTTACGGATGGAGACGCGCGCCTGCTCGGCTTCACCACGAACCACCTTGACGAGGTCCTTACGGGTTTCTTCAGTGAGTGGCGGCAGCGGCAGTCGGATCAGGTTGCCGGACGTGGACGGGTTCAAACCCAGATCCGAGGTCATGATAGCCTTCTCGATTTGCGGAATCAGGCTCTTGTCGAACGGAGAAATGGTCAGCGTACGCCCTTCTTCCACAGAGATATTGCCCAACTGTTTGAGCGGCGTCTCGGAGCCGTAATAGTCCACCGTTATATTGTCCAGCAGACTGGGATGGGCGCGCCCGGTACGGATGCGCTTCATGGCCGTATCCAGTGCCGCCAGGCTCTTTTTCATGCGGGATTCCGCATCTTCACGAATATCGTCAATCACCGGTATTTCCTCACCATCTCTTCAGACGCGCTTACTGCGCGGCTTCAACCAGGGTGCCTTCATTGCCGCCCAGCATCAGGTTCAGCAGGGCACCCTTCTTGTTCATATCAAATACACGCAGAGGCATGTTGTGGTCCCGCACCAGACAGATCGCGGTCAGGTCCATCACGCCCAGTTTTTTATCCAGCACTTCGTCATAGGTCAAGATGTCGTATTTGACCGCATCCGGGTTCTTTTCCGGATCATCATTATACACACCGTCTACCTTAGTAGCCTTGAGCACCACATCGGCATTGATCTCGATGCCACGCAGGCAGGCCGCAGAGTCCGTGGTAAAGAACGGATTGCCGGTGCCTGCACAGAAGATCACCACCTCGCCATTCTTCAGGTGACGGTTGGCATTACGATGATCGTAATGCTCGACAACGCCACTCATGGGAATTGCCGACATCAAACGGGTGCGAATATTGGAACGCTCCAGAGCATCCCGCAGGGCAAGCCCGTTCATCACGGTTGCCAGCATGCCCATATGATCACCGGCCACCCGGTCCAGACCGGCGCTTTGCAGGGCCGCGCCGCGGAACAGGTTACCCCCGCCGACCACCAGTCCGACCTGCACGCCAATACCGACCAGCTGGCCAATTTCCAGAGAAATTGCGTCCAGGACTTTGGGGTCGATACCAAATCCTTCGTCACCCGCCAACGCCTCACCGCTCAGCTTGAGCAAAATACGGTTATAGCGCGGCGAGCGCTCCTTGTTCGTCGGCATGTCCAAGTCTCCGCCACTCATGAATACCCGCCATTATTCAGTTGGTTGCCGTTTCCGGCCAGCACATCCTGCCGCGGCCTGTTCACAGTACCGCCAAGCACGATGGTTGCAAGCACTTTCCTCTTTTCGCCAGCTGACGCCCGGGCAGCAATTGGGCGCACCCGCATCAACAGGCGAAAAAAACGCCCTGCCGGCAGGCCGGCAAGGCGTTATTTTCTCATCGACAGGCAGCCTTAGCCTTTCGCCGCAGCTTCTACCTCGGCAGCGAAGTCGACTTCTTCCTTCTCAATACCTTCACCCACGACCAGACGCTCGAAAGCGGTGATCTCGGCGCCGGCACCCTTCACCAGAGCACCAACAGAGGTATTGGGATCCTTCACGAAGGGCTGATCCAGCAGGCTCACTTCCTTCAGGAACTTGTTGATACGACCACCGAGCATTTTCTCGACGATCTCAGCCGGCTTGCCTTCCATATCAGGCTGGGCACGGATGATTTCTTTCTCTTTTTCCAGCACGTCAGCCGGAACCTGGTCGCCGCTAACCACCATCGGGTTAACCGCAGCAACGTGCATGGCAACGTCTTTACCCAGCTCGGCATCACCACCTTTCAGGGCAACCAGAACACCGATCTTGCCACCGTGGACGTAGGCACCGATGGCACCTTCAGCTTCCAGCTTGGCAGCACGACGGATCTGGATGTTTTCACCGATCTTCTGAACCAGCGCCTGACGCGCTTCTTCAACGGTGGCACCATCTTCCAGCTTCAGATCAGCGATCTTGGCCGCATCGGTCTCGCCAGCAGCCAGGGCAGCTTCAGCCACCTTGTTGGCAAAACCCAGGAAGTTGTCGTCACGGGCAACGAAATCAGTTTCGGAGTTGATTTCAACCAGTACGGCAACGGTGTTGTCAGCATTGGTAGCGACAACAGCAGCGCCTTCGGCAGCAGTACGACCGGCTTTCTTGGCCGCTTTGGCCTGACCGGACTTACGCATTTCGTCGATGGCCAGTTCGATATCACCATCAGCTTCCACCAGCGCCTTCTTGCACTCCATCATGCCAAGACCGGTACGCTCGCGCAGTTCCTTAACCATTGCAGCAGTTACAGCAGCCATGATTATCCTCTCAAAACGTTTGGTTTCGGTAAGACGGGCAGGCGAACGCCTGCCCGAACAGATCAGCCTTCAGCGCTCTCGCCTTCAGCTTCGCCTTCTACCTCGACGAATTCACTCTCACCACCGGTCTGGGTCTGGGCGTACTGCTTGCCTTCCAGAATGGTGTCGGCTGCCGCTTTCACGTACAGCTGAATGGCGCGGATTGCGTCGTCGTTACCCGGGATCACGTAATCAACGCCATCCGGGTTGGAGTTGGTATCGACAACGGCGACAACCGGGATACCCAGCTTGCGGGCTTCCTGCAGGGCGATGTCTTCATGATCCACGTCGATCACGAACAGGGCATCGGGCAGACCGCCCATGTCCTTGATACCACCGATGGAACGCTCGAGCTTGTCCATCTCACGCTTACGCATCAGCGCTTCTTTCTTGGTCAGCTTGTCGAAGGTACCGTCCTGGGCCTGAGCTTCCAGGTCACGATAACGCTTGATGGACTGACGGATGGTTTTCCAGTTGGTGAGCATGCCGCCCAACCAACGGTGATCCACATAGGGCATGCCGGCACGCAGTGCTTCTTCGCGAACCGCTTTCTGCGCTGCACGCTTGGTGCCGACAAACAGAATCTTGTTGTTGCTGGCAGCCAGCTTGTTCAGGAACGACATGGCGTCGTTGAACAGAGGCAGGGTCTTTTCCAGGTTGATGATGTGAATCTTGTTACGGGCGCCAAAGATGTAGGTGTTCATCTTCGGGTTCCAGTAACGGGTCTGGTGGCCGAAGTGCACACCGGCCTTCAGCATATCGCGCATAGTTACGCTGGACATTGGTTTTTCTCCACTTTGGGTTAGGCCTCCACGCCCCCGCATACACCCAACCCGGCTCACCTTATAGAAGGAAGACAGGCACCCAGGGCAATGTGACGGGGCATGTGTGATTTCCTTCCCCTGCTTCGACGGTTACAATGCAGCACCATTGCCACAGAGCAGACCATGAGCGGGAAAGCGCGCGCTTTATACCACAGCACCCCGCCACAGGCAACGAAAAGTCGCCTTTTTTACTGTTTTGCCTCGGCCTAAAAAATAGCCAACCCACTGAAAATGCTGGAGTTTCCTCGATCCCCATGAATGTCGTCATTAAAACCCCCGAACAAATCGCCAAAATGCGAGAAGCAGGCAAACTGGCTGCAGAGGTCCTCGAAATGATCGGCGAGCACGTGAAACCCGGGGTCACCACCGAGGAACTGGACCGTATCTGCCACGACCATATCGTCAACCGGCAGCAAGCCATCCCCGCCTGTCTGGGCTACCGTGGCTTCCCCAAGTCCATCTGCACCTCAGTCAATCATGTGGTATGCCACGGCATTCCCAACGACAGCAAGACGCTCAAGAAAGGGGACATCGTCAATATCGACGTGACCGTGATCAAGGATGGCTGGCACGGCGATACGTCCAAGATGTTCTTCGTGGGCGAGCCGTCAGTGCTGGCCAAGCGCCTGGTGGAAACCACCCGTGAATGCATGATGGCTGGCATCAGAATGGTCAAACCCGGGGTCAAACTGGGTGATATTGGCCATCGCATCCAGAAGATAGCGGAAGGAGAACGATTTTCCGTGGTCCGCGAGTACTGTGGGCACGGTATTGGTGAAGGCTTCCACGAAGAACCCCAGGTACTCCATTACGGCAAGCCGGATACCGGTCTGGAACTGCAGGAAGGCATGGTGTTCACCATTGAGCCCATGATCAATGCCGGCAAAGCCGCCAACAAGCTGCTTCCGGATGGCTGGACGGTGGTCACCAAGGACCGCAAGCTGTCTGCCCAATGGGAACATACCATTGCGGTCACCGCCGATGGCTACGAAGTGCTCACCGCCCGCAGTGAAGAAAACGACCTGTACTGATTCGCTTCGCTGACGACTGGCGTGCGTCCTGCATGATGCAGAGCGCCCGCTGTTCGTCAGCCTTACATCACAGGACAATAATGCAGCTCACCCCCGTGCTTACCCAGCAAGCCCTCCTCAACGCCATGCAGGAGAGCGCCCAACCCGGCCAGTACGCCCGCCAGTACCTTGAGCAGGGCCAGGAGCGCCTGAACCAGCAGTTCGAAACTGCCGACATCACCGATCTGGTCCATGCCCGTGCCGAACTGGTCGATCAGGTAATGATTGCCGCCTGGTCCCTGTTCGGTCTCGCCGAGCACAACGATGCCGCCCTGGTGGCCGTGGGCGGCTACGGCCGCGGTGAACTGCATCCCTGTTCAGACGTGGACCTGCTGATGCTGATTGCAGACAGCAGCAATAATTCCCTGTTCGACAGCCTTGAGCGCTTTGTGGCCTTTCTGTGGGACATTGGCCTGGAAATCGGCCATGCAGTGCGCACCCTGGATCAGTGCGTGGAACTGGCCCGGGAAGACATCACCGTGGCCACCAATATCATGGAAGCGCGCACCCTGGCCGGCGACGACGGCCTGCGCATTAAACTGGAGGAGCGCACCGGCCCGGACCAGATGTGGGACTCCGCCGCCTTTTTCGCTGCCAAGTGGGAAGAACAGGTTGGCCGCCACAAACGTTTCAATGACACCGAGTACAACCTGGAACCCGATATCAAGAATGCCCCGGGCGGCCTTCGCGATGTACAAATGATCGCCTGGGTGGCCAAGCGGCATTTCAACGCTGACAGCCTGGAAGCCCTGGTCGACGCCGAATTCCTCACCAAGGAAGAATACTCGGTGCTGCGCAAGTGCCTGGATTATCTCTGGGAGGTGCGCTGGCAGCTGCACGTGCTGACCGGCCGCAATGAGAACCGGTTGCTGTTCGATCACCAGCGGCAGCTGGCAGCCCGGCTCGGCCATGAAGACTCCAGCGCCAACCTGGGCGTGGAAGTGTTTATGAAAGGCTTCTATCGGGTGGCGCTGGCATTGTCGGTACTCAACGAAATGCTGCTGCAGCTGTTTGACGAAGCCATCCTGCGCAGTGATGAGCCGGAACAGGTTCGCCCTCTCAATCGCCGTTTTCAGGTACGCAACGAGTACCTGGAAATCACCCATCCGGAAGTGTTTAGCGAGCAGCCCTCTGCCCTGCTGGAAACCTTTGTGCTGATGGCCCAGAACCCGGACCTCAAGGGGATTCGCGCCACCACCATTCGGGCGTTGATCTATAACCGCCGCCAGATTGATGATGCCTTCCGGGCGGACCCAACGAACACCGCCCTGTTCATGCAGCTGCTGCGCAGCCCCAATGCTCTCTTCACCCAGCTGCGGCGCATGAAACGCTACAGCATCCTGGGCCGTTATCTGCCGGAGTTTGGCGCCATCATCGGGATGATGCAGTACGACCTGTTCCACATTTACACCGTGGACGCGCACACCCTGCTGGTAATCAAGCACATGCGCCGGCTCCGCTACGAAGACATGCGCGATGAGTATCCGCTGGCCACCGAAGTCTTCTACCGTCTTCCCAAACCCGAATTGCTGTATACCGCTGGCCTTTACCATGATATCGCCAAGGGCCGCGGCGGCGACCATTCCAGCCTCGGAGAAGTGGATGCACTGGACTTCTGCCAGCGTCACGGCCTGAGTGCCTGGGATGGCAAACTGGTGGCCTGGCTGGTGAAAAATCACCTGGTGATGAGCGTCACCGCCCAGCGCAAGGACATCTCAGACCCGGATGTGGTCTACGAATTCGCCCGCAAGGTGGGCGATCTGGTGCACCTGGATTATCTCTACGTGCTCACTGTGGCAGACATCAACGCCACCAACCCCACCTTGTGGAATTCCTGGCGCGCCTCACTGTTGCGTCAGCTCTACACCGAAACCAAGCGCGCCCTGCGACGCGGCCTCAACAATCCGGTGGACAAGCAGGACTGGATCGACGAAACACGCGATGAAGCCATGAAGCTGCTCACCGGGCAGGATCACGACGCCTCGGACATCGAGGCGTTGTGGGCCAACATCGGGGATGAATACTTCCTGCGGGAAACGCCACGGGATATCGCCTGGCATACCGAAGCCATGCTCGATCGTGAAGACCCCAGCGATCCGCTGGTGCTGATCGGGGAAACCAGCCAGACCTCCATTGCTGGCGGCTCGCAGATCTTTATCTACACCCCGGACACCCGAAACCTGTTCAGCGCCACCGTAAACGCCCTGGACACTCTCGGCCTGACCATCATGGACGCCCGCATTATCACCAGCGTGGATGGTTTCAGCCTGGACACCTATATCGTTCTGGACGAACAGGGCACCCCCATCGGCGAGGACTGGGCGCGTATCGAGCAGATCCGCAAGACTCTCACCGAGACCCTCAAGCATCCCGAACGCTTCGCCAGTACGGTGAGCCGACGCATGCCGCGTCGAAACAAGCATTTTGACGTGCCCACCCAGGTCATTATCAGCAACGATATTGTCAACGACCGCACCGCCGTGGATATCCAGACGCTGGACCGCCCTGGCCTGCTGGCGCACATCGGTCGTATCTTCATGCGCTTTGAGCTGCTGGTGCAGAATGCCCGCATTGCCACCCTTGGCGAGCGCGCAGAAGACGTCTTCTTCATTACCGATCTCGACGGTGAGCCGGTTTCCGATCCCGCCCTGTGCCAGGAACTTCAGGAAACCCTCAGACAAGAGCTCGACGACAAGAACAACGGAAATCAGTAACCCATGAATCCAGATCTGGAACGGCTGCACCCCTACCCGTTTGAGAAACTCAAGGCACTGTTCAGTGGCCTGCCGGCTTCGGACAAGTCACCCATTGCCCTGTCCATTGGCGAACCCAAGCATCCCTCTCCGGAGTTTGTGCAGCAGGTGATCCGGGACAACACAGCCCGGCTTTCCAATTACCCCACTACCGCCGGCCTGCCGGAACTGAACGACGCCATCGCCCAGTGGCTAAAGCGCCGCTTTCACCTGCAGGCCATCGACAACAGCCAAGTGCTACCGGTGAATGGCACCCGGGAGGCCCTGTTTGCCTTTACCCAGGCGGTGATTGATCGCCAACGCCAGCCCCTTGTGCTCATGCCCAACCCCTTCTACCAGATCTATGAAGGAGCCACCCTGCTGGCCGGCGGCGAGCCCATGTACCTGCCCTGCACCGACAGCACCGGGCTGCAACCGGACTTTGATGCGGTCAGCGAGGACACCTGGATCCGCACCCAGTTGTTGTTCATTTGCACCCCCGGCAACCCCACCGGGGCTACACTCAGCAAGGCACAACTGAAGGCGCTCATCGAACTGGCCGACAAGTATGACTTCGTGATTGCCTCGGACGAATGCTATTCCGAAATCTACCGGGACAAGCCGCCGGCCGGACTGTTGGAAGCCTGTGCAGAAATGGGCCGACATGACTATCGCCGCTGCGTCGTCTTTCACTCCCTGTCCAAGCGCTCCAATCTCCCCGGCCTGCGCTCCGGTTTTGCCGCCGGCGATAGCGAAGTGCTCAAGCGCTTCCTCCGCTACCGCACCTACCACGGCTGTGCCATGCCTATTCATCACCAGCTGGCCAGCATTGCCGCCTGGAATGATGAGCAGCATGTAGCGGCCAACCGCGCGCTTTACCGGGAAAAATTCGATGCCGTGCTGGACATTCTCGGCGGCCCCCTTAAGGTATCCGCCCCGGAGGCCGGCTTCTACCTGTGGCCAAAGACGCCGATCAGCGATGAAGAATTTGCCCAACGCTTGCAGGCCGAGCAGAACGTGACCGTACTTCCCGGCCGCTACCTGTCACGCACCGTCAATGGCAAGAACCCGGGAGAAAATCGGGTAAGAATGGCACTGGTGGCACCGCTGGAAGAATGTATTGAAGGCGCCAGGCGCATCAAGGCGTTGCTGGATACGTTATAAGCAGCAAGCTACAAGCTTCAAGCAGCAACACGGATCAAGTTGGAAGAGATCCATACCGCCCTGCCCGCCCACAAGCCTTGTGGTGAAGCGCGGCGATGACACTGGCGTTCACTGCAGCTCATCCCGCGTTGAGGCTTGTAACTTGTAGCTGAATTTAAGGAAGAAACATGGAACTGACCATCTTCGGTATCAAGAACTGCGATACCATGAAGAAAGCCATGAAATGGCTGGATGACAACGGTGTGGCCTATCACTTCCATGACTACAAGAAGGAAGGCGTGCCTGAAGCATCCCTGCTGCACTGGCTGGAAGCCCTGGGCTGGGAAACCGTGATCAACAAGCGGGGCACCACCTGGCGCAAGCTGGATGACGCCACCAAAGACACCATGGATGCCATCAAGGCCGTGGCCGTGGCACTGGAGAATCCGTCCATCATCAAGCGACCGATTCTGCAGAACGACAAGATTCTCACCGCCGGCTTCAAGGCCGACGAGTGGCAAGCACTTTTGAAATAAGCGCCCTGCGCAACCGATTTCACAGAGAGGACCTCATGAGCAACTACTTCGCCATCGCACTGGGCTGCGGCACCAAGAACCGTAACGACAACTGGCTGGAAGTCTACTACCCGGACCCGGCCATCAATCCTGACAACAAGCTGGTGGAAGTCATCCGCGAAGAGTTGGGTTACCAGGGCGGCAACGCGGCCATCGAACTGACCCACCGTCAGGTTCAGCACATTGCCCGCGAGTGGCGCGAAGCCGGTTTCGAGCATGAGGCAAGCTATGCGGTCGCCTTCCAGGAGTCCGGCACCCCGGTGGTATTGACCGTACTGGAAACCGATGCCGAGCCTGCCTCCACGCCCGAGGCCTACCTGAAACTGCACCTGATTTCCCACCGCCTGGTGAAGCCCCACGGTGTAAACCTGTCCGGCATCTTCCCGCTGCTGCCCAACGTGGCCTGGACCAACGAAGGCGCGGTAGATCTGGAAGAACTGCAGGAACGTCAGCTGATGGCGCGCCTGAACGGCAAGGTGCTGTCCGTGAACAGTGTGGACAAGTTCCCCAGAATGACCGACTACGTGGTGCCGGCTGGCGTGCGTATCGCCGACACCTCCCGTGTCCGTCTAGGCGCCTACGTGGGCGAAGGTACCACCATCATGCACGAAGGCTTCATCAACTTTAACGCCGGCACCGAAGGCCCCGGCATGATCGAAGGCCGCATCTCCGCCGGTGTCTTCGTAGGCAAGGGCTCTGACATTGGCGGCGGCGCCTCCACCATGGGCACCCTGTCCGGCGGCGGTAACATCATCATCTCCCTGGGCGAAGGCTGCCTGCTTGGTGCCAATGCCGGCACCGGCATCCCGCTGGGCGATCGCTGCACCATCGAGGCCGGTCTCTATATCACCGCAGGCTCCAAGGTCCAGCTGATGGACGACAAGGGCGAGATCGTGGAAACCGTCAAGGCCCGCGACCTGGCCGGCCAGTCCGACCTGCTGTTCCGTCGCAACACCACCAACGGTGCCGTGCAGTGCCTCACCAACAAGAGCGCCATCGCCCTCAACGAAGAACTGCATAAGCACAATTGACGCAACACGCGGCACGCTTCACGCAACACGCCGGCGTGCCCGCCTGTTTCTGTAGGAGCACCTCTCGAGGTGCGAACCCGCCAGCGGGTTCATTCCTACCCTATTCGCACCAGGATCAGTTGAAAGGAGCGAGTTGAAAGTTGAAACGCGATCACGCCCAGCTTTATCTGCAACCCTGTTGCCCGCGCCTGTTTGACGGGAATCCGCGGGCAACAAACCAGAAAACAAATCTGAGCTGTCACGCGCCTTTTAACTTTCAACTTTAAACTTTCAACTCAGGAGCCCCTATGTCCCGCACCCTCGACTACACCAAGGAACTCATCCGCCGCGCCTCCGTCACGCCTGAAGACGAAGGCTGTCAGGACTGGATGATTGAAAAACTGGAAGCCCTGGGCTTTGAGTGTGAAACCCTGTGGTTCGAGGAAGTCCGCAACCTGTGGGCGCGGCGTGGCAGCGAAGGGCCCGTGTTTGCCTTTGCCGGGCATACCGATGTGGTGCCCACCGGGGATGTCTCTGCCTGGAAATACGACCCCTTCATCCCCACCGAGGAAGGGGATCTGCTTTACGGTCGGGGCACCGCCGACATGAAAGGCTCCATTGCCGCCATGATGGTGGCCATTGAGGACTTCGTAGCGGCCAACCCGGAGCACACAGGCAGCCTGGCACTATTGATCACCGCCGATGAGGAAGGACCGTCCGTGAACGGCACCGTCAAGGTGGTGGAGACCCTGCAGGCCCGTAACGAACACATCGATTACTGTCTGGTGGGTGAGCCCTCTTCCACCGACACCGTGGGCGATGTGATCAAGAACGGACGTCGCGGCTCGCTCGGCGCCAAACTGGTGGTGAAAGGGATCCAGGGCCATGTGGCCTACCCGCATCTGGCCCGCAACCCGGTACACGATGCGGCCCCTGCGTTGGCCGAGCTGTCCGCAGTGGAATGGGACCAGGGGAACGAATTCTTCCCGGCCACCAGCTTCCAGATTTCCAATATCAATGCCGGCACCGGGGCCACCAACGTGATTCCCGGCACCTGCGAAGTGGTCTTCAATTTCCGTTTTTCCACTGAACTCACCGACGCCATCTTGCGCGAGCGCACTGAAGCGATTCTCGACAAGCACGGCCTGGACTACGACCTGACCTGGACCCTGTCCGGACAACCATTCCTCACCGACCGCGGAGCCCTGGTAGATGCCACGGTGGACGCTATCCGTGACGTGACCGGTAAGGACACCGAACTGTCCACCGCCGGCGGCACCAGCGACGGCCGCTTCATCGCGCCGACAGGTAGCCAGGTTGTCGAACTCGGCCCCATCAACGCCACCATCCACAAGGTGGACGAACACACCAGCATCAGCGAACTGGAAACGCTGACAAAGATCTACACTCGCCTGCTGGAAAACCTGATGGGATCGTGATGCCTGATGCCTGATGCAAAAAGGCCCGCCCGGTACCCGGGCGGGCCTTTTTGCATCGGTAAAACACTCGCTATACCCCGCTGTAGGAGCCCAGCTTGCCTGGGCGATCCGAGCGACAGCGAGGCAAGGATTCCAGAAACACGGATCAAACCTCAAAAAACAAAACACGTTCCATGCTTCTGGTTTTGCCTTTCGAAACTCGCTTCTCGCAACTCGAATCTTTTTACCTCGCCAAGGCTCGGATCGCTTGCAGGCAAGCTTCTACAGATTCCCCCCGCCCTGGCGCGTAGCACCTACAGCCCCCCACCATTATCCGCTACCATGTCTAAAATACTGATCACCGGGAACAACAATGTGGCTGCATGAAATTCCGGTTGGCGGCTTGCTGGTCAGCCCCATGGTGCTGTTTGTGTTGGTGGCACTGGCCTGCACCGCCGCCAGCTGGCTGCTGTTGCGGCAACTGGGCTGGCACCGCGCCATCTGGAAAGGCCCCTGGTTTTATCTCTCGCTCTTTGTCTGCTATCTGGCCCTGACCCTGGGTCTCATGAGCTAAGGACCGACATCGCCCATGTCACAACCTGTTCGCATTCTCGTCACCGTGGCTGTCGTGGTGCTCGCCATCATCGCGGGTAACTGGATCTGGAATTACTACCTGTACGCCCCCTGGACACGGGACGGCAAGGTGCGCGCTGAAATCATCACCCTGTCACCGGATGTCTCTGGCTGGGTCTCGGAATTGCCGGTTACGGACAACCAGCGCGTAAGCCGTGACACCCTGCTGCTGCGGGTAGATCCTCAACGCTATCAAGCCGCCATCACCAAGGCCCGGGCACAGATGGAAGTGGCCCAGACCCGCCTGGCCATGGCTGAGTTGAATCGTGAAAGCAGCAATGGCGATGCCCGCCAACAGGCTGCTCTCAACGTCAAACTGGCCAGCGCCGATCTGGACATGGCCCAAGCCGAACTGCGTGCTGCTGAACTGGATCTGGAACGCACCGAGGTGCGTGCACCTGCCGACGGCACCGTGGTCAATCTGACCATCCAGCAAGGCAACTTTGCCCAACGGGGCAAGCCGGTACTGTCCATGGTCAAGTCCGGCAGCTTCTATGTGACAGGATACTTCGAAGAAACCAAACTGCCGCTGGTGCATATCGGCCAACGGGCCTCGGTGGTTCTGATGAATGGCGCCCACACATTGCAAGGCAAAGTCACCAGCGTGGGACAGGCCATTGCCAACGCCAACACCCGCACCGACCAGCAGTTGCTTCCCCAGGTACAGCAGACCTTCAACTGGGTAAGGCTGGCGCAACGGATTCCCGTGCATATCGAGCTGGACAGTATCCCCGACCACATTCTTCTGGCCGCCGGCATGACTGCCACGGTGCGCCTGCATGACGATTAATCCGGCACTGGCAACGGTACTGACACCGGACAGGCGTTCGGTGATCTTTGCCTGCAAAGGCATTCTCAGTATGGCCCTGGCCCTGTTTCTGGCCATGCAACTGCAGCTGGAGCGTCCCTACTGGGCCCTGATTTCCGCCGTGTTTCTGCAGATCCGCCCGGAGACCGGGCTGGTGATTGAAAAAGGGCTATGCCAGATCGGAGGCACCCTGGTGGGCGGGGCCATGGGGCTGCTGATACTCGCCTGGTTACTCCCCTACCCGGTACTCGCGATTGCCGCACTGACACTGTGGATTGGCCTCAACGCCGGGGCTTCTGCCTGGGTTCGACAGGCCAATTTCATCTACGGTTTTGCCATGGCCGGGATTACTGCCACCCTGATTGTGGTGATTCCCATTGCCAACCCCCATGCCACCTCCAGCATTGGCATATTCCACGTGGCCACGGCACGGGTCAGCGAAATTATCCTGGGCGCCGTCTGCGCCACGCTGGTCAGCAACCTGCTGTGGCCCGCCCGGGTGGAAGGGCTGCTGCGCAGCCATGCGCGCAATGCCCTGAACCAGACCCTGGCCTATCTGGAACTGGAGCTGGATCCCACCGGTACCCATAACCGTCGCCACCGCCAGGTGGATGCCCTGTTGCAGGATATCTTTGCGCTCAGTGATGACAGCTCTGCGGTCACCTACGAAGGCAGTCAGGGCCCGGGGCGAGCCCGGGCCGCCACCTTGATCTGTCACAAGACCCTGTCCCTGGTGGCGCGCAGCCGGGTTATCGGACGCCTGATGCGTTATCACGATGACCTGATGACCGATGAAATGCGCAAGCTGCTGGTGGTGTTGCGCACCGCTTTTACCGCCATGCGGGAAACCTCCTCTGCGGAGCAGGCCATGACTGAAGCCAGGGCCCTACGGCGCTACCTGAAAGAGGCACGTGAGCAACAACCGGAGGATGCCCCGGCGCTGCAGCGGCGCCTGTTTCTGGTGGCCCGGAATCTGACCGGGGACCTGATTCTGGCGCTGGAGGCCAATCGTGCCCTCTACTCTGCTGAAGATATGCAGTTACGTGCTACCACCCTCAAACCTTACCGGGACTGGCAGGTGGCTTCCGCCGTGGGTATCCGCAGTGCACTGGTTTTTCTGATCGCCAGCATCCTGTGGATTGGCACGGCCAGCCCCATGGCCATCATGCTGATGGTCATGCCGGTGATCTTTACCATCATGTTTGCGCGCCTGGCCGAACCGGACAAGGTGCTCAAGCGTGCCACCATTACCTCCGCCCTGGCAGGCCCGGCCGCTCTGTTCCTGACACTGCCGCTGGTGTCCATGGCCAACAACCACTTCCTGCTACTGATTCTCGCCCTGGGCGGCCCCATTTTTGTGGCCCTGCTGGCCATCAGCCGCCGCGAAACCCTGCCCTACGGGCTTGGCTTCTGCACCCCTTTCATCATCCTGGTGCAGCCAGGCAGTCATATGGACTTCGACATCGCCCGGGTGGCCAGCAACGCCCTGGCGATCACCCTCGGGCTGTTTCTCGCCTTCCTGATGTTTCGGCTGATCACCCCACCCAATGGCGCGGGGCTGCGGCGCCGCTTGATTCGCGACACCGCCATCGACCTGCACACCCTGCTGGGACAACCCGCCAATCTGCGCGAAGAGTGGCTCAATTCACGCATGGCAGACCGGTTACGCTGGCTCACCATCTGCGACAAGGCGCTGCCGGAAACACGCCGTCATTTCACCGATCTGGGACTGACCGGCCTCAATCTGGGCCAGGTATCCCTGTGGATTCACAGTCGTATTCCGGCACAGCCCGCCGAGCCGCTTCGGGCCGCGGCAGCCGACTGGCAGCATGCACTGGCCGCGGCTTATCAACTGTGCGCGTTCGGTACCACTGATGCGCGCTTCAGCCAGGCTTGTGACGCCCTGCTGGCAGCCATGGAAGCGTCCCCCGCCATCACCCATCGGCAACGCCAGCAAATCGCAGGGGCCCTGGAGCGCATCAACCTGACCTTCCCTCGGCTGGCGGAGCGGCTGGGGCCGGATTGGCAGCCCGAAGACCTTCCCGAGACGGCCCAGTCCTCTTCCTGAATGACCCTGGTTTTCACTGCAAAAAGCCCCATTCACCGCTTCCCGGGCGGATAGAGCAAGGACAACAGTGAGACAGGGCTTTGCTGCAGAGGCAGACCATTCCGGCCCGAACAGCCCTAGCCATAGTGTCTACTCTATGGTCTTCTAGTCGCATCCGGGCAGCCGCCCACCCCAATGCCCCCAACAGGCCCCTGGATGGCCTGTCGTTATGGAGCCATTCCCATGACCATTCAGGAACAGATTGAAACCGGTGTCGTAGTAGACACCAACCCGGCCACAGGATCAGCCGTTGCCGAGCTCAAGGAAACCGACCTGTCCCGCCTGCCGGCCATTTTCGAAAAAGCACGTGAAGCCCAGGCCATCTGGGCGGCAAAATCGTTCAAGGAACGGGCCCGCCATATTCAATTGATGCGTGATTACATCGTCGATCGTGCGGACGATCTGGCCCGCACAGTCAGCGAAAGCAACGGCAAGACCCTCACTGATGCACTGGCCACTGAAGTGTTGCCCTGCGCTCTGGCTTGCAAGTGGTATGCAAAAAATGCGGAAAAACATCTGAAGGGAAAGCACCGTCCGGGCGGCAGCATTCTGTTCTTCAACAAACGAACCCAGATGATGCGCGTACCACTGGGTGTAGTCGGTATCATCAGCCCCTGGAACTACCCGCTGTCGATTCCTTTCGGCGAGATTGTCATGGGCCTGATGGCAGGCAACGCCATCATCCTCAAGGTGGCCGCCGCCACCCCGGCCGTGGGCCGCGCAATCGAGAACATCATTGCCGCCGGGGAGCTGCCGGAAGGCCTGTTCCACCATGTGGTGGGTTCCGGTGCCAAAGTGGCCACCGGCATGTTCGACAATGGTGTCAACAAACTGTTTTTCACCGGTAGTGTTCCCGCCGGCAAGACCCTTATGGCACAGGCGGCCGAAACCCTGACGCCAGTTTCTCTGGAGCTGGGTGGCAACGACCCCATGATTGTGCTGGAAGACGCCGATTTGGAACGGGCCACCAACGGGGCCGCCTGGGCAGGCTTTCAGAACGCCGGGCAGAGCTGCGGTGGCGTGGAGCGTATCTATGTGGTGGATGCGGTCTATGATGAGTTTGTCGACCTGCTCTCGCGCAAGACACGACAACTTCGCCATGGTGTGGGCTGCAAGGGCTTTGACGTGGATATTGGCAGCCTCACCACCGCAGGCCAGCTGCGCACCGTGCAACAACATGTGGAAGACGCTCTGGCCAAGGGGGCACGCATAGAAGCCCAGTCCCGCCCGGTGGGCGATGTGGACAATGGCTTCTTTTTCCCGGCAACAGTGCTCACCCAGGTCACCGATGACATGCTGACCGTCTGCGACGAAACCTTTGGCCCTGTGGTGGCAGTGCAACGGGTAGCCAACGAGGAAGAAGCCATCCAGAAAGCCAACGCCTCACATCTGGCGCTGACGTCATCGGTATGGACCCGAAATAACAAACGGGGCCGTGCCATCGGCGCTCGCCTGGAATCCGGTGTCACCACGGTGAACGATCACCTCTACAGTCATGGCCTGTCTGAAACCCCCTGGGGCGGCTGGAAAGAATCCGGCATCGGCCGCACCCACGGGCCTGAAGGCCTGGAAGAGATGACCCAGGCCAAGGCGATCAACTGGGATATCCTGCCTTCCAAGCGGAATATATTCTGGTACCCGTTCGACGAAGCCACCTACAAGGGCCTGAAGAATGCCCTGCACTTCGTGTTCCCCAGGAGCATCGGCCAATTGCTAGGCGCGTCACTGAAACTGACTCCCTTCCTGGTGCGCAAGATGTTTACGCGCTGGAAAACCTGACGAGCAGTGAATAGTTAACAGTTAATAGTGAACAGTGCGCGAGCCTCGCTCGCATGTACTGATAGACAAGAGGCCGCGCCCAGGCATTGGTGCGGCCTCTTGCATTTGGCAATGATTGGGGAAGCTCTATTTCTGGTCGCTGGGTTCTTCGTCGTTAGCAGCGTCCAGCCAGATGAACAGGGCGAAACAGCCTGCAAAAAGGAAAATCCCGCCGATCACAGCCAAGCTGGCAAGCACCATGCTGTCGGTATACATGACTGTCACTCCTCTATCCTGATGCTTCCAGCATAGGCTTCTGCACCAAGACTGTCATGATCTGGGTCAAGATCAGGCATTTTCGCCTGCAAGCAAGCTCCCAAAGCAAAATCCTGATCACCCAAACACAAGAGGCCACGCCCAATGCCTGGACGCGGCCTCTTGCATAGAAACAGGCACGGATCAGTCCCGCGCACTATTCACTATTAACTATTCACTGTTAATTAATCCCGTCGAGCCAATCCTGCGTCGGCACATACCACCACGAACTCATCACTGGCCGGGAAAACTCCAACAGGCGATCCTTGACGGTGTCATCAGCGATACCGTACATGCGCCTGAGCAGGTAATCGAAACGGTCCAGCTCGCAGGTGAAAGACACGAAGTAAAGGCCATGTTCGCTGGTATCGCCGTAGGGCACAGAACGACGCCACATTTTCTGGGGGACGCCGTCGCGATCCACGTCCGTGCGTCCCACATGGGAGTCCGGCGGCATCTTGTCTTCATCAAATTCCACGGCATCTGCCTTGGTCCGGCCAAAAACACGTTCCTGCTCATCTACCGGCAGTTTGTTGAAGGCCTTCAGGTCATGCACCCATTTCTGGGTCAGCAGCCAGCTTCCGCCGGCACCCGGGTGAGCCTCAGGAATGAAGGTGGCCTTTTCCGCCTTCTCACCGGTGGGGTTGCCGATACCATCCACAAAGCCGGTCAGGTCGCGCATGTCATGGTAGACAAAACCGCTCAACTCCAGTTGCACCGCCAGGTCATCACCCACCGCATCACGTACTTTCAGGGCGGTATCGAACACATCACTGCGGGTCTTGCCCTGTACCCAGATCCAGAGATCCCCCTGGGTGGCAGGCACATGCCCCTCCAGGGAAAACGGCGGGAAACTGAAGCGGTTGTCCAGACGTGACCACAGGTTAGGGCCGAAGGCCAGCATCACCGGGGTGCCGTCCTGCTTGAGGGCATTGAGACGCTGCACCAATGCCTCCACAGCGTCATCCGGCAAGCCACTGGTGAGGCAGAATTCGAAAAAGAGATGGTATTGGAAACTACGGTCAAAAATACCCGCTTGCGGTGTCGACACCTGCAACTCCTTGATTGTCTGATCCTGGGCCCTGCTTGTCAGTGGGGCCAATCCTGCCACGGGATTATCCGCTATTGTGTCAGCAGGGACAAAACCGGCGGTACAGGGAATGTAAATTACTGCCCAATTGAAACAAAATGAAATATCCACTGGTGTCCCACCAGCGGCCCTTCCGATAAGATTGGCACACATTAGTTAACTGATCATCACTATGAATCCCTGGTTTGGACTGGATCATCTTGCCTTTTTCCTGATCCGCATCTTTCTGCGGTTGTGTACACGTGCAAACGCACTGCCCAGCAACCCCGAAGATCTGCAGCTGAAACCGAACACGCCGGTTGTCTATGTGCTGCGTAATCGCTCAGCCTCCGACGCGGCCGCCGCCGACCAATCCGCACGGCAGTTGGGGTTGTCCTCTGCCCTTGGCGGTCTGACCCTGGGCAAGACACGACTGCGGCACAGCTACTTCCAGCTCTATCGCCGCCAGTTCAGCAACCGCAGACAGAATGCCCCGGTCTCCCCGCCACGGCTGGAAAAAATGGTCAGCGCGCTGAGAGAAAACCCCGGCGCAGACGTGCAGCTGGTACCCGTTTCCGTTTTCTGGGGACGGCGGCCGGAAAAAGAGAACTCGTTCTGGCGAATCCTGTTCTCTGACAACTGGTCACCGGCCGGTTTCATCAAGAAATTTTTTATCATTATCACTCAGGGCCGTCAGCTGTATGTGAAGTTCAACCAGCCCATGTCACTGCGCACCCTGGTCGATCAGTGCCAGACTGACGAGCAGGCAGTTCGCAAGGCTTCGCGCATCCTGCGGGTGCACTTCCGCCGCCAGCGGGAAGCCGCCATCGGCCCTGACCTTTCCCACCGGCGCACCCTTGCCAACGCGGTGGTGGAATCTCCCGTGGTGCAGGAGACCCTCCGGGCTGAAGCCAAGAGGCTTGAAACCAGCCCGGAAAAACTGGAAGCCAAGGCCCGCAATTATGTGATGGAAATTGCCGCGGATTACTCTCATACCGTCATCCGCTTTCTGGAGCTTTTCCTGAACTGGGTCTGGAACCGTCTCTACGGTGGTCTGCGTATCTACAACATGGACAACCTGACCAAGGTCGCAGAGGACCACGAAGTGATCTATGTGCCCTGCCACCGCAGTCACATCGATTATCTGCTGCTCTCCTTCCTGGTGTACCGCAATGGTCTGGTACCGCCGCACATCGCCGCCGGCATCAACCTGAACCTGCCCGTGGTGGGAACCATTCTGCGCCGTGGGGGCGCGTTCTTCATGCGCCGCAGTTTTCGCGACAACCCCCTCTATGCCAGCGTCTTCAGCGAATACCTGCATACCATTACTGCCCGTGGCTTCTCTATCGAATATTTCGTGGAAGGCGGCCGCAGCCGCAGTGGGCGCATGCTCAAGCCGCGAACCGGCATGCTGGCCATGACACTGCGCAGTTTCCTTCGTGATTCACGCAAGCCCATCGCTTTCGTGCCCGTCTATATCGGCTATGAAAAGGTGATTGAATCCGGCTCCTACATTGGTGAGCTGCACGGGGAGAAGAAGCAGAAAGAATCCGTGGGCGGGCTGATGAAGTCCCTGTCTGTGTTACGCAGCTACTTTGGCCAGGTGCACGTCAACTTTGGTGAACCGATCAAGCTGGTGGACTTCCTGGATCAGCACCATGGCAACTGGCGGCAGGAATCACCGGTCAGCACGGACACGCCCCCCTGGTTTAAGCATGTGGTTGATGAGCTGGGACAACAGGTCGTGGAATCCATCAATGCGGCAGCAGTGGCCAACCCGATCAACCTGCTCAGTCTCGCCCTGCTTGCCTCGCCCAAGCACACGATGGACATTGCCCAGCTTCGGGAACAGCTGGATCTCTACATTGCCTTGCTCAATCAGGCGCCCTACAGCCGTTGCGCAGCCATCGCCAACGACGACGCCCAGGCCCTGATCGATTACGGGCTGGAAAATGACTTCCTGGACCGTATCCAGCACAAGCTGGGTGACGTGGTAACCACCGATGAGAAGACTGCGCTGCAGATGGCCTATGTCCGCAACAACAGCGTTCATCTGTTCATCCTTCCCGGCCTGATCTGTTCGCTGGTGATGAACGCCCGCGCCATTCATCGGGAAACCCTGCAGAGCATGGTGCAGCTGCTCTACCCCTTCCTGCGGAACGAGTATTTCCTGCACTGGGACGAAGGTGAGGCGCTGGCCAAAGCGGTGGATGACATGGTTGCCGTACTGGAAGAACGCAAGCTCATCAGCCGCGATGGCGACAAGCTGATAGGTGCGCCCATCCATACCCATGAAGCAGATATGCTGGAGCATCTGGGGCAGACGGTGATGCCGTCCCTGGAGCGTTACTACCTGACTATCCGCCTGTTGGTGCAGTATGGCTCAGGCATGCTCAATGCAGAGCAACTGGGCGAACTGGCTCACCAGACAGCTCAGCGCCTGTCACTGCTGTATGAGTTCAATTCCCCGGAATTTTTCGACAAGGTCGTGCTGAAGAATTTTATCAGTCAGCTATTCAGCACCGGTCTGGTCACCACCGACGAGGCCGGCGCGCTGGTGTTCGATCCCAAGCTGGAATCCCTGGATGATGAAGCCAACCGCATTCTCAGCCCGGATATCCGTGATGCCATCCAGCGGGTAACACGGGTGGCCAGTCAACCCTGACACAGACACGCCCTCCCGCAAGGAGAGGGCGTGTTGACTGAAAGCGCATCACGCACCGCCTGACGGCGCCCAGCTCCGCGGACTCAGAACTGGTACAGCACCGCCAATCCGTAATTGAAGCTTTCAAGATCCAGCTCCATCCCCTCCGCAAAAGGCACAGACACCCCTTTCAGGAAGGCGCGGTCTTCAGTGGTCAGCGACCCCGCATTGGTATAGGAAACGGAAAGGTCTGCGCTGAAGCTGTCCGTTATCCAGTACATTACCCCGCCACCCAGCTTGAACGCCCAATCGGTATCGTCACTGTCACTGACGGTGGCACTGGTGGTCGGGATGCGAGTACTGACACCTTCAAAACGGTTCACCGCCAGACCGACACCGCCCCCCACATAAGGGTCGAACCGCCCTGCCCCACGGACATCGCTGAAGTGGAAGTACCCGTTGACCAGAAACAGGCGACTGTAGGCTTCCGCGGAAATCTCACCGGTTACCGATGCGCCCCGGGTATAGGTCACCCGGTCGGTATCCTTGCTGGCCAGCCCCATATCCAGCGCCAGCTCGGCACGGAAATGCGGGTTCACAAAATAGCCGGCGCTGAACAACACCTGGTCGGCACCGCCTGGATCATAATTGCTCAGCGTAATCTCGGGATACCCCTCATGCTTGATGGACATATCCTGGCTGCGATAGTCAGAATAACCATATCCCACTCGTACAAATGGACCAGCCAATAGCTGGCCACTCAGCGTCAACAGGACGCAAAAGAGTCCAAACGTTTTCATTTCCCTCTCCTTGAGAAAAAGTGACCCAGTTAACAACACAGCGTTCCCGATTAAACTATGGGCAATGGCAGGGAATGAAGAACATTATCCAAATGAATGTTTTTGAAACGAAGAGGGGCTAGCCCAGAGGATAGACATCAAAACGAACAGCCTTGCCCTTCTGGCTAAAACCGGGAGCTTGTCCGGCAAGCTGGGGGGCCTTGGCCGGGCGCTTGACCACAATTCGATGGGGAGATTGCTCACGGGCCCACTGTAGCAACGCATGCTCTTCTTCAGAAGACGGGTAGTCATTCAGCCATTGCAGCCACAGCAGATCCTTTTTGACTGCAGCGCTTTTCTCACGAGAGGGAAACATGGGGTCAAGGTAGACCGCATGCAATGTGTGCTCCTGAAGATCACGACTATCCTGGCAGGGCAGCAGGGTCATCTGATCAGACAGCGCTGACGGCGCACGGGCCAGGCCATCTGACAGCAGGGCATGCACCAGTGGTGAACGCTCTATCAGCACCACCTCAAAACCGGCCTGGGCAATCAGTGCCGCATCACGTCCCAGCCCTGCGGTCGCGTCCACCACTCGCCTGCGGCCATCACGGGGCTTGCCCAGCGCCTTGATCAGTCGCTCATGGCGCACCCGGTCCGGGTCCAGCCGGTAACCCTGCTTGCCCTGGCTGAAATCCACAGCTAGCGGGGTTTCCCGACCTTCTGGCACCCACAGGCTGAGACGGCCATCGTGGATGCCCATGACCAACCTGCAACCTGCCGCCAAAGCGTCATGCTCATTGGCCACCCTTTGGCCTGGCAGTGCTTCGGGACAATCAGGCAGCAACCCCACCAACACACTCATCCTTCAGGCCAGCCACACCAGTAGCGCGACCCCGAGTACCAGTCGGTACACCACGAAAGGGAGCATGCCGAGACGTTCCAGCAGACGGATGAAGAAGACGATGGTCAAATAGGCCGTGATCGCGCTGACCGCAGCCCCCAATGCCATCAACCCCCAATCCACGGGCGCCTGCAGCTCCAGCAAATCACGGGTCTTCAGCAGCCCTGCGCCCAGAATCACCGGTATGGACATCAGAAAGGAGAAACGGGCCGCGTCTTCCCGGCGCAGCCCCAATGCCAGTGCGGCGGTAATCGTGATACCGCTGCGCGAGGTTCCGGGAATCAACGCCAGCGCCTGGGCAAACCCCACCAGCAGGGCCCCGACAATGCCCAGCTGGGCCAGGGAGCGGGAACGGGAGCCAAAGGCATCGGCAAGCCACAGCAGCCCGCCAAACACCAGGGTGGTAATGGCGATGACCAGCGCCGAGCGGAGCTCACGCTCAATGAAATCATCCCCCAGCACACCGAACACCACGGCAGGAACCGTTGCCAACACCACCAACAGGCCCAGACGCAGATCCTGATTCATCTGGCGCTGCACCACCGCCTGCCCCGCGCCACCGATCATGGCGCCGATATCACGGCGATAATAGGCCATCACCGCCAGCAGGGTTCCCAGATGAACAGCCACATCGAAAGCCAGCCCCTGATCCGGCCAGCCCAGCACTTCAGACGGCAGAATCAGGTGTGCCGAACTGGATATCGGCAAGAATTCGGTGAGTCCCTGAATCAGGGCAAGAATCAGCGCCTGAAACCAATCCATGGCGTTTCCTTACAGCTGGAATGATTGATGGTCACGCTTCGCTGGCGGTGACCTGATAGCCTTTCACAAATTCTGCAGGCATGCGTTTTGGCCTGCCCGAGTCCAGCGCCACGCACACCCACTGGGTGCGCCCACGCAACAAGGTCACACCGTCCGACTCGCGAATAATCTGGTATCGCCGGGTAATGCTGAGACGCTGGTCGTTGTCCACAATCCAGGTACCAATCAGCAACGTTTCCCCTTCAAAGGCGGGAGCCAGGTAGTCCACTTCGGTTCGCCGGGCCACCATGGCGCGGTTGAGGCTCTGGTAGAGATCCCAGCCCAGACCCAGCACTGTGGTGTGGTCCCAGGCAATCTTTTCCATGAAACGCAGATACTCGGTGTTATTCACATGCCCCATTACATCAATGGATTCAGCGGGCACCGTCACCGCCAATACATGCTCATTGGGCAGATCCCATTTGATCATCGCACCGCTCCCTGAATAACCTGATCACGCAGATAGACCGGCTGGGCCAACTCGGCACTCACCGCCTCCCCGCGCACAAAGGCGGATAATGCCAGTTGAGCCACTGCCTGGGCATGGGGGTGGGCGTCAGGGACGCAAATGCTTGCGTCATATTTGGCCTCCAGCGCGTCCTGGTACACCAGCCCCGAACCGGCAATCAGCCATTGGCCATCCAGGTCAGGGAGCGCGTCGGGTTTGAACAGGCTGTCTGGCAAGAGCGTTTCCACCTGCTCACCGTGAATCCGGTAGGCACCGAGGTATACCTCGCCCATACGCGCATCAAAACAGGCGATCACCTGACCGTTAGGCGGCGGCGTCACACTCAGTGCACAGGCGGCCAGGGTTGAGACGCCCACCACCGGCAGCTCTGCGGAAAACGCCAGCCCCTGGGCGACAGCCGCAGCCACACGCACACCGGTAAAGGCGCCGGGGCCATGGCCAAAGGCAATACAGTCCAGCTCACGCAGCGACAAGTTAGCCGCAGCGAGCATAGTGTCCACCATGGGCAGAGCCATTTCAGTCTGCTTGCGCGGGGCAATCTCGAAGGTTTCGCGTATCTGTTGTCCGGCGGGCAGGCTGTCATCCAGCAATGCCACCGAGCAGGACTCCCCTGCCGTTTCCAGAGCCAGAATTCGTGTCATGCTTGGCCTTCTTTCTCAGTGGGTTTTTCGCCGTGCAGCTGTCGGGCCAAATAGGCAAAGAACCGTTGGACCACGTCCAGTTTGCGGGTCTTGGTCATGTTGGGCAGGCTGTTGACGAACAGTTTACCGTAGCTCTTGGTCAGCAGCCGCGGGTCTGCCACCACCAGCAGGCCGGTATCCTGCGGATCCCGGATCAGTCGTCCAGCCCCCTGACGTAACGCCAGCACCGCCTGGGGGAGCTGATAATCACGGAACGCATTACCACCATTGCGGTTGATATGTTCAATACGCGCGGCGGCCACCGGGTCCCCTGGAGAACCAAACGGCAGCTTGTCGATGATGACACAGCTGAGCGCATCACCGCGCACATCAATGCCCTCCCAGAAACTGCTGGTGCCCAGCAGTACCGCATTGCCTTTGTCCCTGAAACTGTCCAGCAGTTCACGGCGACCCGACTCGCCCTGCACCAACAGGGGATAGGTAATACGCGTGCGCAGGATCTCCGCCGCTTCACGAAGGGCTCGATGGCTGGTGAACAGGAAAAACGTGCGCCCGCCGGCGGCTTCGATCACCGGCACCATCTGTTCGGTCAGCTCACGGGTATAGGCCGGATCACTGGGCTGAGGTAGCCCTTCAGGGGCATAGAATACCGCCTGTTTCTTGAAGTCGAACGGGCTTTCCAGTCTCAGGGTATCCGCGCTGTCCAACCCCAGTCGTTTCTGGATATGCTCAAAACGCCCGCCCACCGACAACGTGGCCGAGGTCAGAACCCAGCTGCAGGGATTGCGTTCGCGCTGGGCGCGCAGCTGAGCGGAGACGGACAGGGGGGTGCTGTGCAGCACCACGGTCCGTTTGAACGTTTCGAACCAGTACACCCGGTTGGGCTGGTCCCCCTGCAGATAAGCGGCCAGACAATCCACGTGCTCACTGGCGCGTCGGGAACAGGCTTCCATACCGCGGCTGGCCTTGCCCAGCGGCCCCAGAAATACATCCAGCTGGCGCAGGGCTTCAAGCAGGTCTTCACCGGCCCGCATCACCGCTTCGTTATCACACACCTCGGACCAGGGCGCCCGCCGCTCCATCTCGCCAAGACTGAGGCGAAAATCCAGGCAGCCCTTTTCCACACTGGCGATCAGCTGGTTGAGCGTAGCCAGATCCGCGGTGGTCTGACCGGCTTCAGAAAGGCTGTCCCGCCCCAGTTCCTGAACCTGGCGGGTACTGAGGGTGTCACCAAAAAACGCCGCAGCAATTTCCGGTAGCTGGTGAGCCTCATCGAAAATTACCGTATTGGCACTGGGCAGCAGCTCCATGCCAGCGCCACTGCCCCGCAGGGCGGCATCGGCAAAAAACAGATGATGATTGACCACCACCAGGTCTGCCTCCTGTGCCTCCTTGCGCGCATTCATCAGCGGGCATTCCTGGTAACTGGGGCAATCAGTGCCCAGGCAATTATCCGCTGTGCTGGTCACCCATGGCCAGATGGGCGCGTCTTCAGGGAGCTGCTGTAACTCGGCGATATCTCCGGTGCGGGTACGCCCCGCCCAGTGCGCCACAATCTGCATTTGTTCTACGGTTTCCCGGGTCAGGAAACGGGCTTCTTCCTGATGCAGCTCAAGACGATAAGGACAAAGGTAGTTAGCCCGCCCTTTCAACAAGGCCACCTTGCGCGGCAAGCCCAGCGCCTTGCGTACCAGCGGCAAGTCCTTGAAAAACAGCTGGTCCTGAAGGCTTTTGGTGCCGGTGGAAACCAATGTGGGCCCTTCCGACAGCAATGCCGGCACCAGATAGGCCAGCGTCTTGCCGGTGCCTGTTTCCGCTTCCACCATCAGCGTTCCACCACTGCGGATTGCGGTCTCCACAGCGTCCGCCATTTCCAACTGAGGCTCACGGGGTTGATACCCCGGCAACAGCGGCGCAAATCGCGTTAAATCGGTAAGATGGGAACGGGCACTGGTCACAACATTTCCTGAATCAATAAAGGCTGCCCGAGCATGGCGCGAGCGCGTGAGAGCATAGCCGATTCACTGCAGGAACCCAACGCAAGCAGGCATTCAATGAACGACTATACCCTGATCATTCTGGCCGGCGGCAAAGGCACTCGCATGGGCGGCGCCGACAAGGGCCTGATAGCGGTGAACGGCAAGCCCCTGATTACGCAATTGCTGGAGCACATTAGCCCCCGCCCTGCCCGCATCATTATTAGCGCCAACCGCAACCAGGAAACCTATCGACACTGGGCAGATCAGGTGGTGCAAGACCGGCGTGCGGACTTTCCCGGCCCCATGGCCGGTCTGGAAGCCGCGCTGTCCGTCGCCACAGGCCAATGTGTTTGCCTGCCCTGCGATCTGTTGCAACCCCCCGCTTCCCTGATCCGGGATCTGCTCAGCAACGCCAGCCCTGAGCATGTCTGTGTGGCCCGCGATCCCATCCGTCGCCAGCCCCTCTGCCTGGCACTGCATGCCGAGCCCTGGCAAAACAGCCTCAGCCGTTACCTGGATGAGGGAGGCCGCAGCGCCTATGGCTGGCTGGAACAGCTTCCCCTGCAAGAAGTGGCCGTCGCCACCCCGATCCAGAACCTGAATCATGCGGAACGCCTGATGCCTGATGCCTGATGCCTGATGCCTGATGCCTGATGCCTGATGCCTGATGCAAAAAGGCCCGCCGGTAAACCGGGCGGGCCTTTTTGCATCGATAAAACACTCGCTATACCCCGCGTAGGAGCTCAGCTTGCCTGAGCGATCCGAGCCTAAGCGAGGTAAGGATTCCAGAAACCCATCCCAAAGCTCAAAACCCAAACCGCTTTCCATGCTTCTGGTTTTGCCTTTCGAAACTCGCTTCTCGCAAATCGAATCTTTTTACCTCGCCCAGGCTCGGATCGCGAGCAGGCTCGTTATTCGCTACGCCCCCCTTCGGGGCCGCACTCCCTGCGTTACTCCGCTGCGCTACGTTCCCTCAGCAGCACCACCCGCGGCCCAGACACAAAAAAGCCCGCCCGGAGAACCGGGCGGGCTTTTTGGGTCGCTGGACAATTTGAGGCGTCAGGCCTCAGGCATCCAGCATCAGGCGTGAAACACTCAGGCAGTCACTTCCTGGATCTGCTTCATCAGGGCAACCTGATCGGCAGAAGGCTGGGCAGTCTGCAGCACCATCAGCTTGCTCATATCGCCTTCGATGCGAATCTGGCCGCTCATGAAGCCCTGCATACCCGCAGACTGGTCACCTTCGATGAAGATGCGCTTGGCCAGATCTGCCGGCAGAATCAGAGTGGTTTCGGCGGATTCGTGGTGACCTTCCTCGATCATGCCAGACACCAGCGCCATCTGCTTCTCACCCTGATCGTGGGAAACAGTAATATTGATCACCAGATCAGCAAGCGCACCCGGTGCATCAATCTCACCCGCCGCATCACGCAGTTCCTTGACCTTTGCAAACCACTCGTCAGACAAAAATTCCAGGCTCATTGTTATCTCCTAAATATCGTTATGGCTTCGACGCCCCCTCGCAGGAGGCCACAGGACCAATTCAAACGAGCGTTCGAAACTTACTCGTACCTTATAGAAACCCCCAGAGGGTGGCAATAGTGTGAAGCGGGTCCTGCGGGGACAAAAATGGGGTGGCCGATCGGCGCCACAAAGCCTGCCGGACAGCCCACCGCCGGCAGCCCTGTGCCCTTCAGGGGCGGGCAGAGGAGCTCCCACAGCGTGGTTTTCCCGGCTTTGCGTGCCGCGTGTTGCGTGAAGCGTGATGCAGCCGCAGAGCGGCCAAAAAAAACCCGGCGCGCGGCCGGGTTCTTGTGAACAGGAGGGTGTGCCCGTTACAGGTCGTAACCACGCTCCTCATGCAGGGCGATATCCAGCCCCTGGGTTTCCTCATCCCCATCCACTCGCAACACAGCGAACAGGCCGATCAACTTGAGCAGCAGCCAGGTAACGATGGCGGTATAGACAAAGGTGGAAACCACGCCCAGCGCCTGAACACCTACCTGATCCAGCATGGTGTAGCTCTCTTTGGCAAACCCGTAACCGGAGAACAGGCCCAGTTCGGTGGAAGCAAAAATGCCGGCGAACAGGGTCCCCAGGATGCCGCCGATACCGTGCACCGGAAAGACATCCAGGGAATCATCAATCTTCAGTTTGTGCTTGATGAAGATCACCGCGTAGAAGCAGATCACACCGGCAGACAGCCCAATGACCAGTGCAGCCGCCGGGCCGACGAAACCGGAAGCCGGAGTAATGGTGCCGAGACCGGCAACCATACCGGTGGCGATACCCAGCGCGGAAGGCTTGCCGAACTTCTTCCACTCCATGGTGATCCAGGCCAGGGATCCGGCGGCGGCAGAAATATGGGTGACCAGCATGGCCATGGCAGCATCACCATTGGCAGCCAGTGCAGAACCGCCGTTGAAACCGAACCAGCCCACCCACAGCATGCCGGCACCGGTCACGGTCATGGTCATGTTGTGGGGCATCATGCCCTGGGTCGGAAAACCCTTGCGGTTACCGAGCACCACAGCGGCAACCAGCGCCGCAACACCGGCGGTGATATGCACAACGATGCCACCCGCAAAATCATACACACCCAGTTGAGCCAGCCAGCCGCCACCCCACACCCAGTGGCACACCGGAATATAGACCGCCAGCAACCACAGCACCGAGAAGGCCAGCATGGGGCCGAAGCGCATGCGCTCGGCAAAGGCCCCTACAATCAACGCCGGAGTAATGATGGCGAAGGTCATCTGGAACAGCCCATGAAGACTCTTGGGCAAGGTGCCTTCCAGGGTTTCCCGGGTGATGCCATCGAAAAACACATGCTGGAACCCGCCGATCCAGGCATTCATGCTGCCGCCATCGGAAAAGGCCAGGGAATAACCGGCAATCAGCCAAACCAGAGACACCGCACAGGTAATGGCAAAACACTGCATCAGCACCGACAACACATTCTTGCTGCGCACCAGCCCGCCGTAAAACAGGCTCAACCCCGGCAGAGTCATGAACAACACCAGCGCGGTGGCGGTCAGGATCCAGGCACTATCACCACTGTCCAGGCCATCCGCCCACGCCAGGGAGGGCAACATCAACAACGCTAACAGACACTTTTTCATCATCATCCCCCTTAAATGGCTTCCTGGCCGGTCTCGCCAGTACGAATGCGAATGACCTGCTCCAGGTCGTGGACAAAGATCTTGCCATCGCCAATCTTGCCGTTCCCCGCGGACAGCATGATGGCCTCGATAGCCTGATCCAGCTGATCATCACGGACCGCCAGCTCCAATTTCACCTTGGGGACGAAATCCACCACGTACTCCGCACCGCGATACAGTTCGGTGTGGCCCTTCTGGCGACCAAAGCCTTTTACCTCGGTGAGGGTGAGCCCCTGAACCCCGATCTGGGCCAGCGCGTCCCGCACATCGTCTGCCTTGAACGGCTTGATTACCGCAGTCAGCATTTTCATGGATATCTCCTGATCCTCATCAAATTGCACCAACACAAAGCGGCGTCGGTAATTTGCACCGGCAGAGTGCATACAAGAATCAGGCCATATTAGGGCTTATTATTTTTCAATAACTTGCAGCCACCTCAGCACACATATGCACCATTAAAATGCACTTAACCCAGATTTCCTCCGTATTGCGCACCTTTAGTGCGCACATGAAGCACCAAAACCGGAACAAGAAACCCGGTGAGCGATATGAAATGGTGCCTCGAAGAGCAATAAAGGCCTGTAGAGGCTCGCACCTGCACCACTAATACGCAGGCATCCCCAGGCATGGTCGTCGACGGACAGCGGTCAGGCAGAAAAAAGGCGCCCCGCGGGGCGCCTTTGAGTCAAACGGAAACCACATTTAGTAGAGGTAATTGAACATCTTGCGGCGATACTCGCTGGCCAGCGGATCCCCTTTCGGTAGACACTCAAACACTTCCAGCAAGGCACTGCGAGCAACACCCTCCTTGTAGTCACGGTGGTCACGCAACAATACCAGCAGCGATTCCAGGCCTTGCTTGAACTGACCGGCGGCAGCGGCTTGCAGGCCATGGGCATAGAGATCTTCCGGGCTGGGGGCATCACTAATACGCGCTTCCAGTTCCTTGAGGCTCTGCCCCGCCCCTTCCAGTTTTTCCAGCAAGGCAAACCGGGCGCGGAACGGACGCAGCGGTTCTGCATCCTCAGCCACCTCCGCCAGCACCGACTGGGCATCATCCAGCTGGCCCTGGCCCAGCAGGTATTCCACCAGCAGTGCACGAATGGCGTGCTTGTCCGGGGACTGTTGCAGGGTCTGGCGCAGTGCCGCTTCCGCTTGCTCGCCATGGCCCGCCTCAATCGCCATACGAACCTGTTCGATAAAACCTTCTTCCTGTTGGGCCTGAGCTGCCTCTGGATCTACGATCGGGGCAAGCCACTGACGCAGACTCTCTTCGGTCTGCGGACCATCCAGCTCATTGGCCAACTGACCCTGATACACCAGCTTGAGGCTGGGCAGGGCCTGTAGCCCGAACTGGCTGGCCAGCATCTGCTGCTCGTCAGCGTTGATGGTGGCCAGGATCACTTTGCCCTGATATTCATTAACCAGTCGCTCAAGCACAGGCGCCATCTGCAAGGATGGCTGGCTACGGCTTGACCAGAAACTGACCAGCACCGGGATCTGCCGGGACTGCTCCAGCACCTGCTGAATGTTCTGTTCGTTAACTTCGATGATATAGCTGTTCGGTTGCACAGACATGCTCCTGGCTGATGACGCTTTGCGCGCATTGTAAGGCAAGCCGTGAACAAAATCCGGCGTCCATGTGTCTGACACTCCAGCCGCCTGGTTTGCTCACTTTATGTGCACACTACAGAGCAGTCAGGTTAGACTGAAACCGTGTCATTTCAGCAGCTGTCGGTTCCGTGTACAGGTTTCACGCTGTCTGCATGGCCGCTGAGTACGCTGGAACGAACTCTCATACAGGCAAAGGAGACCGCCATGCTTAGCCTTCTGGCTATCGTAGTTCTGATTGCCACACTAATGACCCTGTTTTACCAGCAGGTCAGCCGTGGCATCGGTAGTGTTGTATTCGTGGTTATCTGGTTATTGAGCGCCTTTCTTGCGCCCTGGCTGGTCAACCCGCTCGCGCTGCTGGTCCTCGCGGCAGGGGTCACGCTTCTCAATCATGTTGACCTGCGACAACGTTTCGTCACCCGCCCCGTGTATGGCGCGCTTGCGAAGGTCATGCCCGCGATTGGCGATACTGAACGCGAAGCAATCGAAGCCGGCACCACCTGGTTCGAAGCTGATCTTTTTTCCGGCCGTCCGGACTGGGAAAAGTTTTCCCATATCCATTTCACCACGCTCACCGATGAGGAACAGTCGTTTCTGGACAACGAAGTGCAGGAACTGTGCGACATGCTGGATGAGTGGAAGATCTTCCACGAACTCAAGGATCTTCCGCCTGAGGTCTGGGACTTCCTCAAGCACAAGGGTTTCTTCAGCCTGATCATCCCGAAGGAATTCGGCGGCAAGGCCTTCAGCCCCTACGCGCAAAGCCGGATCATGAGCAAGATTGCCACCCGCTCTCTGACCGCCGCGGTGACCGCCATGGTGCCCAACTCACTCGGTCCGGGTGAACTGCTTGCAGAATACGGCACCGACGAACAGAAGCAGCAATGGTTGCCCGGCCTGGCCAGTGGCGATGAAATCCCCTGCTTCGGCCTGACCGGCCCTGAAGCCGGCTCCGATGCCGGAGCCATTCCCGATACCGGCGTGGTCTGCAAAGGCAAGATCGACGGCAAGGAAGTGTTGGGCATGCGCCTGAACTTCGCCAAACGCTGGATTACCCTTGCACCGGTGGCCACCGTAGTCGGCCTGGCCTTCAAGCTCTACGACCCGGAGCACCTGCTGGGTGATGAAGATGAACTGGGTATCACCTGTGCCCTGATTCCCGCCGACACCAAGGGCGTGGAAATCGGACGTCGTCATTATCCGGGCTCACCCTTCATGAACGGCCCCATCAACGGCAAGGATGTGTTTGTGCCCCTTGATGCCATCATCGGCGGCCCGGACATGGCGGGCAAAGGTTGGCGCATGCTGATCGAGTGCCTTGGTGCCGGGCGGGGTGTGTCTCTGCCGGCTTTGGCCACGGCCAGTGGTGAAATGGGTTACCGCATGACCGGTGCCTTCGGCCGGATCCGTCGTCAGTTCAACACCGCGGTGGGTGAATTCGAAGGCGTGCAGGAGGCCTCCGCCGAGGTAGCTTCCATCGCCTACACTCTGGAAGCCTATCGCCATCTGGTTACCCGCTCACTGGAAGACGGTGCGCCCTCCGTGGTCACCGCCATGGCCAAGTATCATTCCACCGAAATGATGCGTGAGCTGATCAACCACGGCATGGACATTGCCGGTGGGCGTGGCATTCAGTTGGGCCCGCGTAACTTCCTGGCTCTGCCCTACCAGTCCACCCCCATTGCCATCACAGTGGAAGGGGCCAATATCCTGACCCGCTCCCTGATGATCTTTGGACAGGGTGCCATGCGTTGCCATCCGTACCTGTATGACGAACTTCAGGCCATTCAGGCTGAAGACAAGGACAAGGGGCTGCAGGATTTCGATGCCCTGTTCTTTACCCATGCAGGGCATACGCTGGGCAACATGAGCAGCGCCATCATTCAGGCGCTGACTGGCCCTTACCTGTCGGATGCACCGGCCAATGCGGATGCCTTCAGCGCCCCCTGGTACCGACTGGTCAACCGTTACAGCGCGGTGCTGGCCTCCACGTCTGACATGGCTCTGGCATTGCTGGGCGGAGACCTGAAACGTCGTGAGCTGCTGTCAGCCCGGCTCGGGGATGTGCACAGCCAGCTGTTGATTGCCTGTGCCATTCTCAAGTACCACGGCACCCTGCCACGGGATGAAGCCAACGATGCCCATGCCAGCTACGCACTGCGGCGCGCCTTCAGCAAAGCCCATGATTCCCTGGAAGCTTTCTATCGCAACTTTGGCTTCTTCGGTATTGGCCATGTGCTCAAGGGTCTGTTCTTCCCGTTCGGTCGCCCCTGCAAGGCTCAGGCGCCCAGCGATGACCAGATTCGCACACTGGGTGAGATGATCATGGCGCCCAGCTCGGTGCGGGATGCCCTGGCGGAACCGGCCTACATCTCACAGGACCCGGAAGATGCCATTGGTCGCGTGGAAGCCACCTACCAGAAACTGCTTGAAGTAGAACCCGCCTGGATTGCGTTCCTGAAAGCAGAAGGCAAGGGCCAGCTGGAAGGGGCCACGGTACTCGATAAACTCAAGGACGCCGCCAGCAAGGGCATCATCAGCGATGCCCAGGTGGATGCCGTCAATGAGTACGATGCCATGCGCTATGACTGTCTGCTCACCGATGCCTTCGACAAGAACCTCAAGAAGGTGAAAGTGCACGCAGAACGGCCGGTCATGTAGTCTCCAGCTGCCGTAGGAGCGTCGCTGGCGGCGCGATAGCCGAGCCCGATAGTATCGATTTACCACAGAGGGCATAGAGAACACTGAGTAAAAACCATCGTTACTCGGTGAACTCTGTGCTCACCGTGGTGAAAATGCTTTTTATCCTGGGTTTGAATCGCGTCGCCACCGAGCGCAGCGAAAGAACGCCTGACAAGGCGGCCCCGAAGGGATGAGCGGAGCGGATAACGACACTCCTATGGACAGGCTTTCTCAAATTCGAACCCGCTCACACTTAAGACCAAAAGAAAAAGTGATTACTTTTTAATCAATCGCTGATTTTTCCGGCAGTTGTGTCGCCGTCATTCTCCTTACATGAAGATTTAACATTTTTATCACCCTTTTGGCGCTTTCCCGCGCCGCGCCTTTGGTCTACGCTTTCCCGAAATTCTGCCCCTCCGGGTCATACCCGCGCTTTCAGCGCCTCGCCCCAGCTACACAGGTCAGGAATGACAGCAGTCGTAGAAGAAAAATCAGTACTCGAATTCAAGGGCCGCATGTTGATGATGACGGTCCTGCAGCTCAATACGCTGGATGCTCAACAGTTGCATCAGGAAATCAGCCTGCGACTGGATGAGGCGGCGGAGTGGCTGCAGCAAGCTCCGGTGGTCATCGATATCCCCGAGGAAGTTGAACTGGATACCGCCAACCTGTTGCCTGCGGTGGATACTCTGCGCAATCTCGGGGTCAACCTGGTGGCGCTGGCACGCAATGAACGCATTGATGAAGCCACGGCATCCCTGGTGGGGCTGGGCACACTGAGCCTCAGTGGTGGCCGGGACATTCCCCGCCGTGCCGATCCCGCCCCCCAGCAGGGTGCAAATGAACAACCCACTGCTTCTGCCGAACGGGTGGAAACCCTGGTGGTGGAGCAGCCAGTCCGCTCAGGTCAGCAGGTCTATAGTCGTGGCGACATGATTGTGCTGGCCCCGGTGAGCACCGGCGCGGAAATCATGGCAGAAGGCAACATTCATGTTTACAGCAACCTGCGCGGCCGGGCCATGGCCGGCGTCAGGGGCGATACCAGTGCCCGAATTTTCTGCCAGCAGCTCAATGCCGAGCTGGTGTCGATTGCCGGGCATTATCGGGTAGCCGAAGATCTGCCCGATGCACACCGAAATCAGCCTGTGCACCTGTCCCTGCAGGGCGAGGCCATGCATTTTACCGCGCTGAAATAGCGCTCAGGGACTGAGAAGGTAAGGAGAAAAGCGTGACAAAGATCGTGGTCGTGACATCCGGCAAGGGTGGCGTCGGCAAAACCACTACCAGTGCTGCACTGGCTACCGGGCTTGCTCTGCGCGGTTTTAAAACCACTGTTATCGATTTCGATGTGGGCCTGCGTAATCTGGACCTGATCATGGGCTGCGAACGCCGTGTGGTCTACGATCTGGTCAACGTGATCAACGGGGATGCCAACATCAAGCAGGCTCTGATCAAGGACAAGAAGGTGGAGAACCTGTTCATCCTTCCTGCTTCCCAGACCCGCGACAAGGACGCCCTGACCCAGGAGGGCGTGGAAGGGGTATTCAATGCCCTGCGCGACGACATGCAGATGGACTACATCATCTGCGACAGCCCCGCCGGCATCGAGAAAGGTGCCTTGATGGCAGCCTACTTTGCTGACGAAGCCGTGGTGGTCACCAACCCGGAAGTATCCAGTGTTCGTGACTCTGACCGCATGATCGGCATTCTGGCCAGCAAGACCCGCCATGCTGAACAGGGCAATGGCGACATTCCGGCACGCCTTCTGCTGACCCGCTACTCTCCGGACCGTGTGGAAAGAGGTGAGATGCTGTCGGTTGAAGATGTTCAGGAAATCCTGGCCATTGAACTGCTTGGCGTTATCCCGGAATCCCAGGCGGTGCTGAACGCCAGTAATGCCGGTAGCCCGGTCATTCTGGATACGGATTCCGATGCCGGTCAGGCCTACAGCGATGCCGTTGCCCGTTTCATGGGCGACCAGTTGCCACACCGCTTCACCACTGTTAACAAGAAAGGTCTGTTTGGCCGACTGTTTGGAGGCTAAGGGATGAGCATCTTCAGTTATCTGCTGCCCAAGAAGCAGACCAGTGCGTCCGTTGCCAAGGAACGGTTACAGATCATTGTGGCCCGCGAGCGCTCTACCCGCGGGGGGCCCGATTACCTGCCGCAGTTGCAGGAAGAGCTACTGCAGGTAGTTCGCAAATACGTGCCAGTGGACCAGGATGCGGTGAACATACAGCTGGACCGGGATTCAGGTTGCGAGATTCTCGAGCTGAATATCACACTGCCGGAAGGCAGCCAGTAGTCCAGGCTCCCTGATCTGCACAGAAAAAAAGCGAACCCTGCGGTTCGCTTTTTTTTGGTTCATCACGGGTTAGCGGGAAGTTGCTGCTACCAAGGCCTTCCCGCAGGAGCGTCGGTTATTCGCTCCGCTCACCCCTGCGGTGTCGCCTTGTCAGGTGTTCCTTTGCTGCGCTCGGTGACGATGCGATTCCAGCGCTTTACTTCGCCCGGTTGAAATCGGTGTCTGGTGGGAGATTCAGCTTGCTGAACGCAGGTTCTGGCAACAGCTCCCGATCGAAGGTTTCAGTGATCCCTGTGGTGAAAACGTTATTGATCCTGGTCTGAAATCGCGCCGCCAGCGACGCTCCTACGGAAAGGTGGGGCCTTCCCGGCAATCCGCGATGAATCTTTTCTCCGCATCACTTGTTGTTCTTGCTCCTTCGGGGAGGTTTGGTCAATAGCGCGCAGCCACCCAATATAAAAGCCAAATTTTGCATACTTAAACCCCGTTCACCCCCGTTGGCAAACCGCAGGGAAGCCGCCCCCCCAGAGGTCCTTACAATATTTCACGCAGCGCCCTACCTTGTGCTTTGCGAGACAAAGAACAGCGGACTATGCTAATTGGTGACCGCATAGTCAGGCTGCCTTGTTGGCTTGAAACCTGACAAAGCCATAACACAAAAATCTACCGTGTGGCAGGAGCCACGGCGGTGACTGGCTCGGCAAGAGTCAAAGGGAGAAAGTGTGGCAAAGGATCGTGCTCAACTCTGGCGTTGTCTGGCAAGCCTTCTGATAGGCTTGGTGTTGCCGGTGCATGCTAGTGCAGCCGGGCACCTGCAAGTGGAGAACCCGGTTACCAATATTGAACTGGGCACCCACATGGAAAGCTGGTGCGACAATGACGGCCTTTCCACCCTTGCCAAGGCCCGCAGCCAACACTATACCCCCCTGCAACGCAGCCGGATCAATTTCGGATACCGTAAAGACGCCTGCTGGTTTCGGGTTGCGCTGGAAAATACTGGTGACACGGAACTGCCCCTGTGGCTTCAGGTGGATTACGCCGTGCTGGATAATGTGGATTTTTTCCTGACCAGGGGCGATCAGGTCCATGCATGGCACATGGGCGACACCCTGCCGTTCAGCAGTCGCGCGGTGCACCTGCGTACCTTCACCCTGCCCTTTACCCTGTCAGCCGGAGAAACCCGCACCCTCTATCTGAGAGTTCATACCATCAGCAGTGCCATGACCGTGCCACTCACACTGAGCGGCAGGGATCATTTCATTGAGCAGCAAAGCAGCCATGAATGGCTCATGGGCGGTTTCTACGGAATTGCGATCGGTCTGTTCTTCTACCATCTGGTGCTGTGGCTGGGCGGTCGGGAGCACAGTAGCCGTTTTTACATGGTACACGTGGCCTGCTCCACCCTTTACATCGCCTGCCTGCAAGGGGTCGCGCACCGGCTATGGTTTGCCGACAGCGTGCTGCCACAAGCGGCTAATCACCTGTTTGGCTATCTGACCCTGCTGTCCGGCCTGCTGTTTGCCAGGGATTTTCTTCACACCCGTCAATGGCACTGGCTGGATCGCCTGTTACTGACTGCGGTTGGGATTCAGGTAATCATTATCCTGGCATTGCTGGTCCTGCCGGTAGGTACAGTGGCACCACTCCAGGGCGGGGTAGCGCTGGGCACATTGGCATTACTGCTGCTTATTGGTCTATATAGCCTCTATCGCGGCCATCCTCAGGCCCGCATTTTTGTCTTCGCCTGGGGAATGTTCCTGCTCACCGTGGCGCTGCTGGCCCTTGGCGCCTATGGGGTTATCACTCTCCCCGGGATTCTCAACATCATCGGGGTGCAATTGGGGCTTGTACTACAACAGGTGCTGCTGTCCTTTGGGCTGGCCTATCGGCTGCGGAGCCTCAAGCAGGAAACCCTGCAACGTCAGCAGGATATCGCCCGCGCCCAGGCCGAGAACGATGCCAAGACCGACTTTCTCGCCAAGATGAGTCACGAAATCCGTACGCCCATGAATGCCGTGCTTGGTCTGGCTGAGCTGATGCGGGGCACGCGTCTGGATGGCACCCAGCGCAACTATGTGGATACCATTTATAGCGCGGGTAACAGCCTGCTCAATGTGATCAACGATATTCTGGACTTCTCCAAGATCAGCTCCGGCAAGCTTGAGCTTGAAATCAGCAGCTTCAACCTGCATCGCCTGCTTGAAGACTGCCTGATGATCTTCCATGCCAACGCGGAGCAGAAAGACATTCGCCTGGTGAGTGACTGGGACAGCAGCCTGCCCGAGTGGGTTAGAGGTGATCAGACACGGTTACGGCAGATTCTGCTCAATCTGCTATCCAATGCCATCAAGTTTACCGAGCAAGGGACCGTTACCCTGCGCGCGGAAGCCGCCAGAACCCGATCCCCCGATACGCTGCTGCTGTATTGCCAGGTGGCAGACCAGGGCATCGGCATGAGCTCTGAGGAGCTGGCCATCCTGTTCCAGTCGTTTCAACAGGCCGACAGTTCCACCTCGCGTAAATATGGTGGTACCGGCTTGGGGCTGGCCATTTCCCGGCAGTTGGCGGAGCTCATGGAGGGCCGCCTGGAAGTACATAGTAAGCAGGGGCAGGGTTCAACCTTCACACTCAGCATCCCCCTCAAGCGAGGCGCACCACAGCACGATGATGGTCCCGGCTCAACACCCCTGCCATCGCAGACGAATCCGCTGCATGTCCTGGTGGTCGAGGATAATGCCGTCAACCAGATGGTGATTGGTGCCCTGCTCAAGCAACTGTCCGTCAAGACCACCCTTACCAGCAGCGGCCTTGAGGCGCTGGCTTTACTCGAGGATCGGAAGCTGGCCCCGGATGTGATTTTGATGGATTGTGAGATGCCCGATCTTGATGGTTACCAGACCACTGGATTGATCAGGGAACTGGAGAGCCGTGAAAACCGTCCCCGTACCCCCGTGTTGGCATTGACCGCCCATGCCTCCAACGAACACCGGGAGCGGTGCTTTGCCAGCGGCATGGACGATCACATTTCAAAACCCGTGACACTGGATCAATTGAGAAGAAAGCTGCAGGAATGGATTACTCACCAGGGAGCCTCTGAATAACGCCTTGCATGCTCAGTCTTTCAGGCTGGTTCGCCCCCTCGGCAAAGGTAAAGAGGGGACGCGCTTTTGATGGCATGCTGGTTGCCTGTCGAGGCTCATACCTTCAAGAATAGGCAACAACGAGTGCGGGCCAGCCTGGAAGACCCGAAGGGCTCGGCCAGGAGTTATTCAGAGGCTCGCTAGCTGGGTAAAACCTGCCATTGCGGCTCTTCGTATTCACCGATCACGGTGACAGAAACAACGTTTGCGTGTTTCGCCAGGATCGCCTTGACCTTTTCACTGCGCGAATCATCCTTGGCATCGCGATGCGCCTTGCTTTCCCAATGAGCGATGGCAAGCACCGTATCGGGGTGGCCAATCTTGCGATGCAGATAGGTGCCACGGGCACCAGCAGACTGCTGAATGATTTCACTGGCTTCCACCCAGCCCTGCGCATACTCCTCCACGCTGAAACCAGGCGTCATGGTCACTTCAAAAATGAATTTCATGGTCTCTCTCCCTGACGGTAGAACTGGGCCAGCAGCCGGTACAACGCAGGCCAGTCACGGAACAACGTATCGGGGGATTCAAAAAAGGCTTCGCTGCACACCGCAAAGAACTCCCCCGGCCCGGTTAGCGCATAGGCATCCACCGGCATGGGCCGGTGGTGATGGTAATCCTCCAGCAGCTCCTGATACGCCCGACTGAAGACGTCATACCATTGTTGCGCTCGCATCCCCTCATGCAGAGGCGGCGCCCCATTGGCGCCCTGATGGCGCATATCCAGCTTGTGCGACATCTCATGGATCACCACGTTACTGGCACCACCGGCCTGGCAGACAGCCTCCCAGGAGAGAATGACCGGTCCCTGATGCCAGGCTTCCCCGGCCAGCACTGGCCCACGGGCATGAACCACACCGTCGGCGGTACGATGGGGGCGATTGGGAATAAACGCACCTTCATAGAGGATCACTGTGTACCAACCGTCGTACCAGTCCAGCCCCAGTTTGAGCACAGGCACACAGGCCATGGTAGCGACTTTCAGGCACATGTTGTCAGTGATGGCGAAGTCACCGCCAGGCGCCACGCTCTTGCGGGCCAGAAAGCGAAATGCCATTGCCATCAGCGCGTCACGCTCCTGGCCCTGATAGCGGGCCATCACGGGCCAGTCGGCCACCGCAGCTTCCCACTGCGCCGCAGTGAAACCCATCTTCCGGACCCGTCGGGCATCCCGCCAGTTACGCCACGCTGCAAACATCAGCCCTCCGTTGTGATAGACAGATGCCCTTCCCCGGTCCCCTGCTGTGTCAGCATGGCCGGATTCGCCATCCTTATGGCGCCGAGGGAATCCTGTCAGTGTGAAGCGCCATGCTACCATCCGCTCCCCGTATTCATGGAAGTCCTTCGCTGTGCCATTCAGCCAAGCCCACAAAGCCGATTTTCTGCTACTGGTTGTCACCCTGCTGGCGGCCATCAGCTGGATGTTTTCCCGGGAAGCCGTGCTGGCCATGCCCCCCTTGCTGTTCATGTCCCTGCGCTTTCTGCTTGCCTCACTACTGCTAAGCCTGGTGGCTTTTCCCCAGCTGGCCAGACTTACCACCGGACAACTATGGCGCTGTATCCGTGTCGGCCTGGTGTTCGGTGTTGCCATGTGTTTCTGGGTACTGGGACTGGCATTTGCCACCCATGTGGGCGAAGGGGCCTTTCTTACCAGCCTGGGCGTGGTGCTGGTGCCGGTGATTGCCCGCGTGGTATTTGCCGAGCCGGTACCGGGTAGCACCTGGCTGGCCCTGCCGGTAGCGGTAGCCGGACTGGCTCTGCTATCGCTGGAACAGGGGCTGCAGCTTGAGGCTGGTCAGCTGCTGTTCATCACTGCCGCTGCTATCTTTGCCCTTTACTTCAACCTCAATACCCGTGCCGCCAATACCCTGGCTATCCGAGACAGCAATGGTCACACCGTGGAGCAGCCGCGCATCCCCGCGCTTGCCCTGACCACCGTGGTGCTCGCGGTGGTGGGGGTCGTCACCGGTTCCCTGTCGCTGTACTTCGAGCCCTGGCAAGACGCCATGACCCAGATGCAGGGAGAGCTGGTCATGTGGATTGTGCTTAGTGCCACCGTGGGAACCGCTATGCGCTTTCTGGTCCAGACCTATGCGCAAAGCCTCTCCCTGCACAGCCACGGGGTGGTGATCATGGTGCTGGAACCCATGTGGACCGCGCTCATGGCCGCACTCTGGTTCGGCGAGAGCATGACCGCCCTGCAAGGTGTTGGCTGCGGCTTGATCTTCCTGTCATTGCTGGTCAACCGTTGGCGGGCAGTGAGGCGAATGCTGCGCCTCGGATAATATCATTATGGCATCGCTACGCCTATTGCCCCAGCTGTCCAGCCCTTTCCCCACTCTCGGTGCCAGCCTGTGCACACTCGTGTTCCTCCCCCGGTACCAATCTCTCTGGCAGTGAACAAATTAGGCTGATTTGTGTGACCCAATTCCTGTTCTGGAGGGATTCACAGTGCACCATCATGCACATCAAACCAACAACAATAAAACTGCGCCATGGATGCAAACAGACTGCCAATCAAGAGCTGCGTGTTGGCCCTGCTGATCACTGCCAGTGGCTTCAGCCATGGGACTTCGTGCCAGGAAAATGCTCCGCCGCCACTCACCCTGGCCAGCCTGGCAGGGGATGACCGTACACTGGTCAGCTTGCTGGACGAACCGGCAACGGAACAACAGGCCCCGGCCCTGCAGCATTACAATCGTGCCGCCCAAAGCAACAACAAACCTATTCTCGGGAATTATGCGCGGCTGCGTCTGGCAGCCCTGGCATTGCGCGACGGTGACACCACCTTTGCCCGTGAACAACTTGCCCAGATTGAACAGAACAGTCCCGCTGCTGTGGATGCCGCCCTGCTGCTGGCAGAAAGCTATCGCAAGGATGGCGATCGCGAGCGGGCTCGCGCCTGGTTTCTGCGCATAGCGGCGCGCTTCCCCGGCAATCCCCGGGCGGTTTCCGGCCTGGTGTTGGCGGGTGATGACTGGCGCCGACAAGGCGCGGCCCAGCAGGCCCTGCCGGTCTATAACCTGGCGCTGGACAAGGCTGCCGAGAACATGAAGGCCCTGGATGAGCTGGAGAACAATCCGGATCGTCTCTATCGGGCGCTGACCAACAGTGTGGCTGGCAACAGCACCACAGTCATGGATCAGTTGGTACTGGCACTGGTGCGCGACAGTGACAGCCAGGTGCTTGCCTCCACCCGCCAGCTCATCGCGGCCAAGCACCGCATGCGCTGCCTGGAAAGCGAAGAGAAATCCCTCGACAATGCCATTGAACATGCCTCGGCAAGAGACCTGTCCAATGGCGCCTTCCGCAAGTCTGCAGAGATGGAAAAGACAGCCACTGAGCAGGAAATTACTGATCTGGAACGGGTGCTTGCCAATGCCCCGAAGATGCCGGAATTACAGATGCGTCTGGAGGATGCACGCAGCAGACTGGCGCGCCTGAATCAGCGACTGGACTCGCTGGGCTCTACCGCCCTGCCCCCTGAACTGGCGCAACGCAAGCAGCAGATGGAGGCTGACAAGACAGCGCTGAACCGTTCTATCCTGGCTGCCCGGGAGCAAGTGAGAGCGGCGCTGGAAAAGGAAGTGCCAGAACTGAAACGGTACTACCGCAATCTGGCGGGGGAGGCGCAACTGGGCATCGCCCAGTTGCTGCAGAATACAGAGAAGCGAGCGCAATCATCCCTTGTGGGATACAAGTAAGGCTTCAACCTTGTCGATGTACTTCTGCTTGGCGGTGTCTGCGTCCATGCCCTTGAGCTTGGCCCAGGCATCGTATTTGGCCCGCTTCACCATATCCAGCATGCCCGGACGCTTGCCACTGACATCCCCTTCGCTACCCTGCTTGAAATGCGCATAGAGGAACAGCAGGTCATCGTTGGAAGGCTTGCGGTCCAGCGTCTGAACCTCTTTCTGGGCTTGTTCAAAACGAGCAGTATCAGTCATCGTTATTCCTGTTATTAACGGGTTGGGGGAGCCTCTGGATAACGGCTTGTGTATTCAGTGTGCAAGGCGTTGTTCAGAGGCTCTCTTGGTAAGGGCAGCACGCTGCCTGATGCAGGAAATAGTGCGCGGTGTTCGCGGCAGAATCAACTGGCACTAACCCTGTATTCAGCGACCAGTAAGCTTCCGGAACGGCTCGGACAGCAAGGCAGGATGGCGCGGCACAATCTCACTAAGCATCTGCACCATGGATTCCAGATCCGCGTCCATGTCCCCACTGGGCAGAATACTGCCGACAACTCGCACTTGTTTGCGGCGATAGCAGAACCCCAGCACCACAATCGGAATCCCCTGGGCTTCGGCAATCCGGTAGAACCCCGTCTTCCAGCGTGCAGCCCCCTTGCGGGTGCCCTCCGGAGCGATGCCCAGCCAGCAGGGTTCCTGTTGCATGGCCTGGGCAGTCTGCTCCACCAGGTCATGGGCATTCTCCCGGTTTACAGGAATACCCCCCAGCCAATACATAAACCGCCCGAAACGCCCTTCAAACAGGGTGTGTTTGCCCATGAAACGCACATAAATGCGTAACGCCTGAATAGCACTGAGGCCGATCACCCCATCCATGTTGGAGGTGTGCGGCGCCACAGCAAGTACCGCGCGCTCCACATTGGGCAGGCTGCCAACAATACGCCAGCCCATCAGTTTGAGGATCAGCCGGCCCAGTCCGGCAAGCAACCAGTGTCCGCGACGGGGGACCGCCGGCCCAGGGGTTTGCGGGGTTATTGCCGGCAAAGGCCGTTTCATGCGAAGACCGTAAAGGTCTGGCGACTGAGCGCCACCGCCCGGCCGTCGGCGTCCCAGATGGTGGCTCGGCTTTGCCCGTAGCCATCGCTGCACTGGTCAGTATCCACCTGATAGCGCCAGAGTGTGTCGGCAGGCCGGCTTGCCGGGTCGTCCAGCAGTTCCATTGTCCAAGTCAATGAACTGGCCGGGGCCGGGGTACGCAACATGGACAGCACCGAAGGGGGCCAGGTGTCCACCAGTGCAATCAATGCCGCCGTACTCATGGCTGCCGGCGCCTCCCGAAACCCCATGTACCCGGTAAAGTTGGCTTCATCACTGCCGCTGTAGGGCGGCTTGCCATTGGCATAGCGCATGTCAAAGTGCTCCAGGAAATCCGGCGTCACGCCCTTGATATTGGGCAGACTGAAGCTGTCCTCCGGCGCTTTCATGGCAGGCATAACGGGGGCCGCCACCTTCACAGCCGATTCCCGCGCAGCCCCCAGACTCGCCAGCATGGCCGCCACCACCTGGCCATCCTGACGGGCAGTGACCATGGCCTGCATCACCGACTTGCCTTCCCGGAACACCTCACTGGTCAGCGTCACCGGTCCCGGCGCCGCAGGCGCCACAAAAGACAGGGAGAAACTACGCAGCATCCGCCCTGCACCAACACTCTTTTCGAGGTGATCATACAGGACCGCGCCCACCAGACCGCCGAACAGGGCACGCCCCTGTCCCCAACCTTCAGGAAGAACGCCGCTGCCTTTGCCATCTACGCCGGCCAATACTTCATCAAATGTCATAACATGATCTCACTACCTGGTTCAGCCGCTCAGTAAACCATTACCGGGCCGCCGCATGAAGACGCAATCAGGACAAAGCCGTGGCAATCTGCGACAGCGGGATCATTCACGGAAAACAGGGTGATTTTGCCATGCGCAGCGGGCCACTAAGCGGTAGCATAGGCGCCAATTTTCCGTTTCACCCGCTGGAGAGCACAATGGCCTGGTTGAAATCCCGCCGCCTGCAGTACCTGTTGGCCATCACCGCCCTGTTTTTCGGGCTTATGGTCATACTGCGTGCAATGTTCTATTTCGGTTTCTCTGAGGTCCCGGCCACTCCGAATGTGGATCAGGAAGCCGTGCTGGCGGCACTGGGGGTTGGCCTGCGATTCGATCTTCGTCTGGCCCTGCTGATGATGCTGCCACTGGCGGCACTGGCATACCTGCCACGTTTCAATCTGCTCACCAGTGGCCTGATGCGCGCCCTGGGCCACCTGTACCTGATTGTCGCGCTGGGCCTGCTGGTGCTCACCTATATCTTTGACTTTGGTCATTACGCCTACCTGGGCGAGCGCCTGAACGTGACCGCACTGCGTTTCCTGCAGGATACCCGTGACTCCACCCTGATGGTGTGGGAAAGCTATCCCGTCATCTGGATTACTCTGGGTTGGATTGCCAGCGTGGCCGGTGGCTACTGGCTTGCCAGGGTGCTGGAGCGCAAACTCCTTGAGCGTAGTGCGGCTGGCATCTCCGGCATGCAGGCAACGCTGGGCTTTGTGGTGTGCTTTGCCCTGTTTTTCTTTGCGATTCTCGGCCGTGTCAGCAATATCAATATCCTCAACCCGATTCCGCTGCGCTGGAGTGAGGCCTTTGTGTCCGGCGACCGGGCCATCGGTGCCCTGGGCCTCAATCCCGTCCTCTACTTCCGCGACACCCTGCTGATCCCGGTTTCCCCCTATGACAAGGACAAGGTGGCCGAGTACTACCCGCTCATGGCCGACCATCTTGGCATTCCGCAAGATCAGCGCCAAAGCCTGAACTTTGTCCGGCAGGTAGAGATACAGAGCCACAAGCTGGACTATGATCGCCCGCCCAATGTGGTCTTTATCATGCTGGAATCACTGGGCGCCAGCCGTGTCAGCAGTTATGGCTTGCCGATTGAAAGCACGCCCAACCTGGATCGGCTGGCCGCAGAAGGCTGGCGGTTCAAGAACTTCTATGTGCCGGTCACCGGCACCGCCAAGACCATCTGGGCCACCTTCACAGGCATCCCCGATGTGGCACCGACGGAAAGCGCCAGCCGCAACCCCCTGACCAGCCACCAGCGTACCGTGGTCAACGAATTTGAGGGCTACCGGAATTTCTATTTCATTGGTGGCAATGCTGGCTGGGCCAATCTTGATGGCCTGGTGCAGCAGAGTATCGATGATCTGGAACTGTATCAGGAGGGCGACTGGGAATCGCCAGATGTGGATGTGTGGGGCATTTCCGACCTGAACCTGTTCCGTGAATCCAACCAGATTCTGGCCGACGTGCCCGATGATCAGCCGTTTTTTGCGTTTATCCAGACCGCCGGCAACCACCGCCCCTTCACCATCCCGGACAACAACGGCGATTTTGAGCCACGCACCGATCTGTCCGAAGAGGAACTGGCCAAGCACGGCTTCCGCAGTGCAGCCCAGTACAACGCCGTTCGGCTACTGGATTACAACGTGGGCGAATACATGAAATGGGCCAGGGAGAGTGACTACTTCGATAACACAATCTTTGTGTTCTTCGGCGATCACAGTAACCGCATTACCACCCTGCCGCATATGCCGGCCATGGATCAGCTGGGCCTGGAAAGCAACCACGTACCCCATATCATCTACGCACCGCGTTACCTTTCGCCCCGGGAGATTGACGACTCAGTTGGCCTGGTGGACGTGCTGCCCAGCATTGCCGGAATGCTCGGGCTGAACTATCGCAACACCACCCTGGGCCGGGACTTTCAGACCCCGGCGCCAGAAGGTGAGCGAGCCAGTTTCGTGGTGCTCCTTGAAGGCCCCAACCCGGTCTATGGCATGGTCACCCGGAATTTTCTGGTGCGCATGAATGCGGATGGCAGCAATGCCACCCTGCATGACCTGCACAGCGATACCCCGAAGAAGGATGTCTCTGCCGCGCATCCTGAAACATTCAAACGCCTCTTCGATCTGGCCCGTGCCGAATACGAAACCGCCCGTTTCATGATGTACGACAACGTGGATGATTGAGGGGACGCGACACGCAATACGCTTCATGCAACACGTAAATCGGGGCCTCGGCGATGGGCGAGGCTCTGGTTTGGGAATCAGTTGAAAGTTCAAAGTTTAAAGCTGAAAAGCGCGGGATGGGGTGTCTTGTACTGGAATGCCCCGCCCGCGATTGACTGCCTTTCGTTCAGCGAGCTGAATCTCCCACAAGACAAGGCTTCGTCTTTCCCTCACCTACCCCGAATCCTGCGAAGGTTTTCCCTTTCAACTTTCAATTTTGAACTAATCAGCCACGGGCAGAGGTGGCAGGTTTTCGCATGTTGCATGAAGCGTGTTGCGTGCAGCGTCTCTCATTCCCACTCAACATCCGGAAGCTGCGCAAAAGCGTCTCGCAGCCCATGGGACCAGGCTTCACCCAACGCCCGGAAATGGACATCATGCTCGGTGACATCATGGTGATTGGCCAGGCTGAAACTGTCGCAGTCGTAGATCAACACATCCAGCGGCAACCCCACGGATAGATTGGAACGGATGGTGGAATCAAGACTGATCAGGGCACACTTAGCCGCGTCCTTCAGTGACAGCTGGTAATCCACCACCCGATCAAGGATGGGTTTACCGTACTTGACCTCACCAATCTGGAAGTACGGCGTATCCGCCGTGCTCTCGATGAAATTCCCTTCCGGGTAGATCTGGAACAGCCGGGGCTTTTCCCCGTGAATCTGGCCGCCCACAATGAAACTGCAGCCAAAATCCACATTGCCCTGGCTCTGACCGGAATCACGGCGGATCACTTCCCGGCTGGTACTGCCGATAATCGACGCCACCTCATACAGGGATCGGGCACCAAACAGGTTGGGCTGATCACTGTTGAGACGCATGTTGAGCAGACTGATCACACTTTGGGTTGTCGCCAGATTCCCTGCACTGAGAATGACGATGGCTCTTTCGCCATCCACCATGAACTTGTGCAGTTTCCTGAAGGTGGCAATCTGGTCCACCCCTGCATTGGTGCGAGAATCCGCAGCAAATACCAGACCCTTTTCCAGGGACATTGCTACGCAATAGGTCATGCCTGCCTGCTCCGAAAGCTGAAAAAATCGGTCACTGTGTACTGTCCGACACGGTCCGATTGACCAGTGCCACCGCCTCCAGCGACTCGACGCCACCGCCGAAGCGTACACCACGCACCGGACAGGCATCCATATAATCCATCCCGACGGCCAATTTCAGGTGATGACGGGGTTGGCAGGTCTGGTTGGTCACATCAAAGGTCTTCCAGGTATCGTACTGCCACACCTCTGCCCAGGCGTGACTGGCCACATGCTCGGAATCCTTGCTGTAAAGATAGCCGCTGACATAACGGGCCGGCATACCCAGTGCCCGACAACAGGCGAGGAAAACATGGGTGTGATCCTGACAGACCCCCTTGCCAAGCTTCCAGGCTTCCCGGGCATTACTGGCCACACTGGTGACCCCTGGCGTGAAGGGCATACCCTGAAGAATGGATTCGCTCAGTCGCTCCAATCGGTCGCCCTGCGACGCGCCATCATGACGGTGCGCCAGTTCATCCAGAGCGGCGTTACTCTCGGTCAGCAAGGTGGGGCGCGTAAAGACCAATGGCGAGAGACGGTGATCACTGTCTTCACTGTCCTCGTCGGTAATTTCCACTTCCCCTTTCACCGTAAGCGCGATCTGCTGGTGTGGTCGGTCCAGGGTCAGCACATGGAGAATATTGTTGTAGCCATCCGAGCCTTCTTCCGCCTGTTCCGGCAAATCCAGCTCCCAGCTGAGCACCCGCTGTCTGGGCGACGGCCGTGGCGTCAGTCGCAGATACTGGGTGCTGTGTTTGACCCGTTCCGAGTAACGGTATTCGGTACTGTGTTGAATAGACAGTTTCATACCAGCTCCAGATATTCACTTTGAATGGTGTCCGCAAGCTCATTGATGCGGCGCAGGAAATCCGTGAGGTAGTCGTGCAGGCCAATATCGACGATATGCTCCATATCCCCATACTGCAGACGGGCCAGCTGTACCGCCGCCAGTCGTTTTGACTGCAGGCCCGCATTGCCTTCGATGGCAGGCAGCAAATTGCACAACATCTGCAGACAGGACAGTAACGAGCGCGGCACTTCCGGTCGCAGAATGAGCAACTCAGCCACCCGCTCACCGTTAATGGTTTCGCTGAACATTTCCCGGAATGCCTCATAGGCCCCCACTGAACGCAACAAGGCATGCCAGCGGTAATAATCCAGGGTGGCGTTGGACTGCGCCTGCCCGTCACGATGCTTCACATCCAGGATCCGGGCAGTATTGTCCGCCCGCTCGATAAAGGTCCCCAGGCGCAGGAAACGGAAGGTGTCACTGCGCATCAGGGTGCCGTAGGTTGCTCCCCGGAACAGATGGGAACGGTTCTTCACCCACTCGAAGAATGCGGTTTCGCCGTAGGCCTGCAAGCCGACCTGACGGATCTCCTTCAGTTCCAGCCAGGTGCTGTTGACGCTTTCCCACATCTCGGCGGTTATCTTGCCCCGCACAGCATGGGCGCTTGCACGGGCCTGACGCAGGCAGGAATAGATACTGGCCGGGCTGTCCGCATCAAGGGTGAAGAAGAACAGCAGATTCTGAATGGTGATCTTGCCGTAGCGGGCACCGTAATGATCCGCCGTGCCGGTAATCGCCAGCGGCGCCGCAATCTCTGCCTGGGTGTCCACCGCAAAGCGGATCAACGACAGGTTCCAGACCACATCCAGCATTCGTGCGGTATTCTCTGCCCGCTCAAAATAGCGCGACAGCCAGTAAAGGTCCGAAGCGGTACGACTCAGCATACACCCTCCTCCCCACTCTCCAGCACCCAGGTATCCTTGGTTCCTCCCCCCTGGGAGGAATTCACCACCAGGGACCCGGACTTCATGGCTACCCGGGTCAAGCCCCCAGGCACCACTCGGGTTTCGTTACCACTGAGTACAAAGGGGCGCAGATCGATGTGGCGAGGCGCGATGCCCTCCTCCACAAAAATCGGACACGAGGACAGGGACAAGGTCGGCTGCGCGATATAGTTTCCCGGATCGGCTTTCAGTCGCTCACGGAACAGTTCGATTTCGGCCTTGCTTGCCGCCGGTCCCACCAGCATGCCGTAGCCACCGGCGCCATGAACCTCCTTGACCACCAGTTCCGGCAATTGATCCAGCACCTGCTTCAGGTCATCCGGCTTGCGACACTGCCAGGTGGGTACGTTGTGAAGAATCGGTTCTTCATCCAGATAGAAGCGAATCATGTCCGGTACATAAGGGTAGATGGATTTGTCATCCCCTACCCCGGTACCCACGGCATTGGCCAGCACCACATTGCCCTGCCGGTACACCGACAACAGCCCCGGCACGCCCAACATGGAATCGGAGCGGAACGCCAGCGGATCGAGAAAATCATCATCGATACGTCGATAAATCACATCCACCCGCTGTGGTCCGGCGGTTGTGCGCATGTAGACGAACCCATCCTTCACAAACAGGTCCGCCCCTTCCACCAGCTCGATACCCATTTGCTGGGCCAGGAAGGCATGCTCGAAGTAGGCACTGTTAAACTGCCCCGGGGTCAGCAACACCACGGTGGGATGACTGTAACTGGCACTCTGCTGCAGGGTCTCCAGCAGCAGACTGGGATAATGCTCCACCGGCGCCACGGTCTGTTCGGCAAACAACTCCGGAAACAGCCGCATCATCATGCGCCGGTTCTCGATCATGTAACTCACCCCGGACGGCGTGCGCAGATTGTCTTCCAGCACATACCAATCGCCCTCGCCATCGCGAATCAGATCGACCCCACTGATGTGCGAATACACCTGATTGTGCAGATTCACATCCTGCATGCACGGCTGATACTGAGTGTTGCCGAAGATCTGTTCGGCAGGGATGCGCCCGTCACGGATGATGTTCTGATCGTGATAGATATCGTGCAGAAAAAGATTGAGGGCGTTGACGCGCTGGATGGCGCCTTTCTCGAGTAATGCCCATTCGCTGGCAGGGATTACCCGCGGCAGGGTATCGAAGGGAATCAACCGCTCGGTGCCGCTTTCTTCACCGTAAACATTGAAGGTAATGCCCACCCGGTGAAACTGAAGCTCCGCCTCCTTGCGTTTGCGTTGCAACATGCCGCGATCCTGTCGCAGCAACCAATCGTGATAACTCGTATAGTGAGGCCGCACCTCACCGCCCGGCGCTATCATTTCGTCAAAACCGGACACCGCCGGCAACTTTAATGACCGCATGGCGAATTCCTTGGCCTTGAAGCACGCTAAAGGCATGCCCCTGAAAGCACATCAGCAAGTCCTGTGCCAGAATAGGCATAGCACAAACCGCGTTTATGCCGCCTTTTCGGTGGCCATGATCCAGAACAGGGCACAACCGACAGCATGGTGCAAATCGCGCCCGAATTCGGGCAAAAAAATGGAACCCGTTGATACCGTCATCATTGGCGCCGGTGTGGTGGGCCTTGCCCTTGCTCGGTCGCTTTCTGCGGATCGCTCTGTAATCGTGCTCGAACAGGAACACCAGCCCGGCAGCCACCTGTCCTCCCGCAACAGCGAAGTCATCCACGCGGGCCTCTATTACCCTCCCGGCTCACTCAAGGCGCGTCTGTGTCTGGCTGGCAGTGATGCACTCTATCGTTACTGCGAGACAACAGGCGTGCCTTACCGGCAGTGTGGCAAGTTGCTGGTGGCGCAGAAAGGAGAGGAAACCCGGCTGCAGCAACTTCACGACAATGCTGCAGCGGTGGGTGCCCCCGCACTCAAACCTCTGGCTCGCCGGGAATGGCAACAGCAGGAGCCTTGGCTGAACGCCAGTGAAGTCCTGCTCAGTCCGGGTTCCGGGATCATCGACAGCCACGCATTGCTCTATCAGCTGCAGCAGGATGCGGAAAGCAACGGTGCCGTGGTTGCACTGCATCACAGGGTGGAAAAGCTCCAGTGCGAAACTGACCGCTACATGCTGCGCGTACACGCCAGCGACCACCAACGCTTCACACTCCGCTGCCGACAACTGATTCTCGCAACCGGGCTGTTCACCACCCGGCTTCTTGAGAATGCCGCTGGTTTTCCGGCCGAGCAGATACCGCAGCAACGCCTGGCCCGAGGCAATTACTTTGCCCTTGACGGGCGCAGCCCGACCCGCAGACTGGTTTATCCCATGCCGGAAGCCCACGGCCTGGGTATTCACCTGACAGTGGATATGGCCGGCCAGGCCCGCTTCGGGCCGGATGTGGAGTGGATTGAGCCCACGCTGCCACCGGATTACCGACTCGATGTGGAGCGAAAAGCGACTTTTGTTGAGGCCATCCAGCAGTACTGGCCCGACCTGAACCCGGATCGGCTGCAACCGGGCTATTCCGGCATTCGGCCCAAGCTCTTCCGGCAAGGCGAAGCAGTAACAGATTTTCTGATACAGGATGTGGGCAGTCACGGGCTCAGCGGGATGATCAATCTGCTGGGTATCGAATCGCCAGGGCTGACGGCGGCATTGGCAATAGCTGATGAGGTAAAGGGGCGTCTGGGATAGCGAGTTGCCGCGCAGGCTTTCGAGCAGTTGAAAGTTTAAAGTTCAAAGTTGAAAAGCGCGGGTAAGCTCCCGGTTTTTGGAAGGTCGTGCCCGCGCCCTTACCGGCGCCCGCGGGCACGGCCTTGCAAAACCTACAACCTGATCCGCGTTTCAACTTTGAACTTTAAACTTTCAACTCGATTTACTCATGCCTGCCCATCACCGCACCGGCGAGGCGCACTACCCAGCTGTCGGGAAGGAAGCGGGTCAGCAAGGTCATGGCCCGATAGAGTCGTCCCGGTACCACCACTGCCCTGCCTTTTGCCAACCCCTCAAGTCCTGCGCGGGCCACCGGCGCCACCGGCATCATGGCTTTTTCCAGTGAGGGATCCATCTGCCCCCTGGCCTTGCTGGAAAACTCTGTACGCGTGCCTCCGGGGCTCAGGGTGGTCACGGTGATGCCGGCGGGTTTGAGTTCTTCATGCAACGCCCTGCCAAGCGTCTGCACAAAGGCCTTGCTGGCGGCATACACGGCCATACCCGGAATCGGAAACCAGGCGGACACGGAACTGACATTGAGTATCCACCCCTCGCCTCGCACTGCCATCGGCGCGGCGAAAAGACGGGTCAGTGCCAGCAAGGCACGATCATTCACCTCCACCATGCCCACCTGGTCATCCAGATCCATCTCCAGCAAGGGTTTCTGGAAACCGAAGCCGGCATTGTTAATCAGGATATCCACCTGCCGCCCCAGAGCGGAAACCTGATCGAAAATCCTGGCGGGGCCTTGTGGATCAGCCAGATCCGCCGTGATGACATCCACAGTCACCGCAGACAATTGTGTGGCCAATGCATTCAGGCGCTCAGTACGCCGTGCCACCACAATCAGATGACATCCCTGCGCCGCCAGCTGACGGGCCATTTCTTCACCGATGCCGCTGGAGGCGCCAGTGATAAGCGCGGTTTTTCCTGAAAACATGCATTCTCCGTTTCTACCTAAAGTCGCTGCGGCAGCGTAGCGTAGTGGAGTAACGCACGCGGTCCGGCCCGAAGGAACGAGCGTAGCGAATAACGTGCTTGCACGCGATCCGGGCATTGGCGAGGAGAAGAAGTTTCGAGTTGCGAGGAACGAGTTTCGAAAGGCAAAACCTGATACTCGAAACTCGCTTCTGGAATCCTTACCTCGCCTGGGCTCGGATCGCCCAGGCAAGCTGGGCTCCTACAGCGTCCCGAGGCGTTATTTGTAGGAGCCCAGCTTGCCTGGGCGAATCCGGCCTCAAATACAACCGCGCCTTGTCGGAATTTTTCAGCCTTTCTTAATCCAATCTTGTAGCTTGTAGCTCATAGCTCATAGCTCATAGCTCATAGCTCATAGCTAAAAACAAAAAACCCGGCACAAGGCCGGGTTTTTGGGGTCGGATAGCGCGCTGTTTTTACAGCTTGCCGTCCAGCTCCGGTACTGCTTCGAACAGGTCAGCCACCAGGCCGTAGTCAGCCACCTGGAAGATCGGGGCTTCTTCGTCCTTATTGATAGCAACGATGACCTTGGAGTCTTTCATACCGGCCAGATGCTGGATGGCACCGGAGATGCCCACAGCAACGTACAGGTTCGGAGCGACGATCTTACCAGTCTGACCAACCTGCATGTCGTTCGGTACGAAGCCTGCGTCAACGGCAGCACGGGATGCACCCACGCCAGCGCCCAGCTTGTCAGCCAGCTTATAAAGGATTTCGAAGTTGTCGCCGTTACCCATGCCACGACCACCGGAGATCACGATCTCGGCAGAGGTCAGCTCAGGACGGTCAGACTTGGCCAGCTCTTCACCCACGAAGGAAGAAGTGCCCGCGTTCTTGGCAACGTCCAGGGCTTCAACAGCAGCGGAACCGCCTTCTGCAGCTACAGCATCAAAGGAGGTACCACGCACGGTGATCACTTTCTTGGCATCAGCGCTCTTCACGGTAGCGATAGCGTTACCGGCGTAGATCGGACGCTTGAAGGTATCCGCGTCGATAACTTCAGAGATCTCGGAAACCTGAGCCACGTCCAGCAGAGCAGCAGTGCGCGGAGCAAAGTTCTTGCCTGTGGTGGTGGCAGCAGCCAGAACGTGGGTGTAATCGGCAGCCACTTCAGCAACCAGATCACCAACGTTTTCAGCCAGCTGGTGCTCGTAGGCTTCGTTGTCAGCACACAGGACCTTGGAAACGCCATCAACCTTGGCAGCTTCTTCGGCAACAGCGCCACAGCCTTTACCGGCAACCAGTACGGTGATGTCGCCACCGATAGCTTTGGCAGCAGCAACGACGCTCAGAGTGACCTTGTTGAGCGCGGCGTTATCGTGTTCGGCGTAAACTAATACACTCATCAGATCACCTTCGCTTCGTTCTTCAGTTTCTCGACCAGCTCGTCTACGGAGCCAACGATGATGCCAGCCTGACGCTCGGCGGGTGCTTCAACGCTAACGGTGGTCACACGCGGAGTCAGGTCAACGCCCAGATCAGCAGCGGTCTTGGTGTCCAGCGGCTTTTTCTTGGCTTTCATGATGTTCGGCAGAGACGCGTAACGCGGCTCGTTCAGACGCAGGTCAGTGGTAACCACGGCCGGCAGGCTCAGTTCTACAGTCTGCAGACCACCGTCGATCTCACGGGTTACTTTCACTTTGCCATCGGCAACATTCACTTCGGAAGCGAAGGTACCCTGCGGCATGCCAGTCAGAGCAGCCAGCATCTGGCCAGTCTGGTTGTTGTCACCATCGATGGCCTGCTTGCCCAGAATAACCAGCTCAGGCTTTTCTTCATCAACGATGGCTTTCAGCGCCTTGGCAATGCCCAGCGGCTGAACGTCTTCGTCAGTTTCTACCAGGATGGAGCGGTCAGCGCCCAGAGCCATGGCAGTACGCAGCTGTTCCTGAGCGGTCTTGGGACCGATAGAGACAGCAACGATTTCAGAGACCACACCCTTCTCTTTCAGGCGCACCGCTTCTTCTACAGCGATTTCACAGAAGGGGTTCATGGCCATTTTGACGTTTGCGAGATCAACACCAGAGTTGTCCGCCTTCACGCGAACCTTGACGTTGTAGTCAATGACTCGCTTGATGGGTACAAGAACCTTCATAGGATCCTCGGAATGTTCCATTGGGTGACTTGTAGAAGGAGGCGACATGACGCCGTTGCCGGGTCCACCCCCGCGAAAGAGCCGCTATCTTGAACGCTCGGCCACATGAGGTCAATAGGCCGAAAATCTGTAAGCAGATGATTTTGCTGCAAATAGGTCACTTTTGTTGTGACTTCCCGGTCGGCCATTTTCTTGAAAATCAAGCATCTAGCAAGAGATAATCCAAACGGTTGTTTGAAAAAGTCGCTGATCACGGCCCCATGACACCCGCTTCATATATATAGAAGCTGCCTGTCCTGACAGGATCAACGGTCATCAGGGTCAATCAGAGAAACCCGAGCAGTGGTGCGAAATCCTCTATCTCTATATACTCCGCGCCACCCCAAGTCCGGCCACGGTCGGCTGCTGAGAAAGATTTTCTGTGACAAGGGATGTTTCCCCTCTCCAGAATCTCTTTCTCAGTGGCTTCCGGGCCGAAACGCAATCCGATAGCGAGGAGAAGGCTGTGGAACGCGAATCTATGGAAGTCGACGTAGTCATCGTCGGCGCCGGTCCTTCCGGTCTTGCAACCGCCTGCCGTCTGGGCCAGATCGCCCAGGAAACCGGTCAGGAACTCAGTGTTGTAGTTGTAGAAAAAGGCTCCGAAGTCGGTGCCCATATTCTGTCCGGTGCCGTTCTCGAGCCCCGCGCCCTGAACGAACTGTTCCCCAACTGGGAAGAGATGGGCGCCCCGGTTAACACCAAGGTCACCGGTGACGAGATCTACTACCTGACTGGCGCGGAAAAGGCACAGAAAGTGCCGAACCTGTTTGTCCCCAAGACCATGCACAACGAAGGGAACTACATCATTTCCCTGGGTAACCTGTGCCGCTGGCTGGGCGAGCAGGCCGAGGGTCTTGGCATCGAGATCTTCCCGGGCTTCGCTGCCAACGAGATCCTCTATAATGAAGACGGTTCCGTTAAGGGCATCGCTACCGGCGATTTCGGTATTGGCCACGATGGCGAGAAAAAAGACAGCTATATGCCTGGCATGGAGCTGCACGCCAAGTACACCATCTTCTCCGAAGGTTGCCGTGGTCAGCTCGGCAAGGAACTGATGGAGAAGTACAACCTGCGTGAGGGCACCGATCCCCAGCACTACGGTATCGGCGTCAAGGAACTGTGGGACATTGATCCGGCCAAGCATCAGGAAGGTCTGGTGGTACACACCGCTGGCTGGCCCCTGAGCGAGTCCGGTTCCCCGGGTGGTGCGTTCCTGTACCACATCGAGAACAACCAGGTGGCCCTGGGCCTGATCACCGATCTGGCCTACTCCAACCCGCACGTTTCTCCCTTCGACGAGATGCAGCGCTGGAAAACCAACCCGGAAATCAAGAAGCACCTGGAAGGCGGCAAACGCGTTTCCTACGGTGCCCGTGCCATCGCCAAGGGCGGCCTGCAGTCCCTGCCGAAGATGACCTTCCCGGGTGGTCTGCTGGTGGGTTGTAACGCCGGCACCCTGAACTTTGCCAAGATCAAGGGCACCCACACTGCCATGAAGTCCGGCATGATTGCTGCCGAGATTCTGGCTGAAGCCCTGAAAGGCGGCCGCGGCAGCGACGAACTGACCGAGTACAAGGAAGCCTTCGACAAGAGCTGGGTTTACGAAGAACTGCACGCACAGCGCAACTTCGGCCCTGCCCAGCACAAGTTCGGTAACTTCATCGGCTCGGCCTTTGCCTTCGTGGACATCAACCTGTTCAACGGCAAGCTGCCGATCACCATGCACGACACCACCCCGGATCATGAAACCCTGAAGCCGGCGGACCAGTGCAAGAAGATCGACTACCCGAAGCCGGACGGCAAGATCACCTTCGCCAAGCTGGACAGCGTATTCCTGTCCAACACCAACCACGAAGAAGATCAGCCCTGCCACCTGACGCTGAAGGATCCGAACGTACCGCTGCAGGTCAACCTGCCCAAGTGGGACGAACCGGCCCAGCGTTACTGCCCGGCGGGCGTGTACGAAGTGGTCGAGGACGAGAACACTGGCGACAAGCGTTTCCAGATCAACGCCCAGAACTGCGTACACTGCAAGACCTGTGACATCAAGGATCCCACCCAGAACATCAACTGGGTGGCGCCGGAAGGTACCGGTGGCCCGAATTACCCGAACATGTAATTCGCCACGGCTTTCGTGTCACCAAAAGGCGCCCTTCAGGGCGCCTTTTTTGTGGGTCATCGCGGATTTCCGGAAAAGCCCCACCTTTCCGCAGGAGCGTCGCTGGCGGCGCGATTTCAGACCAGGATCAAAAACGTTTTCACCACAGGGATCACTGAAACCTCCCAGGATACTCATTGTTTTAACCCAGTGATCTGCTGCCTCTGTGGTAAAACCGGCTATGCTGCTTGTGTGGCAAGTTCAGCTTGCTGAACGAATGCAACCTCGGATCGGGACCTGTTGCCTGAACCTTCGTTCAACAAGCTGAATCTCCCACCAGACACGGGTTTCGCCCGTGCGAATAACCCGCTGAACCTTTTTTGTGGCCGCTCTGCGGCTGTAACATGTTTCACGCTGCACACCAAAGGCTACACATCCCCTTTCCTCTGCCATCCTTTTGCAATAGTGACGGCTAATCGACTGCCGCACCCCGCCTGGCAACCCGGATCCAGGCAATTTGTGTGGATCGGTTACACTCACCAAAGTTCAGAAGAAAGGGCTTGTGGTTACTGAGCCAAAATAATGGGTTAGCAGGGCCAACAAATTGCCTTCATATATGTTTTTGTCGACAAAAATATATATGAATACATTCCGTATACTCTTTTAAATTCATCGAAATGAACGACATTTGAGCCGAAAACCCACCAAATAAGGCATAAAAAACAAAAATAAAACCACTCTAACCCCGCGGATACATAAGATTGTTTTTGTATCATTGTGTGATGGAAGCGTCCTCGCTAGCATTCAAATCAAACGAGCGTATGACCGACCTGTCGGCCTTCGAGGAACAAGAGTATGAATGCACAAGCCTCTCCTATTCAGCAGAAGACCCGCATTGAGAATCAATGGCCTGAGCCACTGACAGCCAAGCAACTCGATCAGAGATACCCGGGGATCATGGACCTGACCGTTTTCCTCTCTGCTGGCGCCAATATCATCATGCAGCTGGCAAACCCTGCGGTGGGACATGGCGTGGCTGAAAGCCGTGTACTAAGCGGCTCCATTATGCATCGCCCTTTAAAGCGCACACGGACCACATTTACCTACCTGGCCGTGGCCATGATGGGCACAACGGAAGAAAAGCTGGCCTATCGCCGGGCCGTGAATGGTTCACACCGGCACGTTCACTCCACCGAAAATTCGAAAGTCCAATACAATGCTTTCGACCCTGACCTGCAGCTGTGGGTTGCCGCCTGCTTGTATTGGGGCTTTGTCGATACCTACCAAAAGGTGCATCGCCCTCTTACCCGGGCTGAGCAGGAAGACTTCTACAGAATGGCCCATCCGCTGGGCACTACCCTTCAGGTACGCCAGGACATGTGGCCCAAGGACCTGGATGCTTTTGAGGAGTATTGGCAGGAAGGGCTCAAAAAGCTGCACATTGACGACACCGTGCATGAATTTCTGATGATCATTGCTGATCTGAAATTCCTTAGCCCGGTTAGCCAGTTCCTGTTTGGTCGTTTCAACCGTTTTGTCACAACGGGTTTTCTGCCAGCGGACGTTCGGGAAAAGATGCGCCTTGACTGGGACGATGAACGCCAGCGCAAATTTGACAAGACCGTGAGATTCTTTGGCAAGCTCATGAAGTTCCTGCCTCGCCCGGTTCGTCAGCTGGCGTACACAGCGCCTCTGCGCGATTTCCGTCGCCGCCTGGCCAAGGGTCAGCCGCTGGTCTGATCGGCGATCGTTTGCACCTCATGTTCCGTTAGCGCCCGGCATTCGCCGGGCGCTAACGTCTTATCCAGTACCAGATTCCCCACCGCGACACGGTGCAGGGTTTTCACCTTGTTGCCACGCTGCGCGAACATCCGCCGGATCTGATGGTAGCGCCCTTCCTGCAACCACACGTCCGCCTCTTGCGGGGCCCGTATCAACAGACGCGCCGGTCGCGTAACCAGCCCCTCGAATTCGAACCGCATGCCGGCCGCAAAAGCCTCTACATCACGCTCATCCAGCGGCATCTCCAGCGTCACCCGGTAATGTTTCCAGACCCCGGTTTCCGGCTCACTCAAGCGTCGTGACCAGCTGCCATCATTGGTAAGAATCACCAGTCCGGTACTGTTGAAATCCAGTCGACCGGCAAGATGGAGCTCACCGCGATCCGGGCCGGGCAACAAATCCACCACCGTGGTATGCCTGTCATCGCGGGTCGCACTGACTACCCCGGCAGGTTTATTCATCATCAGATAGCGTGCTTCGCGCTGCTGCAGCACCCTGCCAGCCACCTCAACACGATCGAACGGGCCAATACGGCATTGTCTGTCGCGCACCACCGCGTCGTTCACACGCACCTGCCCCGCCGCCAGCAGCCGGCGTAATGATGAGCGGCTTTGCTGCAAAGCGTTACTGAGAAAACGATCCAGTCGGTGATAGCGGGAAGTCATCCGGCCATGATAACCGAGAACCCGATACCAGAAGGAGGCATTGTTGTTGGCTATCGCGCTCTTCGTTGATAACTATCAACAAAGATAACGATATTGTTTCTCATTACGAATCATATATTTATAATCACCTTCCCGTATTTCAACAAGAAGTGACGTTATGTCCATGCTGCCCTTCCGACTCACCGCCCTGGCGCTCGCCTGCATGGGCGCCAATGCTGCCTTTGCCGAGACCGGCACCACCGCATCGGTCAATGAACTGGAAACCATCACCGTGGAAAGCAGTGCCGATGCCTCCAAAGAAGGTCTCAGCAAGGCCTACGCCGGCGGGCAGGTGGCCGAAGGCGGCTCGCTGGGCATTCTCGGCAAGCAGGACAGCATGGAAACGCCCTTCAATTTCACCAACTACACCGAGGTGCTGATTGAAGACCAGCAGGCAGAAAGCGTGGCCGACATCCTGCTGAACGACCCCGCCGTGCGTGTGGCCCGCGGCTTCGGCAACTTCCAACAACTCTATCTGGTGCGGGGCCTGCCGGTGTACTCCGATGACATGAGCTACAACGGCCTCTATGGCTTGCTGCCACGCCAGTATCTGGCCGCCGAGTTCATCGAGCGGGTGCAGGTTTTCCGTGGTGCCAACGCCTTCCTGAACGGCGCGGCCCCCGGTGGCAGTGGTCTGGGTGGTGCGGTGAATGTGCTGCCCAAGCGCGCCCCCAGCTATGACGTCAACCAGTTCACCCTGGGCGTCCAGACTGGCGGCCAGGCCTATACCGCCGTGGATCTGGCACGGCGCAGTGAAGATAACCGTGCAGGCGTGCGCATCAACGCCGCCCGCCGTGACGGTGACACTGCTGTGGACGGCGAGAACCAGAAGATATCCATGGCACATATTGGTGCCGATTTCCGCGAGGAAAACCTGCGCCTGTCTGCAGATTTTGGTTTCCAGAAATTCAGCATGGATGCCTCCATGCCCAGCATCACCTTTGCTGACGGGGTGCCCATCCCCAAGACACCCGATGCAGACAAAACCGTGGCCCAACCCTGGACCTACTCCAACTCCGAGGACATTTTCGGCACCCTGCGTGCCGAGTATGACTTCACGGACAACATCACCGCCTGGCTGGCGGCCGGTGCCCGCCAAGGGGAAGAGGAGGCCATTTTTGCCAATCCTGTAGGCACCACTGCCTCAGGGGACTACTCCGCCAACAGCTTCGAGAATGTGCGCGAAGATACCGTGGTTACCGGCGAGGCCGGCGTACGCTGGAACATTGACACCGGCTCGGTAGGCCATTCCTTCAGTCTGTCCAGCGCGACCTATGAACTGGACTCCAAGAATGCCTACATTTTCGGTTTCGGTGTGCCCGGCAATATCTACAATCCCACCTACTCCCCCATACCCGCACCCGGCCTGATTGGCGGAGACCTGAACAGCCCGAAAACCACCATCAAAACCCGGATGCGCAGCGTGGCGCTGGCTGACCAGCTAAGCATGATGGATGACAAACTGCTGGTCACCCTGGGTGGTCGCTACCAGGAAATCGAAGACACCAGCTATGACTACAACACCGGCAACCGCGGCAACAAGTATGAAGACAACGCGGTGACCCCTTCCGTGGGCGTGCTCTATCGACTGACCGACTCGGTCTCCCTGTACAGTAACTATATCGAAGGGCTTGTGGCTGGCGGCAATGCGCCAACTACAAATAGCGATAGACCCGGCGATCTGGTTGTTAACGACGGTGAAACCATCGCCCCGTTCAAGACCGAACAGGCTGAAGTTGGCATGAAATTCGATGCCGGCACCCTGGGCGGCAGTGTCTCCCTGTTCCAGAGCCAGAAACCCATCACCGGTTTCGACAGCAACAACAAGTTTGAAATCGTGGACGACCAGACCAACACCGGCCTGGAGTTGATGGCCTACGGCAAGCCGCTGGACAGCCTCACCGTGCTGGGCGGCGTTAGCCTGCTGGATACCGATGTGGACGGAGAAAAAGCCATCGGCGCTCCGGAAACCCAGGCAAACCTGAACGTGGACTGGGCGGTGCCTGGCACCGAAGGGCTGTCTCTGGATGGTCGTATTATCTACACCAGCTCCCAGTACGTGGATGCCGACAACACCACCAAAATCCCTGACTGGACCCGCCTGGATCTGGGCGCCCGTTACCTGATTCCCGTCGGTGAAGCGCAGATGCTGACCCTGCGAGCCCGGGTGGAAAACGTGGCTGATGCCGATTACTGGGCCTCTGCCGGTGGCTTCCCGGATTCCAGCTATCTCACCGTTGGCGCACCGCGTACCGTCGTGCTCTCCGGCACCTACGAATTCTGATACCAGGAAAGCGTCCCGGCCACGGCCGGGACCTGCCAGCCCTATGAAAGCCAGCACTCTGCGTACCTGGTCCGCGTGGCACACCTGGACCAGCCTGATCAGCACGGTTTTCCTGCTGATGCTCTGCATCACCGGACTACCGCTGATATTCCACGATGAACTGGACAGTGTTCTGCACAGCGACAACTGGCAACCGGCCAATCCCGGTGGCGAGCTGTTGAGCCTGGACCAGATTCTCGATCATGCTGCCGCCAACCGGCCCGGCGAAGTCCCACTGTACATGAGCTTCGATATCGACCGGCCGGTGATCAATGTGACCACCGGCCCGGCGCCGGACTCTCCCGGCAGCGACATGCTGATGAGTTCCTTCGATCGTACCAGCGGCGAGCTGGTGCCCTATCACGAAGGCTTCGACATCATGCACTTCCTGCTGCAGCTGCATACGGACATGTTCCTCGGGCTGCCCGGCATGTTATTTCTGGGTGCCATGGGCCTGCTGATGATCATCGCCATCGTTTCCGGGGTGGTGTTGTATGCGCCATTCATGCGCAAACTGGAATTCGGTGCGCTACGCACGCAACGCTCCAAACGCATCAAGTGGCTGGACTACCATAACCTGCTCGGTATCGTCACCGTGGCCTGGCTCACCGTGGTCGGCCTCACCGGAGTCATCAATACCCTGGCCGACCCCATTACGGCCACCTGGCGCAGTCAGGCCCTGGCGGATCTCACCGCCGGTTATGAGGATGCCACCGTGCCCACACCTAACGAAATGGCCTCCCTGGACGACGCTGTAGCACAGGCCGTTGCTGCTGCCCCGGACATGACATTGCAGTTCGTGGCGTTTCCCGGTGGCGACTGGTCCACGGATTATCACTACGCCATCTTTCTCCACGGCAATACGCCACTGACATCGCACATCATCACTCCGGTACTGGTCGATGCACGCACCGGTGAGTATGCCGATATGCGGGAAATGCCCTGGTACAACAAGGCCCTGTCCCTGTCTGGCCCGTTGCACTTCGGTGATTACGGCGGCACGCCGTTGAAAATCATCTGGTTCGCGCTGGATCTATTCGCCATCGTGGTGCTCGTGACCGGCCTGTATCTCTGGTGGGTACGCCGCCGCAACAACGTACCGGGAGAGGCATGATGGGTCACACCTTCGCCCTGCCCCTGCTGATCGCCATCACCAGCATCGCAGGCCTGTTGTCAGCCTTGCTGGGGGATGGCGTCTATGACTGGGTGTCCTGGCTGGGACTGGGCATCCCGGTGGCCGCGGTCATTCATGCGTTCGTCAGGCGCACCTGATACTCACTGCTGTCCCACAGTTTCCTGAATGTCCTGAGGAAGCGGGGGGCGCTTTCTCTTGTGGGAGCTTGCTTGCAAGCGAATAGCCCTTGTCGCACCAACATTCGCTTGCAAGCAAGCTCCCACGAGACAGGCATCTGCGAGCGTCAAAATGCGCCGGTGAATTCCTGTTCCACTAAACAGAAAAACCCGCCGGCTTGCGAGCCTGGCGGGTTCGGACTTCGCTAAGTCAAACGGTAGGACAGCAGCGACCTGATACTGGGCTTTATCGGCGTCAAGAAACAGGGGTTGCAGCTTCTGGCAACGCATTTCGAGTTTCGAAGACCCAAGACAGGGAGAGGATTGTGGTCCAGCGTTTTTTCGTGGCTTGCTTTATGGCTTCTTCGTTCACCCGCAGCCGCTTTCATCCGCCACTGTGGGAGCTTGCCTGCAAGCGATGAGGAACGCGCTCATGGCATCATGAAAGGGAGCCGTCGCAAAGCGCGATGACGTCAATATCCCGGTCTTGGCGCCGGAACAATCCAAACGCGTGCCGCCAAACTCAACCAGCAGCCACATTCCCACACTTCAGCTGCAGAGATCAGAACCGTACTGTCAGTGCCGAGATAAAGGCATCACGGCTGCCTATGAAACCGTCGTATTCCAGCATCAGGGATAAACGTGGTGTGATGTCCCAGTTGGCGCCCGCCACCAGGTTCCAACGATCGGAATTCTTTTGATCTACTTTGTAATCCAGTATCTGTTCTGTGCCCGGGATGGCAAGACTGCCCGTAATCACCGTGCGCACATCAAGATAATTGCCACCGGCAAACAGCGTCACTCGCCCTGCCCGATTCATGGCGAAGCCCCGGCCCAGACGCGGGCTTATGGTAAGTGCCCGCCCTTCCAGTACCGCCTTGTCCGAATCGGTCCACGTCACATTGAAAGGGATCAGCAGGAACCAGTCATGCCAGCCGGACGCGACTACCCCCCCTACCCCATAGTTCATTGGACTGAGGTCGGCGGTCACAGGAAAACGCACCTGCTTGTTCTCAAACAGATAACAAACAGGTGGCCTGATGATGCCGGTACAGTCCTTGCCGATCTGATCAAGCATGGCGTTGCCATCTATCGCGATATCCAGATCCAGATCGCCGTTCACCTGTCCGAACGTACCGTACAGATTCAGGAACGGCAGCACCCAGGCATCCAGTTTCACCTGTTCAGTGATCAGATCACTTTCGGCACCGAAGAAGACAAAGTCATAGGGACGGGTGCCATTACCGTTGAAGCCCACTTCCAGGTGCTCGATGCGCATCTCCTGCCGCACATCAGCGCGCACTACACCAACCCCCAGAGGCATGGGCAAGTTAAAGCCCCGCTCCACCGCCCGCTTGCCCAGAAAAGGGAGGGTATGCCCCCAATATCGGGGCGCCTGCTGGTTCTGTGTATGTGCAGAATTTTTACTGGGAAAGTTGTAGCTGGACTGCGCGGTGTTGCTCAACCGTTGATTGACACTGACCTGGCTGACCTTCATGCCAGCCCCGGCTGATACACCGGAATCACTGGACACAAACAGGGCCAGTTCATCGTTGCGATAACGCAGAGCCCCGTTCTGCGCTCCCACATTGGAAGACGCACCAGGCTTGATCAGCCACTTGCCATGGCGCAACTGAGCTAGCAGATCGGGATCATGGATAACGGCCAGAAACCGGCCGCCCTTGGCCCCCAGGCCAAAACCCATACGCAGGGAATGCACATCAAGGTAAAGGCGACTTTGCTCCCGGTTGTCGTGCAGGACAGCAACCGCGTTACTCCCGCCAAGAGGCCCCAGCAACAAAACATCGCTGGTACCAACCACATAGCCAACCGACTGCTCGAGCTCCTGTTCCAGGCCCGGCACATCCTTCAGGAACTGGTCCAGTGCCTCCCGGGTTTTCCAGTCGACTTGCTCGCGAACCTGCTGCAACTCATTGGCAGGCAGACTCGAGCAACCCGCCAGCACCAACAGCAACAACCCGCCACACCACTTTGTCACCACTGACATAGACGCGATTTCCACAACCGGTTTTGCCCATGGTGGACGCAATACCGAGCGCTGTCACGCAACCAGGAACGATCAGGATTGCAGCAAAGCCTCCACTGCACGGGCCGCACTCTGACAGGCCCCTTCCATGGTGGTGGTCCATTCGGTATCGGTCCAGTCACCGGCAATGGCCAGTCCCTTTACAGAGGTTTTCTGCTGCGGGCGCACTCCGGCCGTACCGGGACGCTGGGCGAAGGTGGAATTGGGCATCCGCACGATATGGCTGTGGATGACCTGCGCGTCTTTGGCCTTCGGGTAGTAGCGGCGCAGCATGTCCATCTGGATAGCGATAATCTCGTCATTGGACTTCTTGATCAGCTCATAGGACGCCGACACCGTGGTCGAGAAGAACCAGTTATCTTTCGGCTGTCGGCCATGCATGCGCTGGCGATCCCATACCTGTTCGAGAATCCCTTCCCCGTTGTAGAGAATCTCACCCCAGTCTTCCATACCGATATCGCGATCCAGATACAGGTTCACGCTGACGATGGGTACCGGCGTCAGGGCGTCTACCGCCTGTTCGATCTTGTGGTACTCCGGCATCTGTACCAGCAGGTCCTTCACCTGCCACACCGGAACCGCACAGATCACCGCATCGGCTTTCAACAGCTCCCCATCGCGAAGCGTAACCCCTGTTATTTTGCCGTTGTTGATGTCCACACTTTTCACCGGCGCACGGGTGCGAACCTTGACGCCATGTTCCCGGAAAAACCGCTCTGCGCTGTCCACGAACAGAGTGTCCAGATCGACGGTGGGATAACCGATGGAAACCGGGGTGCGCATCTTGATGCCTTTGCGAATGCCGGTGACTAACAGATCCGCCGGCACCTTGGCCGAGGAAATATCGGTCTTGTCTCCGGTAAGGCCAATCACGATGCCATCCCACATGGCGCGACGAGCAGACTGCGGAAGGCCACAGCGATCAAACCATTGCTCAGCGGTAATCTGATCCAGATCTGCCGGTTGTCTGAGTGCCTCACGGAACAAGCGGGCCTGAGCACGGGCTGTACGCAGTTTGTCCAGGCCACGAACCCCCGGCAGATCACCTACCATGGCGCGCAACCCTTCCACGCCCCAGAAGCCCGCCCGGCGCGTTTTACCACCGGGCATCCTGGCGGTCATGTGGCCGGGAAAGGCCACATGCTGCCGTGTCCCAACGCTGTCCAGATAGCGAAACAGATTTTCATAACCACTGGCGAAAACATGCTGGCCATTGTCAGGCACATCGTTGATTTCCTTCTGGGGAATGGCAATGGTACGCCCACCCAGAGCACCCCGACGCTCAAGCACCGTCACCTCATGCCCCGCTTCAGCCAACCACACGGCCGAGGCCAGACCCGATAATCCGCCACCCACCACAATGCATTTCATCTCGACACATCTCCGCCACTGTTGTTATCGAAAACAGGGAGGGTATCAGGGGGATATTCAGGCGGGGACACACAAAATTACGGTAGATGAACACCCTGACTGTAATGGCCCCACATGACTACGAGGCCGTTACGTTCTCAAGTGCGCATAGACGACCTGAGACATAAAAAAGGTTCATCGCGGATTAGCGGGAAAGCAGATTGGTCAGACGCCTGAAGTCGGACGTCTGACGCAAAAGACAGAAAACCGGCAGCCCCCAAGCTCTTGCGCAATGCACCTGCCACTACGCTCACAAGCACTGCAAACCCGCAATGCTGTTCACTTAAGCTCAAGGTCTCTGTGGGAGCGTGCTTGCACGCGAATGGCGCGCTCTGAAATAAAGGCTTCGCGTGCGAGCACGCTCCCACAAAAAACCAAAATCACGACCTAAATGAACAGCATGACAGCAAACCCGGGGTTTGATTTGGGCGTCAGACTTCTGACGTCCGACCTTCGACCAGGCCGCTTAACTTTCCCGCCATTCCGCGCTGAACGATAAAAAAAGCCAGGAAAATGCCCCCTGCTCGACTCAACTTCCCGTAGCTCGCAGACGCCACCAGGCCCAGATACCCAATATGGCCGCAATCGCTTCCATGACCAGATAGAGCAGCATGTAACCATTGGGATTGCCGTCTACGGCAATTCCGACACTCCGCCCCAATGCCATGGCCACCATCAACACCGACACGCCCAGGGCTCCGGTCCGCAGCGTGGCTGCACTGCCGGCCAATACCCACAGTATCACCCCCACCCCAACCGAAAGACCGCCATAAGTGGCGCGCAGGTCAATCCAGGCAGAAGATGCAACGGGCACCTCGCCCACAACCTGAGACATCAACACGCCGGGGGCAACGATAAACCCCAGACCATAAAGCAGAAAAACCGCTGCCACGAGACGAACCAGCAACATGGGCATAGATAACTCCAAACAGGATTGAGATGATGTCAATACAATGACTACGTCAAGGTTTCAGTCAACGTGGCAAAGTCACGCCGCGGAAGATTGGCTTGATCCCTGTCTCGCACCCGCCAGGCATCCACTTTCAACACAACCTCGCCCTCGTTATTTCGATGAAATGCCGCGGTCATGAAGTGCTCAGTGGTGCGGTCTCTCGGATAGGCAGACAGCCACCAGCCCTGACGCACACTCACCGCATCCGGGCAATCGACCGGATAGGATGACCAGCCTTGTGGGCGCACTGACGCATGGGGGAAAGGCTCGGGATTTCGCTCCGGGGTTGAGGTGGCAATACCGTCAAGGAATGTGAGGTTGGACAAGGGTGACGCGATCACTTCCACCAACTTGCCGCCGTTGGGCCCCAGCGTGGTGGTAGCAATACGGCCGAAATGCACATCACCACTCATCACCACAACATCGTGACCGGTTTCACCCAGAGCCTCCAGCAAACGGGCGTACTGGCCACGATAGCTCAACAGGTTTCGCTCCAGCGGATTGGGTGCCACGATCAATGGCTGGGGAATCACCAGCACCCCCGGGCCCGTCAAGCCCTTCGCCCAACGGATTAGCCTGTCGAAGTCCCGCTCCGGCAGAAAACGATCGTCACCCCTGTAGGATCGTAAATCCGCAAGACAGAACGACAACACATCAATATCGAACGTTTCCACCCGGGGGCTCTGCTGAATTCGCCGCACTCCATCTTCCGATGCCTTGGACCAGGTCTCACGGACATCATCGATCTTCAGTGCCAGCAAGGTCGGGATCAGCGAATCGTAGAAGGGATAATCGTTCCAGTATTCGTGATCGTCCGGCAGCATCCAGGTCGCCCCCCGATTGAGAATACTGCCCAGCAACTGCCAGTGATGCGCATAGTCATCCGCTACCCGCTCACGGATTTCACTTCGCACAAACGACAGGGAATCGAAACCGATATCCAAATAGACCTGATCCCCGGTGAGAAAGGTCACATGGGGGCGCACCGCTAGCGGACCGCGTTCGTACAGCGCCCGGTAGGAACCCGCCGCCTGGCCGCCATCGCGGTGGGCGTAGAAACAACTGCCCAGCGCCACCGTAAAGGGACGCTCCCCTTCATTGGGCAATCCCGCCGGCAAGGTATCGAACTGGCCATGACGCAACACCTGCCATTCTTCCACCTCCCGGTATATGGCATCGGTACGGCGAATGAACTCCACCTCATAGTGAGTATCTGGCTCCAGATTCTCAAACTCGACGGTGGTGTAGAAACGCTGATAGACATAACGGAAGGGCCGCTGCCAATCCTTCCTCACGATGTCCTTACGAATACGGGTACCGTCCGGGTGGATCAGTTCGACACAGGCCTGGTCTGGCTTTCTCAGCGTATGGAACAAGGTTCCGACCCATACCTTAGCCGTGGTTTGCGACACCCGCAGTACCGCCAGAGACCACTTTCCCTTGCTGGTATTCAACCCCTCAGTCATACCTCATCCTTCCTGGAACTTATTATGATTGTTGATTCCTGGAACAAGATTGCCCTGATCGGCAGAATGCTACAAGCGACCCGGTTGCAGGTTTTATGCTAGCGAATCTCACCACCCTGCCATGTAACCCAAACCATGGGTTTTGCAAACGTCCAAAAAGTCATCGTAGGAGCCTGCCTGCAGGCGATCTCTTTTTATTCAAAGCTGCATCGCCTGCAGGCAGGCTCATACGGCGAGGTGTCTCGTCCTCAGATCGAGAATAAGGGTTCATCACGTATTAGCGGTATAAAGATTGGCCGAAGGCGATTTCCGATCCTGATGCGGCAACGTAGCGGAGCGGAGTAACGCACGGAGTGCGGCCCGAAGGGTGAGCGAAGCGAATAATTTGCTGGCAAGCGAAGCCTTTCCCTGGCTCGACCAAAACCGCTTCGCGTGCAAGCACGCTCCCACAATGTTCCCCTTCCCCGCTTGCCTTTCGCATGTTGCGTGTTGCCTGATGCGTGAAGCAGCCGCAGAGCGGCAATAAAAAGGGGCCGAAGCCCCTCTGATAGTTACTGCTTGATGCCTCAAGCACACTCAGGCAGAAACCGCTTGTTTCTCGGTTTCCTCCACATGCACAAACTCGTAATCGGTACTGCGTACCTGTCGGGTGCGCAACCAGTAACGCCAGGTGGAACCGGGCCAGAGGGCAAAGTTCTTGCCGTCTTCCTGCTGGTACCAGCTGGTGCAGCCGGAAGTCCAGGTGGTGCCTTGCAGGCGGCGTTGTACATCATCATTGAAGGCTTGCTGGGCGGCAGGTTTCACATTCAGATAGTCTGCCCCTTCGGCTTTCAGCAGCTGCATACACTGCATGATGTAGTTCACCTGGCACTCGATCATGAACACAATGGAGTTATGACCCAGACCGGTATTGGGCCCCACCAGCATGTACAGATTTGGATAGCCGCTAACCGTCATACCGTAATAAGCCTCGGAAGACTCCGCCCAGTCCTTGTGCAGATCCCGACCCGGCAGGCCGGTCAACGGGAAGTCCTTCATGTAGATACGTGGGTCCACCACAAAGCCGGTGCCGAGAATGATGCAGTCCGCCTCGTGCTCCACACCATCATCGGTGACCACGCTGTTAGCTTTCACTTCCTTGATGCCGGCGGTCACCAGCTCCACGTTGTCGCGGTTGAACATGGGGTACCACTTGTTGGAAATCAGCACCCGCTTGCAGCCAAAGGCATAGTCCGGGGTCAGCTTTTCTACCAGATTCTTGTCTTTCACCTGGAAGCGGATGAACTGCTTGCACAGCGTGCCCAGCAGTTTTGCTGCACGAGTGCTGGAGGCTGGCGCGACACGGGACTCGTTACTCCAGTAGAGCCTTGTCCGATGCAGTTTGCGCAGGGCGGGAAAGCGCTTGAACAAACGCTGTTGCAACTTTGGGTAGCCACGCTCGTCCCGGGGAATCACCCAGGCCGCAGAACGCTGAAACACCGACAGCTTCTTCACCTTCGGCGCAATCTCCGGGCAATACTGAATGGCACTGCCACCGGTGCCGATGGACACCACCTTTTTGCCCACCAGGTCATAGCCGTGATCCCACTCGGCGGAATGCATCACCTTGCCCTTGAAGCGCGTCAGCCCTTTGATCTTCGGCTTGTTGGGCACGTGCAACGGACCCGAAGCCAGCACAAAATGACGACAGCGGATGGTGGAACCGGCTGCAGTTCGTACCGTCCACTGGCCACTGCCATCATTAAAGTGCGCTTCGTTCACTTCCTCCTGAAAACGGATAAAACGGCGCAGGTCATACTTCTCTACCGTATCGAGGATATAGTTCTCGATTTCGTCCCGGGGAGCATAACGCTTGCTCCAGTTCGCCTTGCCCGCAAAGGAGAAAGAATACAGGTGCGATTGCACATCACAGGCCGCCCCGGGATAACCATTGAAGTACCAGGCCCCGCCCACCTCGCTGGCCTTCTCCAGAATGACAAAATCCTCATTGCCGGCTTCCAGCAACTTGATGGCCATGCACAGGCCACCAAAACCGGCACCGACAATGGCCACTTCCTTGTTCAGGGTTTTCGCACTGATCTTGACTTTACTGTTCATGATTCGCTCCCTGCTCAGGCGGCTTTGGCCTGGTTCACGTCAAAGTTGGCAACTTCATCCATCAGGTCATCGGCCTGTGCAAGAAAATGACGGTTGTCATGCATCCAGGGGTGAAAGCCCGGGCGGAAGAAATCCAGCCAGTCCGGCAAGGCCCGACGCAGAACCCCGGGGCGCCCCAGAGTCAGGTTCAGCACCTTGCCCCAGCCTTTCAGCTTTAGCAGCCCCCCGCCCTTCGTCACCATCACCGTGTAGAACGGTACATACAGACTCCAGAACAGCAGGTTGGCAATCAGGAAGGCCGCCACGCGCAGCCCATAGGCCTGCACGCCTTTTCCCATCACCTGCTCGTAGGCATCGAAGCACACCGCCTTGTGCTCGGTTTCTTCGATGGCATGCCAGCGCCACACCGCGGAGTAATGCGGCTCCACCTGCTCCAGCAGGGTATCGTTACGCAGTAGCACATCCCCCAGTACTGCAGTGAGGTGCTCCAGCGCAACGGTAGCGGCCAGCTGAAAGGAACGTGGGGTTTTCTTGACCAGCTCCAGCAGCTTAACGACCAGCTTGTCCATGGCTTCCACCGGCATCCCTGCAGCCACCAGCGCCTCGTTGTACTCCTCGTGCTCGCGGGTATGAAAGCCTTCCTGGCCGATGAACGCAGAGATCTGTTCCTTCAGTTCGTCCCCCACGATCTCCTTGCGGTAATGACGCACACTCTGGATAAAAAACCGCTCCCCCGCCGGGAAGAAGATGGACAGGGTGTTGAAGAACTGGGTGACATGCAGTCCAGCCGGATTCCAGCTGAGCGCCTGGTCTTTGGGTAAGCCGAATTTGAGGTTTCGGCGGACGGGATCTACCTGAATTGTCATTATCATGCCCCTTCAAAGAATCGGAATGCCCCGATCCTAGAGCGGCAACAATGACACCATCAACAGTTACACTGGTCGATGTCATCTTTTATTGATTCAGGTCAAATTGCGGTCCCCTGAGCCCCGGTTTCCAGGGCGCAGCGTGCACAGATCACTTACCGTAGACCGCACCACCGGCGGTCATTGACCAGAATTCGTCTTGCTGACATCGTGTCCGCATCGCTTAACCCAGAGGAAAACAACAAGATGCGATATATCGGCATACTGATCGCCCTGCTGGCCGTGGGCTGGCTGGTGATGACCCAATTGCAAAGCTCACCAACCGGCCTGAGCACCGACACCACCGAAGCGGTAGAAAGCGTGGATGCCCCGGCCAATGTGCCTGACCAGGTACCGCGTAACACTGAAGAAATGAATGAGTTCGAGGCCAAGATCAACAGCCTGAACCAGGGCCAGAATGCCCGTAATCAGGACGCCTATCAGCAGACCCAGTAACAGACTAGCGGCTCTCGCAACCCGGGAGCCCCTCGCCCGCTCTACTGACTGGCTGCCAGATAGACGATGTACAGGCAACACCCCATCCCCACCACAAAGACCCCAGAGCGAAGCCAGGCCAGATTGGCAATATACAAAACAGGATGCAGCACCCGGGTCGCCAGATACAGCAACGCCACCCCATCCAGCCGGTTCAGATCCAGCCCTGAGGCGTAAGCGATAAAGCACACCATGGTAAAAAGCAGCAATGCCTCCCAGGCATTGGCCTGGGCCGCCTGCACCCGCCCCCCCGTGCCGGTCAACGCCGCCTGTTGCTGACGGGGATGGTGATTATCGAACGTACCAAACTGATTGATGCGGAAGTAAATCGCTGTCCAGGCCATGACAAACGGCAGGAAGGAAATGGCGAAAAGAACGTAGAGAATGATTGGCATGGTGAAGCCCTCGCGTCACATACGGCAAGCTCACAGTTTGAGCGGCCTGTGATAATGAATGCTACAACTTCTGGACAATCATATAGGCATGCAGCTCGGGATACTGATCAAATTCCAGGTGTCTGAGCTCACATCCCAATTCTCCTGTCAGCCGCACGAACCCTTGGGTACCCAATGACGAGTAATACATCTCAGGGCTCATGAAATCATCGTGATGCTCCCCTGGCCCCTCGGTACCGCCGAAGGAGAATATCAGCACACCGCCGCCAACAAGACTTTCAACCAGCCGTGTAATCACGCTTCTCTGCTCGGAAAGAGGAACATGCCAGATGCTGTCCCAGGCTGAAATCAGTGAAAATTCACAAGGCTGCACCCATTGGCAAATGTCTGCATGGTGAAAGGTCACATGTGGATGTTTTTTCCTGGCCAGGAGCAACATCTTTTCAGAAATATCCAGGCCTTCCGGGAGGAAGCCCTCTTCACTGAACAGATCAATGAGGCGCCCGGTACACCCACACCCTACATCCAGAGCCTTGCCCTTTTGGCCGACAAACTGAATCGCCCGGCGGTGCTGCTCGATGCCGTTCTGCCGATTGAATTTAGCGTTATCCCAGAGATGGGTAAGGGTGTCGTAATGTTTGCCTGTATCAACCGGATTCATGCTTTGCCGCGTGGCTAGCTGTCATGAAAGCCCAGGCGAAGAACAGCATGAAGGCCAGGTCGTTCAAACCGTAGATACTGTAGAAAATACCGGCAAACAGATCCATCTCGTACACGGACGCCAGGTCATGGCGTGACAACCACAGCAGCCAAACCACCACATAAATCAGTTTCTCAATCGCAAATACCGCTGCCAGCCAGCGAACGTTGCCGTTGACAAAAGCCGCTCCCAGATAAGCCAATCCCCACACCATGATCATCAGCAGACCAAAATTGGACATCACCACAGGGTCAGCCTGATTGATAGCCTCATTGGTAAAGGCCCGTGAGAACAACAACACACCACTGATATTCATTAGCGCGGCGGCAATAAAACCATTGCGGATAAGATTCGATTTCATGCTTTCTCCCTGTTGCTTACACAAGCACCGCTAGTTTTTCTTCCAGTCCAGGCGGTATAGATCTTCTCTGCGATCACGCAGATTGGTGACCGAGCCTTCCCGATGCAACAGTTTCAATTTCTCAAGATCCACATCCGCAAACATCAGCATCTCGGTATTGGGCACCGATTCGCTGATGATGGCGTCGTGGGGGAAATAGAAATCACTGGGGGAAAACACGGAGGATTGGGCGTACTGGATGTCCACTGCATCCACCCGCGGCAGGTTACCCACCGAACCAGAGATTGCCACGTAGCATTCGTTTTCGATGGCGCGCGCCTGGGCACAATGTCGCACTCGCAGGTAACCATTCTTGGTATCGGTCCAGAAAGGGACGAAGAGAATGTCCATCTTCTCCTCTGCAAGAAGACGGCCCAGTTCCGGGAATTCCACGTCGTAGCAGATCAGGATACCGACACGGCCGGCATCGGTTTCGAATACCTGCACCTTGTTGCCGCCCTGAATCACCCAGTCCCGGCGTTCATGGGGGGTAATGTGAATCTTGTATTGGGACTCCACGGAACCATCGCGACGCATCAGGTAGGCCACGTTATAGACTTTGTCGTCTTCAATCACCGGCATGGAGCCTCCGACGATATTGATGTTGTAGCTCACCGCCATGTCGGCCAGGGCATCACGGACCTGCTCGGTAAAGCTGGCCAGGAAACGCACCGCTTCCACGGAATTGAGTTCCGGACGCAGCCCCATGAGTGGTGCGCTGAAGAATTCTGGCAGCACGGCAAAGTCGGCCCGGTAGTCAGACAGCGCATCAATGAAGAATTCCACCTGATTGAGCAGATCTTGCACATCCCGCGCTTCCCTCATGCGACGCTGCACCACCCCGACCCGGACAACGGTACGGCGGGGCCATTCCGCTTCTTCGTCTTCCGGTTCATAGAGGATGTTGTCCCACTCCAGCAAGGTGGCGTAGCCGTGGGAATCTTCGTCTTCCGGCAGATAGGCCTTCATCAGACGTTTGACATCAAAACCGTTGGACAACTGGAACGACAGGATCGGATCGTAGATGGCGCGAGCTTCCACCTGTTCGATGTACTCGGTGACCTGCATCTGATCCGCGTAATTGGTGTAGCCCGGCAATCGGCCGCCAGCAAGGATGGCGCGCAGGTTTTCTTCCCGGCACAGTTCCTTGCGGGCCTCATAAAGCCGACGCCCCAGCCGGTAGCCGCGATATTCCTTGTCCACGAACACATCCAGCCCGTAGAGCGCATCCCCCTTCTTGTCGTGGGAGCGGACCTTGTCATCGGTGATCAGGTCTTCATAGCGGTGCGGGTTGGAGAAACGGTCGTACTTCACCTTGATGGTGAGCGCGGTGGCCACCAGCTCGCCATTATCTTCGATCACCAACTGCCCTTCCGGGAAAATCCGGATCAGGGTACGGATGGTGTCTTCCGGCCAGGCGCCACCAATATCGTGATATACCTGATCCATGAGTTTGGCCAGTGCGGGGTAATCGTCCTCAGTGAGGGTACGAAGACGAAGGCGAGTGGTTTCTTCGGCCATAAAAAACTCCGTTTTACGCTGCACGCATCACGTGACAGGCAAATAAAAATTTTTGTCGGAAGTCTGAGGTCGGACGTCAGACGCTAAATCCGCAACACCTTTACTAACTGCTCAAGGGGGGAAACGGGATCAACCAGCTCATGTCCCGATTCTGTAGTGCATCCGGGCCGGTGGGATAGAGGGCAATGCCATCGGGGCGGATAAACAGCACCCCGCCTGCGTTCAACCCCACGTATCCGGACTGGTGCTCTCGGACATAGCCACACTCACTCCCCCATTGCGGCTGCAGGGAGGGTGGAATGGTTTCGTAGCCAATGACACCATTAGCCAGGGGGTCGTCAATGGCGATGCGATCACGGTAGAGCCCCACCGCATCCTCCCCTACCAGCAACACCATGCCCTGATGAAAATGCAGCAGGGTGACAGTGCCACGGCCGTTGAGTGTCAGATTTTCCTGGCGATCAATAATGGTATCCATGAAGACGGACTCGAGAACAAGTAAATGGCTGAAAACATTGTAATACTTACCGGCGCGGGAATCTCGGCGGAATCCGGGATCAAGACCTTCAGAGCAGCCGACGGGCTGTGGGAAAACCACCGCGTGGAGGATGTGGCCACGCCGGAGGCCTTCCTCCGCAACCCCCTGCGGGTACAAAACTTTTACAACCAGCGGCGCGCCCAGCTGCTGACGCCGGCCATCAAGCCCAACGCGGCTCATCGGGCGCTGGCAAAACTGGAGGCGGCCTACCCCCGTGGGCATGTGCTGGTGGTCACACAGAATATCGACAATCTGCACGAACGAGCCGGCAGCAGCAACCTGATTCATATGCATGGCGAGCTCCTCAAAGGCCGCTGCCAGACCAGTGGCGGTCTGGTGGACATCGACCACGACCTGACCCCGGCACTGCCCTGCCCCCTGTGCGGCAAGCAAGGCTGCCTGCGGCCCCATGTGGTGTGGTTTGGCGAGATGCCCCTGCAGATGGAAACCCTCTACCGGGCGCTGGCCCAGTGCGACCGCTTCATCAGCATCGGCACCAGCGGCAACGTCTACCCGGCAGCGGGCTTCGTGGAAGAAGCCAATCGCCACGGCGCCCACACCATCGAGCTCAATCTGGAGCCCTCCCAGCGCCTCACCGCCTTCGCCGAACACCGCCATGGTCTGGCCACGGAGCTGGTACCCGGGTATGTGGAGGAGTTGATCGGGCTTTTGTAGCGGCAAGCTGCAAGCCTCAAGCTACAACGCGAGGCCGGGCTTGGGATTAACCGGATAGCAAGCAGTTCCGCGTTGAAAAATCAGGAAAAAAGGAGCGTTACGGCAGCTACCCACGCCTGAGCGCGGGCACGACGCTCGAAACACTTACCGAGCACCCCGCGCCTTGTAGCTTGTAGCTTGAGGCTTGAAGCTGGCAACTTGCTCCTCATAACCCCTACCTATCCTATCAACAGCCCCGCCCGTATTTCTCTGGCGGCCCGTTTCCGCTAGACTCCTGAACCTCTATATATAAGGAGTGCCCGCTATTGCAGCCCGTCACAGAGCGGGCCGGGGGCTCCGGCAACGACAGCTAGTCAGGAACAACATGACCGATAAACAGGTAGACGATCTCAATATCGCCTCGCAGGAACTGCTGATCACTCCCAACGCGCTGAAGGAAGAGCTGCCGCTTTCCCAGAATGCGCGCCAGACCGTGATCGAAGGGCGCGAGACCATCCGCAACATCCTCGACCGCAAGGACCACCGTCTGTTCGTGGTGATTGGCCCCTGCTCTATCCATGACACCAAAGCTGCCATGGAATACGCCCAGAAGCTGAAAGCCCTGGCCGAGGAAGTGAAGGACACCATCTACCTGGTGCTGCGTGTCTATTTCGAGAAGCCGCGTACCACCACCGGTTGGAAGGGGCTGATCAACGACCCCTACATGAACGATTCCTTCAAAGTACAGGACGGCCTGCACATTGCCCGCAAACTGCTGCTGGACGTGGCTGAACTGGGGCTGCCCGCTGCCACCGAGGCACTGGATCCCACCACCCCTCAGTACGTGCAGGACCTGATTGCCTGGAACGCCATTGGCGCCCGTACCACCGAAAGCCAGACTCACCGGGAAATGTCTTCCGGTCTGTCCAGCCCGGTGGGCTTCAAGAACGGCACCGACGGCAGCCTGGATGTGGCTGTTAACGCCATGCTCAGCGTGAAGTCCCCGCACCGCTTCCTGGGTATCGACCCGGAAGGCCGGGTGGCTCTGACCACCACCAAGGGCAACCAGTATGGCCACGTGGTACTGCGTGGCGGCGGTGGCAAACCGAACTACGATTCCGTTTCCGTGGCCCTTGCCGAAAAGGCCCTGGAGAAAGCCGGTGTGTCCACCAACATCATGGTGGATTGTTCCCACGCCAACTCCAACAAGGACCCGGGCCTGCAGCCCCTGGTGATGGAAAACATTGCCAACCAGATTCTGGAAGGCAACCAGTCCATTGTCGGTCTGATGGTGGAATCCCACCTCAAGTTCGGTAACCAGAAGATCCCGGCCAACCTGGACGATCTGGAATACGGTGTGTCCATCACCGATGGCTGTATTGCCTGGGACACCACCGAGAACGCCATCCGCGACATGGCCGACAAGCTGCGCGACGTGCTGCCCAAGCGTAACGGTTGAACCGCAGCACACCCTTCAAAAGCCCGGTCTGTTACCGGGCTTTTTTGTGGGGTTCATCGCGGAATTTCGGGAAAGGGGGCTGGCCAGGGTTGGCTGAAGCCGATTTCGATCTTGATGTGGGAACGTAGCGTAGCGAAGTAACGCACGGAGTGCGGCCCGAAGGGTGAGCGAAGCGAATAACTTGCTTGCAAGCGAAGCTTTTCCCGCAATCGACCTAAACCCCTTCGCTTGCAAGCAAGCTCCCACAGTGACAGTCGGGCAGCGCTTGCGGATACGGGGGCTCAACGGGCTTCCCCGCTAACCCGCTATAAGCCAAAAAGGTTCATCACGGATCATCGGGAAGTTGCGATTACCAAGGCCTTCCCGTAGGAGCGTCGCTGGCGGCGCGATTCAAGACCAGGATCAAAAGCGTTTTCACCACAGAGAGCACAGAACGCCTCACTGTGGTAAGCATGCCTTTAGAGACATAGATTATCGCGCCGCCAGCGACGTTCCTACGGGACAGGCTTTGTGTATAGCAGTCCCGCAATTCCGCGATGAAACCCAAAAAGCCCGGCACTTGGCCGGGCTTTTTAGGGTTGGTTTATCCTGAGGTGCTTACATGAAGGCACCAAACAGGGAGTCAAACAAATCAGTCAACGGGTTGTCTTCCAGTGACGGCGCCTCGCCCTCTTCCTGGTTGAGCAGACAGCCCAGGCCCAGGGTCAGGGAAAGATTGCCTTCCTCATTGAACGCGCTGAGCAGCGGACAGCCCGGCAGGAGACCAATGGCTTCCGTATTGAGCAGCTCGATGCGATCCAGCGTTTCAATAAAGCAGACCGTCGGATCCACCATGCCGGAGGCAGAGGTCTCGGGACACACCTGGTCGGTGAGCGGGTTGGGTTCTGTCAGCGGACCGAGCAGCTCTTCCAGCGCGGCCAAACCGGCACCGGCTTCCGCCAGGCAGTCAGCAGGGGTGGTCGGGCCCAGCGGCAACGCTGCGGTTTCCGGACAGAACTGTTCCAGCGCCGGAGCAAAGGGGTTGTCGCCCCCCATGCCGCCACCGGCTACCGCGTCTTCGAAGCAAGCGGCCGGGTCCACGGTACCCTCTGCTGACGCCATGGGGCACAGGGCTTCGGTCAGCGGGTTGCTGCCACCCAGGATATCTTCGATGTTGCCGAAGGTGCTGCCCGCTTCTGCCAGACAATCTATCGGCGTGGTCGGACCAATCTCGGCGTCAGCCGTGTTGGGGCAGAACTGCTCCAGTGCCGGTCCGAACGGGTTATCGCCGCCCGGCAGCTCACCGCCCATGGCGATGGCTTCCTGGAAGCAAGCCGCCGGATCCACAGAACCATCTGCAGATTCTACCGGGCAAAGCTGCTCGGTGAGCGGATTGGAACCGGAAATCAGATCCTGTACATCACCAAACGCTGAGCCCGCCTCAGTCAGACAATCAATCGGGGTGGTCGGACCCAGCTCACCGGCCGCTGCCTCCGGACAGAATTGCTCCAGTACCGGCGCGAACGGGTTGCCGCCACCCGGCAGCTCACCGCCCATGGCGATGGCTTCCTGGAAACAGGCCGCCGGATCCACAGAACCATCTGCAGATTCTACCGGGCAAAGCTGCTCGGTAAGCGGGTTGGAACCGGAAATCAGATCCTGTACGTCACCAAAGGCAGCACCGGCCTCAGTCAGACAGTCAATCGGGGTAGTCGGGCCCAGGTCCGCCATGGCCGCTTCCGGACAGAACTGCTCCATGACCGGGGCGAACGGGTTACCTTCACCGCCGGGCAAACCGCCGTCACCAAAGTCCGCTGCGGCTTCTTCGAAACAGGCCGCCGGATCCACCGGGCTCTCTTCAGACGCCACCGGGCACAGGGCCTCGGTCAGCGGGTTGCTACCCAGCAGCAGGTCCTGCACGTCCTGGAAGTTGCCGCCGGCTTCGGTCAGACAGTCGATGGGAGTAGTCGGGCCCACGTCACCCGCAGCGGTTTCCGGGCAGAACTGCTCCAGAGCCGGGGCAAACGGGTTTTCCATATCGCCACCGCCCGCGGTCGCTTCCATGAAGCAGGCCGCCGGATCGATCGGCGTGTTCTGGGACGCTTCCGGGCACAGGGCTTCGGTCAGTGGGTTGGCGCCACCGATCAGCTCTTCCACATCACCAAAGGCAGCACCGGCCTCAGTCAGACAGTCAATCGGGGTGGTCGGGCCCAGGTCCGCCATGGCCGCATCCGGACAGAACTGCTCCATGACCGGGGCGAACGGGTTACCTTCACCGCCGGGCAGACCGCCATCACCAAAGCCTGCTGCGGCTTCTTCGAAACAGGCCGCCGGATCCACCGGGCTCTCTTCAGACGCCACCGGGCACAGGGCCTTGGTCAGCGGGTTGCTACCCAGCAGCAGGTCCTGCACGTCCTGGAAGTTGCCGCCGGCTTCGGTCAGACAGTCGATGGGAGTAGTCGGGCCCACGTCACCCGCAGCGGTTTCCGGGCAGAACTGCTCCAGAGCCGGGGCAAACGGGTTTTCCATATCGCCACCGCCCGCGGTCGCTTCCATGAAGCAGGCCGCCGGATCGATCGGCGTGTTCTGGGACGCTTCCGGGCACAGGGCTTCGGTCAGCGGGTTGGCGCCACCGATCAGCTCTTCCACATCACCAAAGGCAGCACCGGCCTCAGTCAGACAGTCAATCGGGGTGGTCGGGCCCAGGTCCGCCATGGCCGCATCCGGACAGAACTGCTCCATGACCGGGGCGAACGGGTTACCTTCACCGCCGGGCAGACCGCCATCACCAAAGCCTGCTGCGGCTTCTTCGAAACAGGCCGCCGGATCCACCGGGCTCTCTTCAGACGCCACCGGGCACAGGGCCTCGGTCAGTGGGTTGCTGCCCAGCAGCAGGTCCTGCACGTCCTGGAAGTTGCCACCGGCTTCGGTCAGGCAGTCGATGGGCGTAGTCGGACCTACTTCACCGGCTGCAGTCTCGGGGCAGAATGCCTCCAGAGCCGGGGCAAACGGGTTCTCCATATCGCCGCCAGGCAGTTCACCACCCGGGAAGGCTTCTGCCGCTTCCATGAAACAGGCAGCAGGATCGATGGGGCTGTTCTGTGCTGCTTCAGGACACACGGCTTCCGTCAGCGGGTTCGGACCGGTAATCAGGTCCTGCACATCCTGGAAATTGCCACCGGCCTCGGCCAGGCAATCAAAGCCGGAGGTCGGGCCCAACGGGGCATCGGCAGTTTCCGGGCAGAATTGTTCCAGCAGGGGGGCAAAGGGGTTGCTGGCATCGCCACCGGCACCACCGTCACCACCATCACCGCCATCGCCACCGCCGTCACCGGGGAAGCCACCCTGGCCCATCAGTGCTTCAGCAAAGCAGGCCGGAGGATCGATTCGGCCATCCGCCGCATCTTCCGGACAGATCTGCTGCGTCAGCTGATTGGACTCAGTGAGCATGTCGTAGATCGCCACATAATTGCGGCTGGCTTCGTTCAGGCAGTTGACCGGTGTTTCTTCATTGAATTCACCGGCACCGGTTTCCGGGCACAGCTGCTCGGTGATCTGGTCAGCACCCGGCAGACCACCACCATCACCGCCCGGCAAGCCACCACTCTGCGCGGCTTCAGCGAAACAGTTGGCCGGATCCACTTCACCGTCTGCGGATTCTTCCGGACAGATCGCGTCGGTCAGCGGGTTGGCGCCACCAATCATGTCACCGAATTCACCAAAGTTACCTGCGGCTTCCTGCAGACAAGCCGCCGGGAAGGTCGCACTGCCATCAAACGAACTGTCGGTGTCGTAGATGAAATCCTGATCCAGCAGCTCACCGTTGAAGGTCAGCGTGGCATCGAAGACTTCCGCCGCTTGCGGACAGAATTGCTGCACCACAGGATTCAGAGAAAGCTCGTAGCCGGTATCTTCCTCGGCATCCTCTTCAGCCTCGTCCATACAGGCTTCTGAATTGATATTACCCAGCTCATCCGGGGCTGCGCTGGTCAGCGGACACAGTGCCTCGGTAAGCGGGTTTTCCTGATCGATGATTGCTGCGATCTCAGGTGGCAGCGCGCGCGCGCTGGCACTTGGCTCCAGAGCCTGAGTGGAGCTACTTCCCCCACCTCCACAGGCTGTCAGCAGTGCCGCCAGGGCGCTGGTGCCGACCATGAGTTTGATTTGATTGGCCAAGATGAACCCCTCCATCATGCTTTGTCGTTATTTCTTCCCCCTACTGTCGGTTATTCGCCTATATGGGGAAGCGTGCATGGTGGACTATGCGGCCGATGTGCAATCTACTGTAGAGCATGGCAGTTGACGGTGTGTAACCAAGCGTAGTCTTCGTAACCACTTGGTGTCTTCCAAGCGCTCAAAACTACACACTGCAAATAAAAGGTTCATCGCGAAATTTCGGGAAAGGGGCCAGGCCAGGGTTGGCTGAAGGCGATTTTTGATCTTGATGTGGGAACGTAGCGTAGCGAAATAACGCACGGAGTACGGCCCGAAGGGTGAGCGAAGCGAATAACTTGCTTGCAAGCGAAGCTTTTCCCGCAATCGACCTAAACCCCTTCGCTTGCAAGCAAGCTCCCACAGTGACAGTCGGGCAGCGCTTGCGGATACGGGGGCTCCACAGGCTTCCCGCTATGAACCAAAAGCGTGCATGTCGGGAATATCAGTTAACACCTGGATTTGAGCCGTTTCCGTACCTGCAGCTGTCATGACTATTACAGGTTTTCCGCGTATCGACGGGCAGGATTCACTGCCGGCCGCGCACGACCTGGGCATGGGCACGGACATGCCCTTCATCATCACGCTGGCTGAGGTGATCATGAACAAAGGCGCCAATTTCCTGCAACGCCCTGCCCGCCTCGGGGACAAACGACGCCAATGCATGAAACACATGGGGCATGTTTTCCCAGATTTGAAGCTCGCAGGGAACTTCAGCCATTCTTGCCTGTTCCGCCACACGCTCCGCATCGCTGAGCAGCACTTCCGTGCTACCCACCTGAAGCAGTATGGGGGGCAAACCCGTGTAATCAGCATAAACCGGTGATATCAGAGGGGATGCCGGATCATGCTCGCGGCTGTAGGAACCGGAAACAAAACGCAAGGCGTCCATGGGAATCATGGGGTCGCGGTCGCCGTTGCTGATTACACTCTCCCCACTGCAGGTGAGATCAGCCCAGGGGCTGATCAACACTGCACAGGAGGGTTGAGGCAAACCCAGCTCACGCAGACGTAACATGGTGACCAAAGACAAATTGCCACCGGCAGAATCCCCGGCAAAAACGATGTGAGCCGGATCGTAGCCCAGCGCCAGCAATGCCTTGTAGGCCTTCACGGCATCATCGATGGGTGCCGGGTAGGCCCAATCCGGTGGCTGGCGGTAATCCAGCGCCAGCACCTTGGCCCTGCAATACTGACTCATGCGCCAGGTCACTGCCCGATGGGAACGGGGTGAACCGAAAAAATAGGCGCCGCCATGGAAATACAGCACCACACGATTGGAACGCACGCCCCTGCCAGCGATCAGCCATTCACCGGGTACTCCGCCAACCAGCGCAGGAGAGATGTGCACATCGGAATGCACCGGTAGCGCCAAGGTCACGGTATCGAATCCCAGCTGGGAGAATTTCATGAAACGACGACTGAAACGAAGCCGGTTTACCACCGGCTTCACAAAGGTACGCAGGGTGCTGGTCACGAGCTTGCCCTGCCAGCTGTTACCTTCGAAACGGGTGTTGTTGTTTTTCTTCATTGCACACTACGCTCACTGGCCTGCTCTTCAGACTAAGTGGTCATCCTGCCGCTAACAAGCCACAATACGCACAGCTTTGTTGATGAAACGAGATCAGAGACCGGCTATGGAAAGTCTGCGACTGCGCTGGCGACATATTATCTTCGGCACCGACACACCGTCTGGCCAACTGTTCGATGTGATCCTGATTGTGGCGATCCTGGGGAGTGTGGTGGCCGTGATGCTGGACAGCGTCGCCAGCCTGCACAAGGACTATGGCACCTGGCTGTATGCAGCAGAATGGTTTTTCACCCTGCTGTTTACTCTGGAATACGGAGTACGACTGTGGGTCAGTGAACGGCCCCTGCGCTATGCCCGCAGCTTCTACGGTATCGTGGACCTGCTCTCTATCATTCCCACCTACCTGAGTCTGGTGGTCGCCGGCTCCAACTACCTGCTTACCATCCGTGCGCTGCGGGTATTGCGGGTTTTCCGGGTAATGAAGCTGGTGAAGTTTATGGGCGAAGCCAACCAGCTGGGCCTGGCGCTGGTGCGTACCCGTCGCAAAATCGCCATCTTCATGTTCTCAGTGTTTGTGGTGATCGTGATTTTTGGCAGCATCATGTATGTGGTGGAAGGACCAAAGAACGGTTTCACCAGTATCCCACGAAGCATTTACTGGGCCATCGTCACCATTACCACCGTCGGCTATGGTGACATCTCCCCGAATACGCCGCTGGGTCAGTTGATTGCCTCCCTGGCGATGATCACTGGCTATGCCATCATCGCGGTACCCACCGGTATTGTGACTGCGGAAATATCAGCCGCCCGCACCAGCATGCAGTACGAGCGCGAGTGCACTGGCTGCCACCGACATTCTCACGACCCGGATGCGAGATTCTGCAAGCAGTGCGGGACAGAATTGCCGAAGTTGTCGTTGAAGGGGAAGGAATGACAGCTGGGAGCTTCGAGCTATTGGCTACGAGTTTCGAGAAGCAGCGTTCAGGAGGGAGTCTAGATTTAAAAAGCGCGAAGTGATGCCATGACAAGCTGCCCTACGCACTTCCAGGTGTGGTCGGGATTACCCGATCTCGTAAGCGGATAGCGGCGCGGAGTTGGATCTTTACGGATGGAACCAACCCTTCCCGCGCCTTTCAACTTTAAAGTTTCAACTCATTCCTCATATCAAACCATGCTCTATGAGCACCTCAATAAACAACGAGGGCTCCGGGCGGACCCGGTAATTGTCTGTCAAGTGCTGATAGATCAACCGCCCCTCCCCATCCAGAATCAGTACCGTTGGCATCGAGGTATCGCTGTCGTATCCCAATACTTCCAACCCGGCCGGGGTACCACCACTGTCGAGAATGCCCAACATCTTTGCCGCCCGGTTGTTGTCATCGCGAAGGAAATCGAACTCCACGGAAAACTGTTTGGCCAATGCCGCAGACTGGGCATGGGACTGCGGGCTCACCAGCGCCACCCGCACCCCTTTTTCCTGCAGGAACTGATACTGCCCAGCGATTTCCCGAATCTGTGCCATGCACAGCGGACACCAGTTGCCGCGATAGAACATCAGTATCACGGGATTACCGGCGAATGCTTGCGGGGTGACATGTTTTCCTTCGAGATCGGTAAAGCTGACACCAGGTAACGGTTTACCCACTTCAGTAGCGATGGAGCGTTGTTGGTAACGGCTGTACCAGCGGATATACAAATGCACACCCACCAGGTTCAGCACCGCCAATGTACTCATCAGCCAGCAGGCTTTACCCACAGCGAACAGAGCGAGCACTACGACCGTGCCCAGCAAGGTTGGCCAGAATACCCACGGCAGGTCAGCGCTGGTACGCGCTGTAGGGAACAGGAAAAGACGCGCCAGAAAAAGAATCAAGGGCACGGCAGGCAGCAGCAGCGTGACCCCATAAGGATTACTACTGACCGTCAGCCAGACGGCAACCAGCACAGTGATCACCGCAAGGGAAATCTGTGCGGAAATAAACAGAGACTTGAGACTTTTCATGGAGACCCCGGCAGACATTTGCAGATTGGATGCCTGCCGGGGCGGGATGTTACAGGGTTATACTGTGCTGGTGGCGAGCAGATCTTTCAGCTCAGGAATACAGGAGCCACAGTTGGTGCCGGCCTTGCAGCATTGGCCTATGGCGTCCACCGAGTCTGCCCCCTCTTCCACGTGGGCTTCGATGGTCTTTTGTCTTACCTGATGACAACTACAGATCACCGGCCCCAGATCCGGGCCGGCGTCTGCGGGTTGCCCTGCCAGGATGGACAGGGGTTGCACGTCCTGTTCATCGGCAAAGCAGCTTGCCAGCCATTCCACATCACACAGCGGCAATTGCTCACCAATCGCCAGCCAGGCGATCAGCTTGCCATCGGCATCCAGCGCTGCACGGCGGAAATGGCCCGTTGAAGGATCATTGAGGGCCAGCCATTGCGCCGCCTCCGGCATCCATTCATGGAGCTGTTGTTCGGTTAGGTCCGCATCGCCGGCCAGCCGATAGCGCTGTACCTGGCCCGCCTGCAAGAATGCATCGACGGGAACTCGGGCCCAGTACTCCACGGCAGGCGGGGTAGCCGCCGTGAACAACCAGCCATGCCAGCGGGGTTGCCAGTCGCTGACATTGACCGGCGTATGCTTGAACGCCGGCTGGCCGGAATGCGGATCCAAACGTGCCGGTACCAGGGCATCCACCCTGGCCCGGCGAGAAAACTGATCAGTCCAGTGCATGGGCATGAAGGCAGTGCCAGGACGTTGCCCGGCATCGCTCTTCACCCGCACCAGTGCATCACCGACCTTGCTGGTGAGACGCACAAAGCCGCCTTCGCTCAGTCGATAACGCTCGATGTCCTTGGGGTGCAGTGCCGTAAAGGGTTCGCTCAGGTGGGCAAACAAGCGCCCCGCACGACCGGTGCGGGTCATGGTGTGCCACTGGTCGCGAATACGGCCACTGTTAAGGATGATCGGAAAGGCTTCACCGATCTTGTGTACCACCGGGTTCTCGCAGACGATGAAACGGGCACGATGATCCGGGGTGGAAAACTGGCCGTCGCCAAAACAGCGGGCGCCACCATTCAACGGCCACTGCTGTGGCTGCCAGTTTTCATATTGGTCGGCGCTCAGTGCCGCAGCGGCAGTCAGGTCGAGCCGCTTGCCATACCGGCCTGCCAGCGCGGTGAGCGCCGAATACTCGGCAAAGATTTCATGTTCGTGTTGGTAGCCAAATGCATTCTCATAACCCATCCGACGGGCGACTTCAGTGATGATCCACCAGTCGGCTTTTGCGTCACCCGGTGCCTGCACGAAAGGCCGCTGCCGCGACACACACCGCTCGGAGTTGGTGACCATGCCGGATTTCTCCCCCCACCCCAGCGCTGGCAGACGGATATCGGCACAGGCCAGGGTATCGCCACTGGCCACACAATCGGACACCACCACGGTATCGCAGGCCATCAGGGCATGGCGCACACGGTCCGCTTCTGGCAGGGAATCCACCGGATTGGTAGCCATGATCCAGACCGCTTTCACCTGACCACTTTCCACCGCGTTGAACAAATCCACAGCGGTGAGACCATTCTCTTTGGCCAGATTTTCGGTCTGCCAGAAGTCGGCTACCGCTGCGTGGTGTTCAGGATTATCAATATCCAGATGCACCGCCAGCTGATTGGCAAGGCCGCCCACTTCCCTGCCCCCCATGGCGTTGGGCTGGCCGGTGATGGAGAACGGACTGGCGCCCGGCTTGCCTACCCGGCCGGTGGCCAGGTGAGCATTAATAATGGCATTACCCTGATCGGAACCATTACGCGCCTGGTTAACCCCCTGGGAAAAGACCGTCACGGTTTTGTCGCAGGCCGCAAACCAGTGATAGAAGGTGGTCAGGTCAACCTTGGAAACGCCGAGATGTGTGGCCAGCGCATCCCAGTCATTGCCCTGTTGCCTCGCCGTAGCCAGCGCAGCATCAAAGCCGTTGGTATGCTCGGCAATGTAGTCGTTGTCCAGAGCGTTGTGATCATCCAGCCAGGTCAGCAGACCATTGAACAACGGCACATCTTGCCCCGGGCGTACTGCAATGTGCAGGTCGGCAAGGTCACAGGTGGCAGTGCGACGGGGGTCAATCACCACCACTTTCATTTCCGGCCGCGCCTGTTTGGCTGCCGCAATACGCTGGTACACGATGGGATGGGCCCAGGCAGTGTTGGAACCGGTGAGAATCACCAGATCGGCAATTTCCAGATCTTCATAACAGCCTGGCACCACGTCTTCGCCAAAAGCACGCTTGTGCGCCACCACCGCGCTACTCATGCACAGGCGGGAATTGGTATCGATATTGGCACTACCGATGTAGCCCTTCATCAACTTGTTGGCGACGTAATAGTCTTCCGTGAGCAGCTGACCGGATACGTAGAAGGCCACCGCATCCGGACCGTGCTCATCGACAATACGGCGAAAACGGCTGGCCACTTCATTCAGGGCATGGTCCCAGCTGGCACGAAGGCCATCGATTTCAGGATGCAGCAGGCGATCCTGATCGCCCAGGGTTTCCAGCACGGAGGAGCCCTTCACACACAGGCGGCCACTATTGGCGGGATGAATCTCATCACCCTGCAGGCTGCTGCCATCGGTACGGATACCGCAACCAACACCACAGTAAGGACAGGTGGTACAGATACTACTCATGCGGCAATTTCCTCCTCGCCGTCACCGCGCTTGCCTGCTGCCTTGCAGAACGCCTCCCCCATCAACAGGATCTGGCGCAACGAGGTAATGTCGGTGCGTTCCCGCCACAGGTTTTCGTAAAAGGCTGCATCGGTGACATCGCCATACAACACCATGCCGACGATCCGGTTTTCCACCACCTGCAGGCGACGATAACTGCCCGGCAGCGCCAGCTGCAGGGTCTCGCCTTCGCCTTCAAAATCGCCGAATGACACCAGGTCGATACCGGAAATTTTGAGTCGGGTAGCACTGTCGGCAAACAGGTAACGACGGTGCCCCAGTTCTGCCAGGTGGCTGGCACAGACCGCTGCCTGTTCATACAGCGGTGCCACCAGACCAAAGGTGCGGTTACGGTGCTCCACGCATTCGCCAATGGCATAAATGGCAGGGTCGAACGTTTGCAAGGTGTCATCCACACGCACACCTTGGTTAACGCTCAAGCCTGCCTGAAAGGCCAGTTCAGTCCGCGGGACAATACCCACGGCCTGAACCACATAGTCGGCTGGCAGGCGCTGGCCATCAGCTAAAATCACTGCCGACACCGCTCCCTGATTGTTTCCTTGAAGAGACGCGGTGCGCGCCTGCATGACGAATTTCACGCCACGCTGTTCCAGGTCGGCCTGCAGACGATGCCCGGCGGCTTCGTCCAGTTGCTGATTCAGCAGATGGCCGCGGCTGTGCACCAGGGTCACATCGTGTCCCTGCTTCACCAGCGCGTCGGCGGCCTCCAGCCCTAAAAAGCCGCCGCCCACGACCACCACACGGGCAACCGGGAGCGACAACAACTTGCGGACGTCATAGAGATCGCGAAAGCTCATGACGCCCTGTAATTCGACACCCTCAACGGGTAACTTGCGGGGCGCAGCCCCGGTAGCCAGCACCAGGCGGTCGTAGTCCAGCTTGTGGCCGGCGGCGGTGACCACCTGACGACGGTGGCGGCGGATAGCCACCACCGGTGAACCGGTTATGAGTCGAATATTCCGGTCCCGGTACCACTGGTGCGGGTGGGTGGTGATAGCGGTTTCATCCGTTCCACCACCCAGCAAGGGCGACAGCATGACCCGGTTGTAACCGGCAAAGGGCTCCTCGCCGACGACGGTGATCTGATACAGATCCGGCGCCAACCGAGTGACCTCTTCCAGCAGGCGGATCGCCGCCATACCGTTGCCGATAACTACCAGTTTCTTCATTACTGCCTGGCCCTCAATGGTCAGTTAGCTGCCGAAGTGGCAACTTCGATGACGTCGCCTTCCACCCGAACCGGATAGACATTCAAGGTGACGGTTTCATCTTCGAGACACTGACCGGTTTCCAGATCAAAATGCTGCTTGTAGATCGGAGAGGCGACCACTTTCCTGTCGCCCAATGATCCCAGCAGCCCACGGCTCAGCACATTTGCGTGGCTGAACGGGTCCATGTTGTCCAGCGCAAAGAACTGGCCATCACGGGTGCAGAACAAGGCGGCCTGACCACTGGGCAGGCGCACACCCACCCCGGTTCCCGGCAACACATCACTGACATGACAAACGGCTTTCCATTCCACCGCTACGGAACTGTTCATGATCAGGCCTCCTCGACCAGTTCGATGCGCTCGTTCTCGTAGGCCGGACGACGCTGGCCACGCTCACGCACATACTTGAGGTTGTCATCGGTGGCATCATCGTTGACGAAGTGCTTGAAGCGTTTCACCGCTTCTTCGTCTTCGATGGTGGTCTTCCATTCGCACTGGTAAGTGCCGATGACATGCTTCATCTGCGCTTCCAGTTCTTCACCGATTCCCAGGGAATCATTGATGATCACGTCTTTCAGGTAATCCAGACCGCCTTCCAGGTTTTCCATCCATACGCTGGTGCGCTGCAGGCGGTCAGCGGTCTTGATGTAGAACATCAGGAAACGGTCGGTGTACTTGATCAGCTCTTCGTCGCTGAGATCGGACGCGAACAGATCCGCGTGACGGGGGCGCATGCCGCCGTTACCACAGACATACAGGTTCCAGCCTTTCTCGGTGGCGATCACGCCCACATCCTTGCTCTGCGCTTCAGCACATTCGCGGGTACAACCACTGACGGCGAACTTGAGTTTGTGCGGGCTGCGCAAGCCCTTGTAGCGTTCTTCAATCTGGATGGCGGTGCCCACCGAGTCCTGTACGCCATAACGACACCAGGTAGACCCTACACAGGATTTCACAGTCCGCACGGACTTGCCGTAGGCGTGACCGGTTTCGAAACCGGCATCCACCAGGATCTTCCAGATCTCGGGAAGTTGATCCACCCGGGCACCGAACAGATCGACCCGCTGACCACCGGTGATCTTGGTGTAGAGGTCATATTTCTTGGCCACTTCACCGAGCACGATCAGCTTGTCCGGGGTGATCTCACCACCGGCCACACGGGGCACGATGGAATAGGTGCCATCACGCTGCATGTTGCCGAGGAAGTAGTCGTTGGTGTCCTGCAGGCCCGCGTGAGGTTTCTCCAGCACATAGTCGTTCCAGCAGGAAGCAAGCACGGAGCCCACGGTGGGCTTGCAGATATCACAACCATCACCGCTGCCGTGTTTTTCCAGCAGCTCATCGAACGTCTTGATCTCGCCGACACGAACCAGGTGATAGATTTCTTCACGGGAATACGCAAAGTGTTCGCACAGGTGGTTGTTCACTTCCACACCGCGCTTTTCCAGTTCGCTATCCAGCACCTGTTTCACCAGTGCCGCACAACCACCACAGGTGGCCGATGCCTTGGTACAGGTCTTCAGGTCACCCACGGTCATGGCGCCATCATCGATGGCGGCACACAGGTCACCCTTGGACACGTTGTTACAAGAACAGATCTGGGCAGTATCAGGTAACGCATCGGCACCCAGCAGCGGCGCGCCATCGGACACCGGCGCCACCAAGGCCGCCGGATCGCCGGGCAGGTCCATCTCGTTGAGGCACAGTTGCAGCAGGTTGCCGTAATCGGCGGCATCCCCTACCAGCACGGCACCCAGCAGTTTCTTGCCACACTCGCTGATCACGGCTTTCTTGTAGATGCCGGCACTCTGGTCCATGAACACGGTGCTGCGGCAGCCCGGAGTGTTGCCGTGAGCATCGCCGATGGAGGCTACATCCACGCCCATCAACTTGAGCTTGGTGCTCATGTCAGCACCCAGGAACGCATTTTCCTGCTTGCCCATCAGGTGTTCCGCGGCCACTTCAGCCATCTGGTAGCCAGGCGCCACCAGACCATAAATGCGGCCATTCCAGAGGGCCACTTCGCCGATAGCGTAGATGTCATCATCGGAGGTCACACAGTGATCGTTGACCACGATACCGCCGCGCTCACCCAGTTCCAGTTCACAGGCACGACCCAGCGCATCCTGAGGGCGGATACCGGCGGAGAACACGATCACATCCGTTTCCAGGTGCTTGTCGTCGCCGAAGTTCATGCGGTGATTGCAGCTTTCACCATCCACAATTTCCTGGGTGCCGGTGCTGGTGTGCACCGTCACGCCCAGTTCCTGAATCTTGTCTTTCAGCAGCGCACCGCCGAAGTCATCCACCTGCACGGCCATCAGACGCGGAGCAAATTCCACTACGTGGGTTTCCAGCCCCAGGTCATGCAGCGCCTTGGCCGCTTCCAGACCGAGCAGACCACCGCCAACCACGGTACCTACTTTGCCGTCCTTACTGGCGGCAATCATGGCATCCAGATCATCGATGGTGCGGTAAACGAAACAGTTATCGCGATCGTTGCCGGGAATCGGCGGAACGAACGGGTAAGAACCGGTGGCCAGCACCAGCTTGTCATAAGAGAGTGTCTCACCGGTGTTGGTCGTCACGGTCTTGGCAGCCCGATCGATGCTGTCTGCACGGGTCTTCAGCTTCAGGCTGATATCGTGCTCTTCAAAGAAACCTTCCGGGACCAGGGACAGGTCATCAGCAGTCTTGCCGGAAAAATAACTGGTCAACCCGACACGGTCGTAAGCCGGCAGCGGCTCTTCACACAGTACGGTGATGTCGAATTGTTCACGGCCACCCTGGGTAACCAGCGCTTCCAGATAACGCTGGCCTACCATCCCGTGGCCGATCAAAAGAAGTTGTTGCTTTGCCATAAGGCTCACCCTCGCGGTGCGTAACTGACACCGCTACATGAGCAAGGCCTGTGCCAACTTTATATCTAATTGTTTTTAAAGTAATTATTGTGATTTTCGCGATTAAAACATCATTTCAATGCATTTATTTAATGCGTTTGTGCACGGCTAAGATGCACTTTTTCGTGCACCCTTATGACTCATTCGCACGCATCAGCCCGGCACACTCTTCACAAATCCCACCCTCAACCCATCTCTCGCCACGCTCGCACCAATGACAGTCACCCTGCTCTGCCCCTACCTTCTATATACCAGCATTTTTTGGTTCATCGCGGATTAGCGGGAAGGGGCGATGAGATGAATGTCCCCGGCTTAATCCCGCTCACAGGCCGCCACATGCTTGAAGCCAGACGCCAGACGCCAGACGCCTGACGACAGGAACACATACCGGGTTGCATCGGACGCCTGTGTGCGATGCGAAGCCGCGTAGGTTGGAAATCGCCGCAGGCGATCTCCGACAGAGCCTTTCCTGTGGTGCGGGACAATGATGGAAAATGCGACGGAGATCGGCTTCCGCCGATTTCCGCCCTACGGTGTTATCTGGGCGTGCTGCAGCCGCAGAGCGGCCCCAAAAAAGGCTCATCGCAGATTTGAGGGAAGTGGCGAAGTCTGGTCGGGCGTCTGACCAACCTGTTTTCCCGCAAATCCACGATGAACCATTTTTTACCCCGAATTTTGCGGCGCCTTTCAACTCACTCTAGGCACTGACAGCCACAACCCCCTCAACCCGGCACTCGCTTCCGGGCACAATTTTTGAGCCTGAACTCGGCACAGATATAAGGCATCTGCCGAAAAAACCCAAAATGCACGAGGTACGTGCATTTTTTTCGCCCCATAATGCAGCCAAAAGCATCATCATCCCGCACAAAACAAGCAAAGGCGACGATGAAATTTTGTTTTTCACTTAAATATCAACAAGTTACCTGTTGGCACAGCTATTGCTATATCCATGGCATCGACCAACCGCCCGTGGATGGAGCCATCATGAGCGCCGACAAACTAAATCTTCTTAATTTTTCTGCACCGCGAATCCGCTTGTTGCATCTGAGCTGGGTCGCCTTCTTTATTACCTTTGTCGTGTGGTTTTCCCATGCGCCACTGATGGGTCACCTGCGTGAGGCATTCGACCTCACCACCGAACAGGTGAAGGCCCTGCTGATTCTTAACGTGGCACTGACCATCCCCTCCCGGGTGATTATCGGTTCTCTGGTAGACCGCTTCGGTCCGCGCAAGGTGTTTGGCTGTTTGCTGATCATCTCCGCTGTTCCCTGTTGGGCGTTTGCCATGTCCACCACCTTCGAACAGCTGGCCATCACCCGCCTTATGCTGGGTTTTGTCGGTGCCGGCTTTGTGGTGGGCATCCGTCTGATCGGCGAATGGTTCCCGGCCAATGAAGTGGGCCTGGCAGAGGGCGTCTACGGTGGTTGGGGCAACTTCGGTTCCGCCGCCGCCGCCATCACCCTGCCCACCGTTGCCATGTTGTTTGGTGGTGAAGACGGCTGGCGCTGGGCCATTGCCAGCACCGGCATGATTGCCGTGCTTTACGGTTTCTTTTTCCTGTGGAAAGCCCGCAACACTCCGAAAGGTTCCTCCTACTTCAAGCCCAAGCGCAGCGCTGCACTTGAAGTCAGCACCAAACGCGATCTGTATTTCTATCTGGGCATGAGCGTGCCGCTGTACGCCGCCCTGCTGGTGATCGTATGGCGTCTTGGTCCGACCAATCTTGGGCTGTTTGACACGACGACCCAGTATGTTCTGGTCTCTCTGGTCATGGCATTGGGCATCGTCCAGATTGGCCAGGCCTGGCGGGTCAATCGCGACCATCTCAAAGAAGGGGTCAGCGAACACGACCGCTACAGCTTCAAACAAGTAGCGATCCTTGATCTGTCCTATATGGTGACCTTCGGTTCCGAACTGGCCGTGGTCTCCATGCTGCCGCTATTCTTTGCCGACACATTCGGACTGGAACCGGTAATGGCCGGTCTGCTGGCCTCCGGATATGCTTTCATGAACCTGGCGGCACGTCCCGGGGGCGGCTGGCTCTCCGACAAATTTGGCCGTAAGAAGTCCCTGATCATTCTGCTGGCCGGTCTGATGGTGGGTTACGGCCTGATGAGCCAGATCGGCAGCACCTGGCCACTGGCCCTGGCCGTGATTGCCACCATGTGCTGCTCTTTCTTTGTTCAGGCAGGCGAAGGGGCGGTGTTTGCTACCGTGCCGCTGATCAAGCGCCGTCTGACCGGCCAGATCGCCGGCATGGTAGGCGCCTATGGCAACACCGGTGCCGTGATCTTCCTGACCGTGCTGACTTTCGTCGACCCCAGCACCTTCTTCCTGGTCATCGCTGCCAGCGCCGCCGTGGCCTTTGTTGCCGTGCAGTTCCTGGACGAGCCTAAAGGCCATATTGCCGAAATCGATGAAAGCGGCGAAGTCCAGCTGATCAAGGTGGGCTGAACCGGGCGGCAGGCACTGTATTCAGTGCCTGCCTGTTCAGGGATAAACACAGGTATCGACCATGGATGCGAACGCAACATTGACGGCCAGCAAACCGGACAGCGCGACAACGGATCCCGAACTCGCTCCGCGGGTGCGCATTGGCCAGTTCAGTGAAAGCGGTGCCAAGCTGCATAATCAGGACGCCCTGGCCATGCAGATTCCCGAGGGTAGCCTGATGCGCACCAAAGGCATTGTGGCGGCACTGGCAGATGGCCTGTCCAGTGCCGGTGCCGCCCGGGAAGCCGCAGAGTCCTGCGTGCTCGGATTCATCAGCGACTACTACGCCACACCGGCGCTATGGAGCGTCCCGCGCTCAGCCCAGAAAGTACTGGAAGCGCTCAACCGCTGGTTGTGCCGACAGACTCTGGCAGGGGAAAGCCATCTGTGCACCCTCTCCTTGCTAATTCTCCGCTCCCAGACTGCCCATCTGTTTCAGGTGGGCGATTCACGGATTTGGCGGCTGCGCAACGACAAGCTGGAATGTCTGACCCGCGACCACAGCCGCATGCTCGGCGACAACCGCCAGGTACTCACCCGAGTGATGGGTGGTGACACCCGTCTGGATGTGGATTACAGCAGCAGTGATTTGCAGGTGGGTGATATCTACCTGCTTACCAGTGACGGTGTGCACGGCTTTCTCAGCCGTTCACGCATGCAGGGCATTCTGCGCGGCAGCAGCACACCGGAAGTGTGCTCCCAGGCGCTGGTAGAAGCCGCCCTTGCCAATGGCAGTGATGATAATCTGAGTTGCCAGATACTGGTGGTGGATGCCCTGCCGGACGCCGGCGCAGATGAGGTACTGCGCCAGCGCGGCAACCTGCCCCTGCCCCCTCCGCTCAGCCCGGGGATGCGTCTGGATGGCTACACGGTGAAACGGGAACTGTACGCCAGTGTGCGCAGCCACCTGTATCTGGTTGAAGACGATACCGGCAACCCTTCCGTGTTGAAGACGCCTTCGGTCAATCTGGAAGACGATCGTTTCTCTCTGGAGCGGTTTGTCATGGAAGGCTGGGTTGGCAACCGTTTGCGCAACCCGCACCTGTTGCGTTACCTGCCCATTGATGACAATCCCAGCTGTCTGTATCAACGCCTTGAGTTCATTGACGGCGTGACGCTGAAACAGTGGTTGAACGATCATCCCGATGCGCCTGTGGAAGAGAAACTCTATCTGGCAGACCAGCTGCTCAACGGTATTCGTGCACTGCACCGTGCGGATGTGATCCATGGCGACCTGAAGCCGGAAAACATCATGGTGGACAGTAACGGCCTGGTGCGTATCGTGGATTTCGGCAGCTGCCATTGCCGTGGTATGGAACAGATCAATGCCGATATCCCCCTGGGCACCCGGGATTACAGCGCACCGGAGCTGGTCGAAGGCAGCCCCCCCTCCGAACAAAGCGACCTTTTCTCTGCCGGCGTGATTATTCATGAGATGCTGACCGGGGCCCTGCCCTGGCAGGGGCGGTATGAAAAAGCCTCCCACCAACCGCTGCCCCCACTGCAGGGACTGAATGCATTCATCCCCCTGTGGATCAACAACGTGCTGCAGATTGCCCTTCAGCGCCAACCCAACCAACGCTTTGCCGACGCCGCCGAATTCCGCGACGCCCTGCGCCGCCCGGTCCGAAACAGCAAGCCGGTCCAGGACAATAGCGTGAGTGAATTGAGGTTGTGGAAAGGGGCGTGTGTGGTACTGGTGATGTTGTTGTTGATTAGCGTCAGCCTGAATCAGTGAACGACAGGATAATTAATAATGAATAGTTAATAATTAATAGCTGCGCGAGCAGCGACTGTCTTCATACAAGCAATGGGGCCGCGCCCAAACTCTGGGCGCGGCCTCATGCGTTTCAAAACACGAAAACCCGTCTCGCGATGTTATTAAGGTACTTCTAAATATTGGTTCATCGCGGATTTGAGGGAAGGTTTTACACAAAGCCTTTGCCGTAGGAGCGTCGCTCGCGGCGCGATTCCAGCACTTTACTTCGCCCTGGGTGAAATCAATGCCTGGAGGGAGATTCAGCTTGCTGAACTTCCCACACAAGCAGCAAAGCCAGTTTTACCACAGAGGTCACTGAGACCACTGAGTGAAAACAATAGGGTTCCTCAGTGGTCTCTGCGATCCCTGTGGTGAAAACGTTTTTGATCCTGGCCTGGAATCGCACCGCGACCGAGCGGAGCGAATAACCGACGCTCCGACGGGAAGGCCTTGGTAGTCGCAACTTCCCGCTAATCCGCAATGAACCTTAATAATTAATACCTGCGCGAAAAGCGACTGTCTTCATACCAAGCAATGAGGCCGCGCCCAAACCCTGGGCGCGGCCTCATGCGTTTCAAAACACGAAAACCCGTCTCGCGACATTATTAACTATTCATTATTAATTATTCATTCTTCCAGAGCACCCAGTTCAAACCTCTCCCCACCACTCTCAACCACTAACCTACCTTCCACTTCCGTACCCCAATCAATCAGCTGATAGAAAGCACTACGGCCGATCAGGGCGTCGAGATTCATGCGTACGGTAATATAGGGGGATGGTTCGCCGGTTTGCGGGTCGGTTTCCACCCGGATCGGGTGTTCTGCAGAGGCCACCACATGGGTGCCCACGTTGGTGGTAAAGACCAGCTTGCCCTCCACTCGCTGGACCTCTCCAGCCACGAAGGGGGCATCGTCCACCTGGATGCGCAGCTTCTCTACCGGGGTGATCAGGAAGTAGTCCTCCCCTTCGCGTAGCAGGATGGTGGAAAAAAGCGCCACCATCCGTTCACGCTCAATGGGCGAGCCTTCATAAAACCAGGTACCATCACGGGCGATACGCATGTCGATATCCGCATGCCGTTCGGGTTGCCATTGCTCTACCGGGGGGAGACCCTGCCCATCCTTATCGGCCTTTTCCAGTAACGACAGCAGCTCGTCAGTCCTGCTCATCGCGGACCTCGTTGCCCCTTGTTGCCCATGCGAATACCGATTTCGATCAGGAAATCCAGAAACTCTTCCTTGTCCTCGATCAGACGCTGATAGAAGGGAGACTCAACCAGTGCCACCGCGCCGTGGGCCAGCGCCCAGGCAGAACAGATGTGGTAAATCGGAGGCACGTCTTCCAGTGACCCTTCTGCCACCCGCGCTTCAACAATATCGGTGAGTCGGGCAAAGTTGGCTTCCCGTATGCTGTGCAGTTTTTCCACCAGTTCCGGCAAGGCATGATCCTTGATCACCTTGTTTTCCAGCCGGTCGAACAACTGATAGCGCTTGGGATCGGAAATACGGAAACGGAAGTACTCGCGAACCAGCTTTTCCTTGTTGTCCGCGTCGGAGATCTGCTTGAACACCTCTGCCAGATCCTCTTCGTAGCGGATCATCAGTAGCAGGTAAATCTCATTCTTGGTCTCGAAATGCTTGTAGATGGTGCCTTTACCAATACCTACCCGGTCGGCAATCATCTCCACCGTCACCCGGTCCTCGCCTTCCTCCAGAAACAGTTCCAGAGCGGCATCAAGAATCTGCCGTTCACGCTGACGAAATTCCTGCGCTTTACGCGTGGCTTTTTCCAGGTCACCCATCCAATTCTCCTTGAGCACAGCAGAGCGTCATCACCGCCCCAAACCATTCCGGATCAGACCCTTTCTGGATGTCCAGGTTTCCGGTATGACTGAATTCTAACGTATTCCCTTTTTATACGCATACGGCACGGCGCAATACCGCGAAACTGTTTACCCGGTGCAAAGGCCGGTAGCATGTCTGCACCGATTATCCCGTAAAGGAGTCGCCATGAGCAGCCCAGCCTCGGATCACCCCGAATTTCCCCAACAGGATGACCTCCTCTACCTGAACCACGCCGCTGTTGCGCCCTGGCCGGAACGCACCCGTCAGGCAGTGCATGCCTTCGCCGACATGAATTGCCGGGTGGGTGCCCGGGACTACCCGCAGTGGCTCAAGGTAGAACAACGTCTGCGCGAACGCCTGGCCTGGTTGATCGGTGGCGTGGATACCGCGGAAATCGCCCTGCTCAAGAACACCTCGGAGGGTCTGTCCGTCATTGCCCAGGGCTTGCACTGGCAGCCCGGTGATCAGGTGGTCATCAGTGATCAGGAATTTCCCTCCAACCGTATCCCCTGGCAGGCATTGGCTGGCCAGGGTGTCGAGGTGGTTGAGGTCAACCTGGATGTGGCCGACCCGGAACAGGCTGTCATTGATGCACTTGGGGAGAACACCCGGCTGGTTTCCCTGTCGGCCGTTCAATACGGTACCGGGCTGTTGATGAATATGGCGCGAATTGGCCGCGCTTGCCGGGAACGGGATATCCTTTTCTGTGTTGATGCCATCCAGATTCTTGGTGCCCTGCCCTTTGATGCCCGTGAGGCCTGCGCCGATTTTGTAGTGGCTGACGGCCACAAGTGGATGCTCGGCCCGGAAGGGCTGGCACTGTTTTATTGTCGCCGGGAGCGGCAATCCGCTCTGACGTTACGCCAGCATGGCTGGCACATGATCGCCAGGGCCGGCGACTACAGCCAACAGGAATGGCAGGTTGCCGACAATGCCAAACGGTTCGAATGCGGCAGCCCCAACATGCTCGGCGTGCATGCCCTGGAAGCGTCGCTGTCTCTGTTTGAAGAGCTGGGCATGGACACCGTGCAGGCAGGTCTTCAGGCCCGCATTCAACATTTGCTGGACGGCCTGCAAGCCCGTGGCGCCACCTTGCTGAGTCCCACAGCCCCGGACCGGCGGGCCGGTATCGTGACCTTCTCCCTGCCGGATGAAACCCCCGCAGAGACCTTTCAGCGCCTCAAACAGGCAGGGGTGGTTTGTGCAGAACGGGGTGGCGGAATCCGTTTCTCCCCCCACTTCTACACAACATTTTCGGTCATCGACCGGGCGCTGGGCCTGTTGTAAGCTGCCAACACTCTGTAACAAACCATGAACAGCGAGCGTCAATGAGCAAACAGCGGGCGGTGTATGAATGGTGCTGTCGCCAGCTCCAGCGAGATGAAAGCCACAGCGGCCAGCCCAGTGCGGATCTGGACAGCCTGCGTACGGTTATCCGATCCTGCGATGTGCTCCTTGTCTCCGGCCACAGCAGCATCGACCGCACCTTCAAGGTCATCGGCGACAGCCGCTATGCCCGTGCCGTGCTGTATGTGGGTAGATTGCATGATGTGGCCGACCCGGCCCTGCGCGCCCTGCTCGCGGATTACACCCCCTGCGAACCCGACACCCAGCTGGTGATTGATGCCAGCCTGGAACGTGGACTGATCGTGGAACCCCTGTCGGCGCTGGAAGGCCGTCAGCTGCGCGTCTGCCGTGCTCAAGGTCTCAGTGACAGTGAAGCTCAGGACGTGTTGCGCTATGCCATCAGCCGTATCGGCGCTGGCGGGGGCCGTTCCTGGGCAGCCCTGTCCCTGATGGCACTGGTGCCCTGGCGCTGGATGCCGTTGCGCTGGCGCAGTGCACTTTACCGGCGCTGGGCGGGAGAACTGATCAAGGCACTGAGCGGCACCGTCATCTCTGATGCCTTCAGCTTTGTACAATTTCCGGTTCTACCCCTGGTCAAGGAAGATGGCTCCGGCGCCAGATTGCTGCGCCTGCAACCACGGGCCGTCACTGCAGCGGACTTCGATCACTCCCCCTACTTTGAAATCATCAAGGCGCCCTTCCAGTTGGGCATGATCCCCAAGGGCATGGATGCCGTGCCCTGGAAAGGCAATCAGGGTGCGCTGGCGCCGGAGCGACAGCGCCACCTGTCACTGGTTGAACCGCCGGCGAGCGGCTCCCCCGGCCAGCAATAGCATCAGCAGTCCGGACAGCGCACCGCCGCCACCGCCAGATCCACCCGTATTTCCCGCCCCGGCCGAAGAGCCGCTATTGCTCGCCACGCTACGTGCCAGAGCCGGATAACTGGCCGCCTGGCTGTCGCCGCTGGGGAAGTCACCGTTATCCGTCCACACCTTGATGGACACCAGGCCATTGCCAGAACCTTCCATGACCAGCTGTTGGACGGCAACGGCGCCGGGCGCCATATCACCCATGCCGCACTGCACCAGGGAAGAACCGTAGCAGTCGTCCGGCACCTGAGCTTGCCAACCGTCCGGCATCTGAAAACCTACCCGGACCCGGGAAGCGGAGCGGTGGGTGGCGGCATTTTCCACGCGAGCGGTCATCACCACCCGGCCATCCGCGCGACGTTGGCTGGAAACCCCCAGCACCACGTCCGGCTGATCGCTGAACACCAACTTGAAACTCTCGGAAGGTACGCTGAAATAATCATAGCCATCACTGGAGGGACGAACGCTCACGTTACCGGCCCACTTGCTGCCATTATTGGCCAGCTTCAGGGTAATGGCGCCAAGATCATCGCCTACATAGAGGTTATTGCCCCCGGAGCAGCGCGTCTCGGAGCTGCCCACAGCTGCGCATTGCCAGCCGGCCACAGAGACTTGCAGACCCGGTTCATGGTTCACAGTCAGGCCCACGTTGGTGGCCACATTGATCACACTGCGGTTGATCAGACCTGCATTGACGGTGAGCGCCGTGCCCGGGACCTGATAATGCTTTTCGGGCAAACCCACGGTTTCAAGATCCACCAACAGCCCGGAAGTGGCACTTTCCAGCCAGTCCAGATAACGGTCGACCCGGGTATAAACAGCCGGCACCCCACTGGTAGCGCAGGTTTCGTGCCCATAGCTGGTGATACCCACCAGCCATTGCTGGCCATCCTGGCGGGAGATCAGGGGCCCGCCACTGTCACCGCGGCAGGTATCCTGCACCTGGGGCGCGGGGTCCATTTCCGCGGCACAGATCTGACCGTTCCACAGCTGACTCCACTGGCTGGCACAGTAGCTGTCAGACACGTAGTCCAGTTGTACTTCCTGCAGGGTGGTAGAGAGCGCAGGGTCATTATTGCTGGTATACCCCCAGCCCAGAGCCTGCAAGGATTCCTTGGGCGCAGCGGCAAGACTGTCGACCACCGCCTTCTTGGCCAGATCCATGGTCTGCTGCTGACTGACTGAATCCAGACGCAACAAGGCAATATCATTGTGATAATTGTCAGAACGGTAGGACGGGTGCACCAGCACGCGGGAAATACCATGCTGCTCCAGCGCACTCCCCAGTCGGTTAGTCCCGCCCAGTGAGACAAACAGCACATCCGCAGATATGGCCCCCGTATCCCCCACCACACAGTGAGCCGCTGTCACCACCCACTGCGGTGCGATCAGCGTACCGCCACACAAGGTGGTGGCATTTGCCGGATTCCCGGATCGGCTGATTTCCACTTCGGCCATCCACGGCCTGACGGTAGTTACATCCTGTCCCCCGATGATGCGGGGCTGAGCGTCGAGTGCCGATACCGTCTGAACGAGCCCCGTCAGAAGAAACAGAACAAACATCAAACGATACATATTCAATACCTATGGCTAGCAATTCATTACGTGGAGATACTAACCAAGGCATAAGAACTTTAAATGTGATCCAGTTCTTCTATTAAGATGTTGATACTACCGCTCGTCGTACTACTTTTTCATGACTGACAAGTCGCGTCAGTTTGGCCCATTTTCGTCGCAGCTTCATGACATATAGCGACACATTCGAACAACATTTGATGCCATTTTGTTTAGTTCAGCTTGTTGCATATTAGTGTCATGTTTTACATTTGCGCTGAATCTTGTTCGACAGACCAGCCGGTCACTCAGGACAAAACGGCAAATCACAAGGAAAGACCACCGCCAGCGGACGCTGACCGACATCAAAAATTCATCGCGCATTAGCGGAAAGGGTCGATGTGAAGAATGGCCCGGTCTTGGTCCAGCGCGGAGGTCGCTAGATGCATGACGCCTGACGAGAACATGGCAACATTGGGTTTCATCGTACGCCTGTGCCTCCCCCACCTGATTTAGGGATAACGGGTCAGGCCAACGCTGATTTGTTCACCATTGGGGCTTTAAGGGGCACAGCCGCCCGGAACCGGGCGGCCGGAGGGGATCAGGACGAGGGCTCGTCCTCATCGGCGCGGGGCAACGCCCGGCGCGCCTTGGCACCCAGATCGATCAACTGGTTGGCCTGCCGTAACAGGTTACCGCGCCCTTGGGTAAGGCGGTTATGGGTGGTTTCCCAAGCACTGTGAGCCTTGTCCAGCTTGTCACCCAGGTCGCCGAGCGATTCATCAATGAGTGAAACCTGGTCACAGATTTTCCCTGCACGATCGGCAATATCCAGTGCGTTGCGGTTCTGGTACTCATACCGCCAGATATTCTGAATGGTCCGCAGGGTCACCAGTAGCGTGGTGGGGCTCACCAGCACGATATTGCGGGCAAAAGCATCGGTATAAAGGCTCGAGTCCTGCTCCATGGCCACCATGAAAGCGCCCTCGATGGGGATGAACAACAGTACAAAATCCAGGCTCTGGATACCCTCAAGGCCACTGTAGTCCTTGATATCCAGCCCCTTGATATGACTTCTCAGAGAAGCCAGATGCTCGCGCAGCGCCTGTTCCCGCTCTTCCTGGGTTGTGGCCGAAGACAGGCGCTCATAGGCCAGCAGGGACACCTTGGCATCCACCACCACATCCTTGTTTTCTGGCAAACGCACAATCGCATCCGGCAGCCGCCGTTGGCCGCTTTCGTCCTTGAAACTCACCTGGGTTTCATACTCCCGCCCGCGGGTCAGCCCGGAAGACTCCAGCACCCGCTCAAGGATCATCTCGCCCCAGTTGCCCTGGGTCTTGACCTGGCCCTTGAGAGCATCTGTAAGGTTTTTGGCATCCTCATGCATCTGCTGGTTGAGCCCCTTGAGCTGACTCAACTGCTCCATCAGGGTCGCCTGGGTTCGCGTCTCATCACTGTGGATCTGGTCCACCCGGCGACGAAAATCGGTGAGCTGTTCACGGAAAGGCTTCAGCACACCATCCAGCCCCTGATGCTGCTGCTCCTGCAACTGCTTGCTGCGCTGCTCGAAGATCTTCGCTGACAGATTCTCGAACTCCTGCTTGAGTAGCTCCCGGCTTTTCTCGGCAAAGGCCAGCTTCTCTTCCTGCCCCGCCAAACGCTCTTCCATGCGCGCTTTCTCTGCCGACAGTTGCCGGGCATGGCTTTCAGCCTCCCGCAGCTGGCGGCTTGCCACCTCCAGCTGATCCCGCAGCAACGGCAACTGGGCCAGTGGCTCGCGTAGCTGGTGCTTTTCTTCCTGCCATTGCATGGCGAGCTGCCCTTGCCGGCGGCGCTCCAGCAGCCATACCAAAAATGCCGCCAGGACAGCGCCGCCAACCGCGGCCAGAGCAGGTATCAGGTAAGGGTTCATCGTTGCGCCTTGTTGAACAGGGTGAAGAAATTATCGGCGGTGATGCTGGCCAGTTCTTCGACACTGACGCCCTTCAGTTCCGCCACACATTCCGCCACATTGGCCACAAAGCGCGGCTCGTTGGGCTTGCCTCGAAAGGGCACCGGGGCCAGCCAGGGAGCGTCCGTTTCGATCAACAGTTTTTCCATGGGCAGGGCCTTGACCGTATCGCGCAGGGATTGCGCATTGCGGAAGGTGACGATGCCGGAAATGGAAATATAAAAACCCAGCTCGATGGCCTGCTGGGCCATATCCAGATCTTCAGTGAAACAGTGCAAAACACCCTTCACATCTCCCCCACCATGCTCGCGGAGCAGATTGAGGGTATCGTCCTTGGCACCCCGCGTATGTACTACCAGGGGCAATCCGGTTTGCCGTGCTGCCTCGATATGGGCAATAAAATAACGCTTCTGCCATTCCCGCTCTTCCTTGGCATAGAAGTAGTCCAGCCCGGTTTCGCCGATGGCAATCACCTTGGGATGCGCCGCCCTTTCCAGCAGCTCCGCCACAGAAGGCTCACGGGATTCCTTGTAGAGCGGATGCACCCCAACGCTGGCAAACACCTGCGGGTACTGCTCAGCCAGCGCCTGCACATCCGGAAAGGTTTCCAGATCCACGCCGATACACAACATGTGGCTGACACCCGCCTCTTCCGTCGCCGCCATCATGGCCGAAAAATCCCCGCCATGAGCCTCCAGATTAAGACGATCAAGGTGACAGTGAGAATCCACAAAAGTGGCAGCAGACATGGGGTGCTCCGAAGTTTCTGACGGCGGGGATTGTAACAGATCCGCATCACGCAACACGCCTCACGCAACAACACGGATCAGGGTTTAGCTGCTTTTAAACGCATGAGGCCGCGCCCTGGTTGCGGGCGCGGCCTCATGCATTGTCAATTAGATACACACTCTTTCCGCGTTGTTGCGTGTTGCGTGAAGCGTGTTGCGTCTCTCACATCGTATGCGTCGGACGATCCGATTCCAGTGAACCGGCCAGATGGTTTTCAATGGTCACGCGGGCAGTGTCATCCTGGTCGGAGAACTGTACGCCGATACCGGCACTGCGGTTACCCTGGGCGCCTCTCGGGGTAATCCACACCACCTTGCCCGCCACCGGGATCTTGTCCACCTCGTCCATGATGTTCAGCAGCAGGAAGATTTCCTCACCCAGCTTGTACTGCTTCTCAGTGGGGATAAACAACCCGCCGTTGGTGATGAAAGGCATGTACGCCGAGTACAGCACCGCCTTGTCCTTGATGGACAGGGAAAGAATCCCGCTACGTCCGCCGGGCATCTTCATAGGGGTTTTCCTCGTGGTCGTTGTGGTCTGCCGGGCCGCAGCCGATACGACTTTATTATTAATAACTTTCAAGAAGATTAGTGGCCCACAGGCGCAGCGTCAACGCCTGTCAGCACCAGCAGCCACTGCTCGTAGAGCAGCTCCTTGTTGGGGTTGGCACCGGACAACAGCGCTCGCCGTCCTTCCAGTACCCGTTGGGCAGCTCGCAGCAGACGGGCGGCAGGTGCTGCCGCCGCCAGTCGTGCCAGCAGCGGCGCCAGCTGGGGATCAGCACTGGCTTCACCGGAGACGGACTGCTTGAGACTTCGCCCGAGCCAGCCGTAGATCACCGTGGCCATCTCGATGGGATCATGCTTTGCCAGCACCGATGACGCCTGGGCAGAAGACTGACGTCCCTCTGCCACAGACACCAGGGTCTCTAGCAGTCGCGAACGTTCAGCAAACCAGTCGGCCTGCTCCAGCGCCAGCGCCTGTAGCGGCGCCCCGTGGGCAGCGTCCAGCAAGGAGGCCGGGTCGCTGGCCTGGCCCTGCAACCACTCCAGCGACTGTTCCCGTGCCGGCAGCGGCAAGGCGCGCTGCTGGCAACGGCTGCGAATGGTGGGCAATAGCAAGGTGGGCTGGTCACTGATCAACATCAACAGGGTCTTGCTCCCCGGCTCTTCCAGGGTTTTCAGCAAGGCATTCTGGGCATTGCGGTTGAGCGCTTCCGCCGGCGCCACAATGGCAATACGGTATCCGTCATACTGCGCGGTACGGGTGGCAAAGCTGACCAGTTGGCGGACCTGATCGATTTTGATGACCTTGCTGCCCTCTTCCGGGCTCAGGCGATGGTAATCGGGGTGGGTCCCTGCCGTGCTCAGCTGACAGCCCTGGCATTTCCCGCAGGGGAAGTCGCTGCCACTGTCGCAAAGCAGGGTCTGGGCCAACGACTCGGCCAGACGCAACTTCCCGATCCCTCTGGGGCCACTGATCAGCAGCGCATGGGGCAAGCGCTCCTGGCGGTGCTGGTCCAGCAGACGGGCCAGTTCGTCCTGATGCCAAGGGAGAGGCACCTGCACCGGGGCGGTTACTGCCATGCCAGCATCTCCTCTACCAACGGACCCAGCTGGTCGCGCACACGCTCCAGAGACTGTGCGGCATCCAGCACCCGAAAACGCTCTGGCTGCTGGCCAGCCCGCTCAAGATAGCACTGCCGTATGCGCTCGAAGAACACCCTGTCCTCCTGCTCGATACGGTCCAGCGCTGCGCGCTTGCCTGCCCGGGCCATGCCCTCGTCCACAGGCACATCAAAGAGGATAGTCATGTCCGGCTGATTAGCGGCCACCACCAGGGTTTCCAGTGCCGCGATAGCATCACGATCCAGGCCGCGACCTGCGCCTTGATAAGCCCAGGTAGCATCCACGAACCGGTCACACAGCACCCACTCACCCCGCGCCAGAGCCGGGCGGATCTTTTCAGCCAGATGCTGAGCCCGGGCCGCAAACACCAGCAACAACTCGGTATTGTCCGCCATGGCTTCATCACCGGGTGCCAGCAGCACCTCACGGATGGATTCTGCCAACGGCGTACCGCCGGGCTCCCGGGTCATCAGTACGGTCTTGCCCGCCGCTCGCAGTCGCTCGGCAAGCCAGGCCATGTTACTGCTCTTGCCCGCCCCTTCTCCCCCTTCCAGGGTAATGAAGTAACCGCTCATTGGGCCGCTCCCGGCGAAGAGCGGTAGCCGTCACGACGCCTCAACTGGTAGTCCCTTACCGCTTTCTGGTGTTCGGCCAGGGTGCGGGAAAAATAATGGCTGCCGTCGCCTCTGGCCACGAAGTACAAGGCCTCGGTGCTTTGCGGATTCACCGCGGCAAGTATCGCTTCCCTGCCCGGCATGGCGATGGGGGTGGGTGGCATGCCGAAAATCGTGTAAGTGTTGTAGGGCGTGTGGCGACGCAGGTCCGAACGACGAATGTTGCCATCGTACTTTTCGCCCATGCCATAAATCACCGTGGGATCGGTCTGCAGGCGCATGCCCTTGCGTAACCGGTTAACAAACACGCCGGCGATCTCGCCACGCTCTTCCGGTACCCCGGTTTCCTTTTCCACAATGGAAGCCATGATCAAGGCGTCGTAGGGATCATCGTAGGGCAGATCATCTGCGCGCTGGGCCCAGGCGTTATCCAGCACTTCCTGCTGTCTGGCCATGGCGCGCTGAAGCAGGGTGAGATCACTGGTACCCCGGGTATAGAAATAGGTTTCCGGGGCAAACCAGCCTTCCGGATGCCGATCCGGATGTCCCAGCTTTTCCATGATTTCCTGGTCAGAAAAGCCCTCAAGGGTATGGGTCACCGTTTCCAGGGCGGCCAGACGGGCGCGCAATTCGCGGAAGTTCCAGCCTTCCACCAACGTCACACTGCGCTGCAATACCTCACCACGGTCCATCTTCTCCAGAAGGGCAAGCAGGGAGTCGCCCTCCTCCAGCTGATACTCGCCCACATGCAGGCGGCCATCCATGCCTGTGAAGCTGCTGTACAGGCGCGCACCCAGACGGCGCAAGGTGGCATTGTGGTCATTGCCCAGCAAACCGTCTCGCTGCAGGTTGTAGAGCACCCGGCTCAGACCGGCTCCCTTCTCGACCACCACTACCTGGGGTTCGCTCACGCCCAGGGGGCGATGGAGGTAACTGGTCACCCAGGCACCAGCCAGGGGAATAGCGGCTACCAGCAGGAGTACCAGCAGACCAAAGACTCGTATTTTTTTTCGCATAGCGGAATTGTAGGGCCTGTTAACAGGAAAGCCACCGGGAATGTTGGTGTTCCTGGAAGATCAACATGAAATCAAGACGCACGCCACTGGCCAGCACTGCAGTCATACAGATCGGGCGCACGCAATAAACTGAAAGCAGGGGTGCCGGATCTTGTCAGCGCGCAACCCGGCAAAGCGGATCAGGCTTCAAACAGTGAATCCACTCTGGCCTGCAGGGCCAGCACCGCATCCGGCACCGGCCACTGCCATTGCGCCAGTTTACGCACCGGGAGCAAACCGACAACACTGTTGACCAGAAACAGTCCACGGGCATGGCGAAGCTGTGACAGTGGTAACAGATCGCTCTGTACACTCTCTCCGCGCAGGACCAGATCCTCTATCAACCACTGCCGCATAACGCCCGCCACGCCCGCGTTGGCGGCAGACAGATCCGGGGTCCACCAACCGCTGTCAAACCTGGCAAACAGATTCATGGCGGTGGCCTCCAGTGGCTCACGGCGGGATGACAGCAACAAACCTTCCTGCCAGCCCTGGCGGGCTACTTCGGTCCGGGCCTGAACCTGTGCAAGGCGATTGAGGTGTTTGAGGCCAGCAAAAGGATCCCGCTGCAGCGGTTGGGAACACAGCCCCATGACAATCCCGTCGCGACGGTCCTGTTCTGACCAGACGGGTAATTGGCCGGTCTGCCACAACAGCGCCGGTTGCGCATCCGCAGGCGGCAGATAGCCCCTGCCGCCCACGCCCCGAGTGAGCATCAGCTTGATCAGCCCGGGCCCCTGAAGCTGCACCCGGGCCTGCGCCAGTGCCTGCTCCAGCTGCGCTGCATCCGGCGCCGGGATTCCCAGCGTCCGGGCCCCGGCGACAAGGCGCTGCTGATGCCAGGTCCACAGCGGAATGCGGCCATCAGCGGCCACACGCAGTGTTTCGAACAAGCCGTCACCGTAGGCCAGGCCCCGGTCACGGCTGTCGATCATGGCAGGATGACAGCGGTTCATTGCTGGCCCCCTGGCACGTGTCAGACCTTCTTGAACAGCAGGGACCCGTTGGTGCCACCAAACCCGAAGGAGTTGGACAGCGCGTAGTGGATCTCGCGCTGCTGGGCCTCATTCGCCACCAGGTTCAGATCGCAGCCCTCATCCGGGTTGTGCAGATTGATGGTCGGCGGTGCAATGGAATCGCGCATGGCAAGGATGGACAAGATTGCCTCAACGGCACCGGCAGCCCCCAGTAGATGGCCGATCATGGATTTGGTGGAGCTCATGCACAGGCTGTTGGCATGATCACCAAACAGGGTTTTCACCGCCGCCACTTCGGCCAGATCGCCCATCTGGGTGGAGGTACCGTGGGCATTGATGTAATCCACCTTTTCCGGTGCTACGCCAGCGTTCTGCAGGGCATTGCGCATGGCACGCATGGCGCCGTCGCCCCCCTCGGCTGGCGCGGTGATGTGATAGGCATCATCACTCATGCCATAGCCCGCCAGCTCGGCATAGATGGTCGCGCCACGGGCCTTGGCGTGCTCGTATTCTTCCAGAACCACAGCACCGGCACCGTCGGCCAGCACAAAGCCGTCCCGGTCCTTGTCCCAGGGGCGACTGGCCCCCTGGGGATCATCGTTTCGGGTGGACAGCGCGCGGGCAGCAGAGAAGCCGCCCAGACCCAGCGGGGTGGAGCCTTTCTCGGCACCACCGGCCACCATCACGTCAGCCTGCCCCAGCTGGATCTGCTGAGCCGCAAAACCGATATTGTGAGTGCCCGTGGTGCAAGCCGTGACCGTGGCGAAGTTCGGCCCCTTCATGCCGTACATGATGGCCAGATTACCGGCAATCATGTTGATGATGGTCCCGGGCACGAAGAACGGACTCAACTTGCGCGGGCTGCTGTTAAGCATCTTGATGTGGTTGTCTTCGATGTTGGTCAAACCACCGATACCGGAGCCAATGGCTGCGCCCACCCGTTCCGCATCTTCCTTGTCCATATCCAGGCCACTGTCACGCACCGCCTGGATGGCAGCAATCAGGCCATACTGGATAAAGATATCCATCTTTCGAGCATCTTTTGGCGACAGATACTCAGAGATATCGAATTCAGGCACGAGGCCGGCAAAGCGGGTGGCAAAAGGTTCGGTATCGAAATGTTCGATGGTACGGATACCACTCTTGCCTGCCTTGATGCCTTCCCAAGTGGAAGCCACATCAGCACCCAGCGGGGTCAGCATACCCATCCCTGTGATAACAACTCGCCGTAATGTCACCCGAATTCCTCCAGTACGTTCAGATGTGGAGCATTAAACTCTATGGAATGCGACAAGATTACTACAAAGCTGCAGTGATCACGCCGCGATTATGTAAGAGGCTATTATGATCTGTGCCAATCAGCCCAGAGTGAAGGCTACCTGAAAACCGGCCACAAAAAAGCCGCAAGTTCGAGGAACCTGCGGCCCTTTTGTGGTGCTCAGCAGCTAACGGATTAGCTGTGGGCTTTGATGTAGTCTACAGCGGACTGAACGGTGCTGATCTTCTCAGCTTCTTCGTCCGGAATCTCAGTCTCGAATTCTTCCTCGAGCGCCATTACCAGCTCAACGGTGTCCAGGGAGTCTGCACCCAGATCTTCAACGAAGGACGCTTCAGATTTTACGTCTTCCGGCTTAACACCCAGTTGTTCCACGATGATTTTTTGTACGCGTTCTTCGATGCTGCTCATGATCCTATAACTCTCCTGATTGATGGTGTGCTAGCACCTGTCAGCGGCTATTCTAGGTGAACGCCGTTTGCGCTTGCAAGCGAACTGACCCGGTGCGATTCCTTCAAGTTTTTCCAAATATTTTTCTCTGTAAAAACAGCACCTTATACTGCCCCACAGAGAGCCACTCTCGTGCCCACTTTTGGGCCTAGCCGGTAAACATGCCACCGTTGACGTGCAAAGTGGTGCCGGTAACGTAGCCGCCACCGTCGCTGGCAAGCCAGGCGACAGCACTGGCAATTTCTTCCGGTTGGCCCAGACGGCCCAACGGAATACCCGACAGCAGAGATTCTTTCTGGGCGTCGGGCAACGCATCGGTCATGTCGGTCTGGATAAAGCCCGGCGCCACCGAATTCACGGTGATATTGCGCGACCCCAGCTCACGGGCCAGGGCACGGGTAAAGCCTTCCACCCCGCCCTTGGCAGCCGCATAGTTGGCTTGCCCCGCATTGCCCATGGTGCCTACCACGGAACTGATATTGATAATCCTGCCCCAGCGCGCCTTGGTCATGCCTTTCAGGCAGCCCTTGCTGACACGGTAGAGCGAATTGAGGTTGGTGTTGATCACATCTTCCCACTCATCATCCTTCATACGCAGCATGATGTTGTCGCGGGTAATGCCGGCGTTATTCACCAGCACCAGCGGCGCGCCGTGCTCATCGGCGATGCTTTTCAGGGTTTCCGTCACGGATTCCTTGTCCGTCACGTTGAGCACCTTGCCCGCGCCATTGGCGCCCAGAGCTTCACCGATGGCGGCTGCGCCGTTTTCGGAGGTGGCAGTTCCCACCACAAAAAAGCCATCCTCGATCAGTTTATTGGCAATGGCCCGGCCAATGCCGCGGCTGGCACCAGTAACCAATGCCACTTTCTTGTCTGACATCCTGTTTTCTCCTGACAGAAGCGTTACAGCCCCAGCGCCTTGTCGAACGCATCGCCGCTTTCCAGCGGGTTGGCTGCTATCTCGCGATCAATCCGTTTGATCAGTCCACTCAGCACCTTGCCGGGACCGCATTCATAGACAGTACTGACACCCTCAGCGCCCAGCGCCTGAATGGTTTCCACCCAGCGCACCGGGGAATAAAGCTGGCGCACCAGCGCATCCCGAATCTTTTCCGGGGCGGTCTCTGCCACCACATCCACATTGTTGAGGACCGGCATTTCAGCCGCGTGGAAATTGGTGGCATTAAGGGTTTCCGCCAGCTGCTCGGCGGCGGGCTTCATCAATGCGCAGTGAGACGGCACGCTCACCGGCAGCGGCATGGCACGCTTGGCCCCCGCCTCCTTACAGGCCGCAATGGCACGCTCTACCGCCTCTGCGGCACCGGCAATTACCACCTGCCCAGGGGCATTGAAGTTCACGGCTTCGACCACCGCACCCTCTGCCGCCTTGTCACAGGCGGCTCGCACCTGGTCGTCGTCCAGGCCCAGTACCGCCGCCATCTTGCCTTCGCCTTCGGCCACTGCCTGCTGCATCAGCTGGCCACGGGTGCGAACCAGACGCACCGCATCACCCAGATTGATCACACCAGCACAACTCAGTGCGGTGTACTCGCCAAGACTGTGACCGGCCAGAAAATGCGGGCGCGGGCCTCCGCTCTGCTCCCACAGTCGCCACAACGCCACGCCGGCAGTCAGCAACAAAGGCTGGGTGTTTTCTGTCTGGTTCATCAATTCCTGCGGACCGTCCTGACACATTGCCCAGAGGTCCAGATCCAGCGCACCAGACGCTTCCTGAAAAGTCTGCTTCACCGCTGGGCGGTCAGCAAAGTCAGCCAGCATTCCCAGTGACTGGGACCCCTGGCCGGGAAAAATAAAGGCGGTTTTGGACATCTCTAATCCTCTTTTCAAGCGCCGCAGTATGCCCGTTTTGCAATCCGCTGTCCGGGCAAGGCTGCAACAAAGTATTGCCGCATCAGGCCCGGGTAGCGTCGCTCGCGTCTGCCGGGGCCAACGCATCCCGAATCAGGTCGGGCACATTCCGGCGCGCTTCCAGCTCGGCCACTTCCAGTGCACTGATAAAGCCTTCCACACTGGTCCCCCCGTGACTCTTCACCACTACACCCTTGAGGCCCACCAGACTGGCGCCGTTATAGCGGTCCGGATCCATGCGTTTCTTCAAGCCGGCCAACACCGGCAGCGCCATCAGGCCACTGAGTTTGCGAAGCCAGGAGGCGCCAATTTCTTCACGGATCATGTTGCCAATCATCTTGGCCACACCTTCCATGGTCTTCAGCGACACATTGCCTACGAAGCCGTCACAGACCACCACATCCGCTTCACCGGCAAAAATACCATTGCCTTCCACGAACCCTACGTAGTTCATGTCAGGCGCCTGGCGCAGCAGGGATGCGGCTTCCTTGATCTGCTCGTTGCCCTTGATGTCTTCCTCGCCGATGTTGAGCAAGGCAACACGGGGGTGGCGCTCACCATCCACAGCTCTCACCAGCGCCTGCCCCATCAGGGCGAACTGCAACAGGTGCGCGGGCTCGGAATCCACATTGGCGCCCAGATCGAGCATGTGGCAATGGCCGGTGGCAGTGGGAATGGCGGTACAGATAGCGGGGCGGTCCACCCCCGGGAGCGTCTTGAGAACAAAACGACTTACCGCCATCAGGGCACCGGTATTACCGGCGCTGACCGCTGCCTGCGCCTTGCCCTCTTTCACCTGATTGACCGCCACCCGCATGGACGAATCCTTCTTCTGGCGCATGGCGACAGCAACCGGGTCATCCATCGCAACCACCTCAGAAGCGGGCTGCACGGTAATTCTGGCGTGATCCTTGAGACCCTGTTTACTCAGGGCCTCCGCCAGCGGCTCAGGCTGGCCGACAAGAATGATGTTGAGATGATCATGGCGGGAAAGCATCTTCGCCACGGCAGGCACGGTAACCGACAGACCGTGGTCTCCCCCCATGGCATCAACCGCCAACGTCACAACCGACATGGGCTGCTTCCTTTATATGCGATTATCGAGGCCGACATTCTGACAAAAAATGCAACGCGGTACAGGTTCCCTTGTATCCGCTTACAAAAAATCCTCCCGGAGGAGGATTTCTGAGGCCATACTGGCCAAAACAAAACGGGAGCCTGAGCTCCCGTTTGCTTGAAGATCTTACTCTTCGTCGTCAGTCTCAACCTGACGAATCACCTGACGGCCACGGTACATGCCGTCCGGAGAAATGTGGTGACGACGATGCACTTCACCTGTGTTGGTATCTTCAGTCAGCGCGGAAGAAGTCAGCGCATCGTGGGAACGGCGCATGCCGCGCTTGGAACGGGTTTTACGGTTCTGTTGAACAGCCATTTCGAGCTCCTCGGGCGTTAAATCAGCCTGAATTTACTTGCCTTGACCCTTTAACTGGGCCAGCACGGCAAAAGGATTATCCGCGTTTTCCTGTTTCTCAGGTTCACCGCTGTCATGCGGTAAAGCTGTCGGGCAAGGGTCATGCAGTGCCACCAATGGCATTGCCAGCAACAATTCCTCTTCGAGCAAATCGGTGAGAACCATGGGTTCATCATCAATCAGCCAGGGGTCCAGTCGCTCCGGCAGCGCCTTTGCCTGATCCTCATTCCAGACAAGCGCCACATCAATCGTGGCTCTGACGTCATAAGTCACCGGCTCCAGGCAGCGCTGACATGGCAGCACCAGTGTCGTGCTGACCTCGCCCTCAATACGCCGATGCCCCTCTTCGTCACGGCCGAACACCAGCGATATGACTACCGGCTGGTCCAGACTGTCCTTGTATTCCTGCAGGCGTGGCAGGTCGCGGACAGTGAGCTGGCCTTCAACGACGCGACCCTGATCCGCGTATTTGCGGGGGTCGAGGAACTGTGGCAGTTGCCCTGAAAACATAAGCGCGCAATTCTAGGGCTGAGACGCCCTTCTGTCAAAGTTAATGTAAGCGGCTAACCATTTGAGGAATAAAGACTTTTTCCAAAACAGCAAAAACTCTTCAGGATTCCTGGGTGTTTTTTGCCCGGCGAGTGGCATTTTACCCCAATTCCACCCCTGAAAACCTTCTTCCGGCAAGCGAAAATCTCTACACTCTGCCCGCTCAGACCGGAGACAGAATCATGACCGCTACCCCCGCCCTGTTACTCGCCTCGTCCTCACCGTTCCGCCGTGAACTGCTGGGCAAGCTGCACCTTGAGTTCAGCCACCAGAGCCCGGACATTGATGAAGCCCGCCATGAGGGGGAAACGCCAACCAATCTGGTGATGCGCCTGGCGCAACAAAAAGCCGCCGCCCTGGCAGAGCAACATCCCGACACCCTGATCATCGGCTCCGACCAGGTAGCGGTGCTGGGAGACCAGGTACTCGGCAAGCCCGGCACCCGGGAGAAAGCCATCGAACAGCTGAGCGCTGCCAGCGGCCAGCGAGTCACCTTCCTCACCGGTCTGTGTCTGCTCAACACCACCACTGGCCGCACCCAGGTGGCCTGCGAGCCCTTCAATGTCCAGTTTCGCACCCTGAAACAGCAACAGATCAAGCGTTACGTAGATCTGGAACAGCCACTCAACTGTGCCGGCAGTTTCAAGTCCGAGGGATTGGGCATTGTCCTGTTCAAGGCCCTGGAAGGCCGCGACCCCAACAGCCTGATCGGCCTGCCGTTGATTGTGCTCACCGAGTTTCTGGCGGCGGAGGGGGTTCAGCTGCCGCTATAGCCGTGAGCCGTGAGCCGTGAGCCGTGAGCTTTCAGAATGGTGATGCGACCAGACTAAAGCGGGATCCTTAAAAGCAAAAACCCGGTGCCCCGGGTTTTTGCTTTTCCTCGTAGCTGAAAGCTCATAGCTCGCAGCTGCTTCACCGAATACTCGGCACCGCGCCTTCAAGTCCGATCTGACTGGCAATGCCCTCACCGATGGAAACACCGAAGTTACGCAGGAATTCTTCCATCGGCGAGCGGCTGGCACTGTAATTCACCAGCTCATCAATACCTGCCACATCCCGGGCCACATCCCCGGGGCTCTTCAGGCCATCAACCAGCCCCATGGTGGCGGCTCGCTCGCCGGTCCAGAACAGGCCGGAGAAGACATCCGGGTTCTCCTCCTCCTTGAGGCGGTCACCACGCCCGTTACGCACCGCGGTGATGAACTGCTGGTGAATTTCGTTAAGCATGGTCTCCATGTGCCGGCGATCCGAGGGGCGGATGGGTGAGAACGGATCCATGATGGACTTGTTGTCCCCGGCGGTGAGCACCCGGCGCTCCACGCCCAGTTTGTCGGCTGCTTCTTCAAGGCCGAAACTGGCCATGATCACCCCGATAGACCCCACAATACTGGCCGGATCCGCATAGATCTCGTCAGCGGCGGAGGCAATATAATAGGCCCCTGATGCGCCCACATCGGTAATGGCCGCATACACTTTCTTGTCCGGGTATTCGTTACGCAACCGCGTGATGGCGTTATACACTTGGTTGGATTGTACCGGTGAACCGCCCGGGCTATTGATCTTCAGCAGCACCGCCTTGCTGTTTTCAGCCTCGAAGGCACGGGTCAGGCCAGTGACGATCAGGTCCGCGCTGGCATCCTGGTCAGGAGCGATCACCCCATTCACCTCGACCACCGCCACATGATCCTCGGCCACGGCCAGGCTGGAAGACGAGCGCCCTCCCGCCATCATCATGCTGAGCAGGGCAAACAGATAGACAAAGGTGAGTATCTTGAAAAAGATGCCCCATCGGCGGGACTTGCGGTGCTCATCCTGGGCCTGGCCCAGCAACTTCTCGATCAGCTTCCACTCTTTATCGCTCGCAGGGCGCTGTGCGGGACTCTGGTTTTCCATCTACGGTTTCTCCATGACCAAATCATCCGCTGCCAATAACGGTAGCAAGTCGTTCAATTTATCAATCACCGCCAAGGGTTCACAAGGCAGCAGCCGCTCCACCGGATGGGCCCCGTAGCTGACAGCCACTCTGTCCACCCCGGCATTGCGCGCCATCTCCAGATCAAAGGTGGTATCCCCTACCACGATCGCCCGCTCGGCCGGCACCGCCATTTCCTCCAGTAACTCCAGCACCATATGTGGCTCGGGCTTGGAGCGACTCTCATCCGCACAACGGGAGGAATGGAAATAGCGATCCAATCCGGTATTCCCCCATACCCGCTGCAGCCCCTTGCGGCTTTTACCGGTAGCAACAGCCAGCTTCAGTTCCTGTTCGCGCAACAGGGTGAGCACATCCTCCGCCCCAGGATAAAGGGCACTGGGGGTGCTTTCTGCCTCGACAAAGTGAAAGGCATAGCGGTCACGCATGCGTTCGATATCCGCCGCATTCAATACCGGATATAGGGTCGCAATCGCTTCAGGCAACCCCAAACCGATAATGTCACGCACCGTCTGATCAGGAAGTGAGGGCAGCGCCAGATCTTCGGCGGCCAGATGCATGCAGCTGACAATGCGACCCGTGGAATCCATCACCGTGCCATCCCAGTCGAAAATCACCAGGTCATATTTCAGGGTCATCGTGAGCTTCCAGATAACTGCAGGGTGAATGGCGCCGGCGATTGCCAGCAAAAGTGGATTTGCTTGATGTCAGGCATCGGACATCAGGCATTACTGCGCCTTCTTTTTGCGCAATGCCGCGAGAATGGCATCAAAGTCCTCATCCACTGGCGCAGTCACTGACACCGTCTTGCCACTGTCCGGATGGGGAAACGTGAGACTTCGGGCATGCAGGCACAATCGGCGGTGGCCAATCCTGTCCAGCAATGCCGCCCCTTTTGCCGTGCCGTACTTGTCATCCCCGAGCAAGGGGAAGCCTCCAAACTGGCCGTGGACCCTGATCTGGTGCGTACGCCCGGTTTCCAGTAAGGCTTCCACCAACTGGGCATCCTCAAGACGCTCGATCATGCGGAAATGGGTTACCGAGGGTTTGCCCTCCCGTGAAACGCGCACAATCCGTTCATTGCCGTTCTGCATCTTCAGCAATGGTGCTTCCAGGGTGCGTTCGCTGCCCTTGAAGCCCTGACAGATCAGCCAGTAGCGCTTTTCCACCTTGCCGCCCTGCATCAGACGCTGCAATTTACGCAGGAAGGCCCGGCGACGGGCCACCATTATCAATCCACTGGTATCCCGGTCCAGGCGATGCACCAGCTCCAGCTCCCGCTCCTCCGGGTAGATCACCCGCAAGGCTTCGATCAACCCCAGGGACACCCCACTGCCACCATGGACCGCCAGTCCGGACGGCTTGTTGAAGATGAACAACTTGTCATCCTCATAGACACAGGCGCGGGACAGCCGCTCAGTGAGCCCGTCACTGACCTTCGGTGGCGCATCCGACTCACTGGTTCGAATGGGCGGAATACGCACCACATCGCCGGTAGCCAGACGGGTGGTCTGCTTGGCACGCCCCTTGTTCACCCGCACTTCGCCGGAACGGATAATCCGGTAGATACGCGATTTGGGCACCCCTTTCAGGTGGGTAAACAGAAAGTTATCAAGGCGTTGGCCGTGTCGACCTTCATCAATGGTCACAAAGCTGACACGGTTCGCGGCGGGAGCATCATTTGGCATGGCGCGATTCTATAGAAAGCGTCAGACAGTGAATAGTTAACAGTGAACAGTTAATAGCTAAAAGATATAAAATCCAGACAATTAATAACCCTGAAGACTGACTACGCGGGCACAGCGCCGCTGTACCCACCTGACAGGCCCGCGCACTGTTCACTATTCACTGTTAACTGTTCACTGCCACAACTAATTGATCCCTCTAACCTTTTATTGCTATAGTCAAGCGTCGACCAGAAGTAAGGCAACGGCGACGCGCAGCGAACATTCGCCGTGTGGCCCACTCCGGCACAGCCGAGTAACTCATGGGCCCAGCCTCATCAAGGTCTGACAGTAAGCGTTACCCGCCTGCCCTCTCCCCACAAGGGCAAGAGCCAGGCACTAACGCTGCAGAGAAACCCATTTAAACAGCGTCCAATGATGGACCCTGAACATTAACAATGGTGGCCTGCAGCGCCGGTCGAATGACCTGGAAAGCAGACAGACAAGAGTTTACATATTGTTGTGAAGCCCCGGAGCAAACATGGTCTCCCGAACGCCACAGCAATCGCGTGAAGTATTACTTGCTGGCCACATTGCCAGCCCGATTACGCACTAAACATTGCAAACAACTCGGAGAGACGCTGACTCAGGCACTGCATCACCCAGGAAAGCGAAAACCCACGCACCGCGTGCGCCCTGGCCGTGACAGGCCTGCAGCCCTCCCCCTGGTCTGCTACCGGTTGTACCCCGGCCCTGCCCAGTGTCACCACTAACGTGTGGTAGCACCATGAAACGTATGCTTATCAACGCCACTCACCCTGAAGAGGTTCGGGTGGCACTGGTCGATGGCCAGCGTCTTTACGATCTGGATATCGAACACAGAACGCGCATTCAGAAAAAATCCAACATCTACAAGGGCAAGATCACCCGCGTAGAACCCTCCCTGGAAGCCGCCTTCGTGGACTTCGGCGCTGAGCGCCACGGCTTTCTGCCCCTGAAAGAAATTTCCCGTCAGTACTTCCAGAAAGACCCGAAAGACATTCAGGGTCGGATCAACATCAAGGAAGTGATCAAGGAAGGCCAGGAAGTCATTATCCAGGTCTCCAAGGAAGAGCGCGGTAACAAGGGCGCCGCCCTGACCACCTTCATCAGCTTGGCCGGTCGCTATCTGGTGCTGATGCCCAACAACCCCCGTGCCGGCGGTATCTCCCGCCGTATCGAGGGCGAAGAACGGGCCCAGCTGAAAGAAGCCATGAGCGCCCTGTCGGTTCCCGATGAGATGGGTGTGATCGTGCGCACTGCCGGTCTCGGCCGCAGCGCGGAAGAGCTGCAATGGGATCTGGACTTCCTGCTCAAGCAGTGGAGTTCCATTGACGAAGCCGCCCAGCAACGCAAGGCGCCATTCCTTATCTACCAGGAATCCAATGTCATCATCCGCGCCATCCGCGACTACCTGCGCAAGGATATCGGCGAAGTACTGATCGATTCCGAAAAAGTATTTGCGGAGGCTCAGGGCTTTGTCCAGCAGGTAATGCAGGACTTCCAGAACAAGATCAAGTTGTACAGCGATGAAACCCCGCTGTTCTCACGGTTCCAGATCGAATCCCAGATCGAGACCGCCTTCGAGCGTGAAGTGAAGCTGCCCTCCGGTGGCTCCATCGTCATCGACCCCACCGAAGCCCTGGTTTCCATCGACATCAACTCCTCCCGGGCCACCAAGGGTGCCGACATCGAGGAAACCGCCCTGCAGACCAACCTGGAAGCGGCGGAAGAGATCGCCCGCCAGCTGCGCCTGCGTGATATCGGCGGTCTGATCGTGGTGGATTTCATCGATATGGGGCCGGCGCGCAACCAGCGCGAGGTGGAAAACCGCATGCGCGACGCCCTGGAGGCCGACCGTGCGCGCATCCAGCTGGGTCGCATTTCCCGTTTCGGCCTGCTGGAATTGTCCCGTCAGCGCCTGCGCCCGAGCCTGGGGGAAACCTCCAGTATCGTCTGCCCCCGCTGTGACGGTCAGGGCCACATCCGTGATGTGAAATCCCTGGCCCTGAGCATTCTGCGCCTCATCGAAGAAGAGGTGATGAAGGAGCGGACCGGCGAGATTCAGGCCCAGGTACCGGTAGCCGTGGGCACCTACCTGCTCAATGAGAAGCGTGAACCGCTGCGCGCTATTGAGCAGAACCACAAGGTGCGCGTGGTGATCATCCCCAACCCGAATCTGGAAACGCCTCACTTCGAAGTGGAGCGCATCCGTGACGATCAGGTGGTCACCCAGCTGAGTCACGAAATGGACCTGACAGAAGGGGCCGCTGAAGGCGAAGCCCCCAACAGTCAGGAGCCCGGCGTGAAGCCCCAGGAGCCGGCGGTCAAGCTGATGTCGCCCGACACCGCCCCACCGCCGCCCAAGCCCGCAGCTCCGGCAGCCGCCACCCCGGCAACGGCACAGAACCTGGGCCTGCTGGCACGCTTCTTCACCTGGCTGGCACAGGTCTTCACCGCCGAGCCCAAGCCGGAGAAGAAGGCCAAGCCGCAGCAGAAAGGCAACAAGGGCCAGCAGAACAACCGCAACAACCGTGGCGGCAACAACCGTAACCGCACTGACAACCGTGGTGGTCGTAACGACAACCGCAACAAGCAGGACGGCGGCCGCAACAACAAGAGTGGTGACAGGGACAACCGCAACACCCGCAACCGCAAGCAGCAGGACAAGGACGATAACCGCAAGGATAATCGCCAGTCCGACAACAAGCGCAACGACAAACGCGATGACAGCGGCAATGAGCAGCGTCGTGGCCGCAATGACAACCGTCGCAACAAGCAGGACGGTGGCAAGGGCGGTGACAACAACGACAATCGCGACAACCGTAACAATCGCAACCGCAACAAGCCGCAGGACAAGAAGCCTGACAACAAGGCCGACAAGTCTGATGGCGACAACAAAGGCAGCAACAACGACAAGGGCCCCAAGGCGCCCCGTCGTACCGATGCCAAGGACGACCGCCCGCTGCGTGAGCGCAAGCGCCCCAACAAGCAGCAAGGCAAGGACCAGAAGGAGCAGCCCGCCGCTCAGCAGCCTGCTGCCAGCCAGGACAAGCCTCAAGCCGAGAAGCCCAAGGCTGCCCCGGCACCGGTAGAAGACAATCACCAGATGCAGGGTGCAGAAAGCCACCCGCCTGCCAAACTGGTACCGGAACAGGAACCGGGCAAGGCCACCGCCGAGCAGAAACCGGCCCAGGCCCAGCCAAAGGCCGCGGAAAAGCCGACCAACGCTCCAGCAGCTGAAGCCAAACCGCAGGCACAAGCAAGCGCCCAGCCAAAGAGCGCTGAACAGGCCGAGGCCGCTCCTGCCCAGCCGGAAAGCAAGCCTGCCGCGGCGCAGCCTGCGGCCGAGCAGACAGAGCAGGCCGCGCCCAAGGCAGACAAGCCTGCGTCCCAGCAAGAAACTGAGGCGAAGCCTGAAACCAAAGCCGATGCAGCACCCAAAGCCCAGCCGGAAGCGGCCAAGGCTGAAGAGAAGCCTGCAGAAGCGAAGCCGGTAACGCCAGCGGCGCCGACAGCAGACGCCAAGCCTGCCGAGCCCGCCGCCAAACCGGAACCGGTCAAGGCCGAAGAAAAGCCTGCTGAGCCGGCGCAAGCCGCCGAGCCGGTACGAGCCAGCAACGACCCGCGCTCGCCGAACTACAAGCCGCAGCAACATGCGCAGCGTGCCAGGTTCGAGAAGCCCAAGCCGGCCCCGCAAGCGGACGCCCTGCCCAGCCGGGCCACGGAAGTGAAACCGGTTGCCGCTGAGGCGCAACCGGCTGCGGCCGAGCAAGGTCGTGCCTCCAACGACCCGCGTGCGCGCCGTCGTCAGCAACAGGCCGAGGCCGCCGCCAAGGCCGCCGAGCAGAACGCCCAGCCATCCGAGGATGTATCCTCAGACAGCTAGGCCGCCCTGCGGCTGCATCACGCAACATTGCAGCACGCCTGACGTAAAAAGGCCCGCCCGGTAACCCGGGCGGGCCTTTTTGCATCAGTACAACACTCGCTATCCCCCGCTGTAGGAGCCTGCCTGCAGGCGATCCGAGCCCAAGCGAGGTAAGGATTCCAGAAACGCGTATCGAACCTCAAAACCCAAACGACGTTCCACGCTTCTGTTCTGCCTTTCGAAACTCGCTTCTCGTGACTCGAAACTCGTTTCCCCGCCCAGGCGAGGATCGCTTGCGGACAAGTTATTCGCTGCGCTACGTTCGTAGAGCGACTTCGTAGATTTGCCGGGGTAGCCAGGAAAGGGGTCACCAAGCGAAGCTCGAGTTTCAGGCGCGGTTAAAAAGAGTAGCCTCTATGCTGCATCAGCAGCGGCCGTGGATCACGGTCATAAGGTAATCGTGAGAAGAGAATTTCGGGATAATCCGCCAGGCTGCCAACACAAAGACGGCACTCCCCGGCAGCGGGTGCAGAACCCTCCACGTAACGAACCCGGTGGCGGCCAGCACCCCGATTGCTGGAAACCTGAAAGACCCGGTCGCGCTCGCTCATGGCATGCCTCTTCTTGGGAACATGTCGATGCTCCCATTCTGTTCAGGGTAGCACAACCGGTTCCTGCTCCAGCTCTACCCCAAAACGCTGCCAGACATCCCGTTTCACCGCCGCCGCCAGCGCCATCACATCCTCAGGGATCGCCCCCCCGTGATTGACCAGCACCAGTGCCTGCTCGCTGTGCATAGCCACCGGCCCAAGACGCTTGCCTTTCCAGCCTGCCGCCTCGATCAGCCAGCCAGCCGCCAGCTTGGTCCCGCTTTCCTGGGGGTAAGCCACCAGCTGTGGAAATGCCGCTTTGAGCGCATCCGCCTTTTCAGCAGACACCACCGGATTCTTGAAAAAGCTGCCGGCATTGGCCAGCACCGCCGGATCCGGCAGCTTGCTCTGGCGGATAGCAATCACCTGCTCGCGCACCGCCGCCGCGGTCACCGCCTGGGCAGGCTTGTCGGCAAAATGCTGGGCCAGTGGCCCATAGCTGATATTGCAGCGCGCCTGACGATTCAGACGCAGCTCGATACCGGTAATGATATAACGGCCCTTGTCCCGCCCCTTGAAACGGCTGTCCCGATAGGCGAACTCACATTGCTCGGCAGGAAAGTGGCTCACCGTGCCGGTGGCGATGTCCATCACCGTCACCTGCTCCAGCACCTGCGCCAGCTCCACACCGTAGGCCCCGATGTTCTGGTACGGCGCCGCGCCGACGGTGCCGGGGATCAGTGACAGGTTTTCCAGCCCCTGCCAGCCCTGCTCCACCGTCCATGCCACCAGGTCGTCCCAGTGCACACCGGCCCCGGCCGCCACCCAAACAGACTGCTCATCCTGCTTTACCTTTGCCATGCCATCGATGCCAAGGGCAATGGTCAAACCGGGTAAATCACCCTGGATCACCAGGTTGCTACCCTCGCCAATCACATGGACCGGGGCATTTGGATCACGCTCTGCCAGTACCTGTTCCAGGGCGTCCAGGGTCTGCGGACGCGCCAGGCAGGCCGCCCGCGCCGGCAAACCCAGAGTATTCAGAGAAGACAGGTCAGCATTGTGTTCCAGCAAAGCGGTCACAGGCGCTCCCGCAAGGCCTCGAGCAGGCCTTCAGCCCCCTCTTCCACCAAATTCAGAACCCGGGCAAAACCGTCTTCTCCACCGTAATAGGGGTCAGGTACCTCGCGGATGCCGGATTGCGGGGCATAGTCCAGGAATCGCTTCAGGACCACATTGGAGCCGGCCGGCTGCATTGCCTGCAGGTCCGCCAGGTTGGCATCATCCATGGCCAGCAGCACATCAAATTTATCGAAATCTGCCACGCCCACTTGCCGTGCCCGCAGACCACTCATGTCATAGCCACGGCTTGCTGCGGCCTCCTGGGTACGAGGGTCTGGCGCTCGTCCAATATGCCAGTCGCCAGTGCCCGCGCTGTCGATGACAATATGCTCCTCCAGGCCCGCCGCCCGGACCCGGTCGCGGAACACCACTTCTGCGGTCGGCGAACGGCAGATATTACCGAGACACACAAACAGAACCGATAAGGTCATCCCTCACCCCTTTTCCTGTGCAGCCAACAAGGCCTGCACCCGTTGCAGATCATCCGGCGTATCGATGCCTCCCGGCACCGGCTCACAAGACGGCGCAATATGTATGGACTCGCCATTGGCCATGGCGCGCAACTGCTCCAAAGATTCCAGTTTTTCCAGTACCGCCGGCGCCCAGGTCACATAGCGATGCAGAAAAGCCACCCGGTAGGCATAGATGCCAATATGCCGCCACCACTCGCCTGCCGCCAAATCACGGCCCCCGTCAGCAAAGGCATCACGGTGCCAGGGGATCGGTGCGCGGGAAAAATACAGTGCCTTGCCACGGGTATCGAACACAGCCTTGACCACATTGGGGTTGAACAGGTCATCACTGTGCTCGATGGGCTCACACAGGGTAGCCATCTGGCAATCCGGATTGGCGGCCAGGTTCTCCGCCACCTGATTGATCACCGCAGCAGGGATCAGCGGTTCATCGCCCTGCACATTGACGATAATGTCGTCGTCTGCCAATCCCAACTGGGCAGCAACCTCCTGCAGACGATCGGTTCCTGAGGGGTGATCATCCCGGGTCATCACCACGGGGACCTGCCCGCCCAGGGCATCGGCAATACGCTGGTCGTCAGTGGCCACATAGACCTTGTCGGCGTCACTGACCTGACAACGTTCCGCCACCCGCGCCACCATGGGTTTGCCAGCCAGATCAGCCAGCGGTTTACCGGGAAGCCGTGTAGACGCATACCGCGCCGGCACCACCACATAAAAACTCATGAAAACCTCGTTAAATGAAACGCTTCATGCTGCACGCAACACGCAACATGCAGTAATGACAATCAGGAGCTAGTTGAAAGTTTAAAATTCAAAGTTGAAACACGAAGGTGGTCTCGAGTTAATCTGAGCGCATGGGTTTCTCGCGCTGGCTAGTACGCGGGCAAGGCCAATCCGGAGTCACCGCCCTTCCCGCGCTTTTCAACTTTGAACTTTAAACTTTCAACTCTCCTTCCCATGTTTCCCCAACGCCCGATCCAGCATCTGATCCAGCAGCCCTTCCGGCAATTCGGCCTCCACCGGCAGGAACCACCAGTGCGGCTCCGCAAACGCGGCACATTTCACCGCGTCTTTCTCTGTCATCAACACCGGCAGCCCATCAGAAAAAGCCAGATCAGAAGGCTGGTAGGCATGATGATCAGGAAAGATGTGGGGCTGAATATTCAGCCCGACGATATTCAGCAGATTGAAATAGCGACGGGGATTGCCGATACCGGCGATCGCATGCACATGGGGATGTGCGGCCAGAAAGGCACGCACATCCAGGCTCTGGCCATCGGCCAGATTCTCAATCTCACCTGGGCGCATGATCATGGGATGGGCGCCGCTCCAGCCTCCCCCCGTGCTGACCACAAAATCCACATCCTTCAGTCGGGTAGCCGGTTCGCGTAGCGGCCCTTCCGGCAGGCAGCGGCCATTCCCCAGGCCGCGCTGTCCATCCACCACCACGATTTCCGCGCTTCGAGGCAGGGCATAGTGCTGCAGGCCATCGTCACTGATGACCAGATCCGGATTGAAACGGTTGATGGCTTCATCCAGGGCATTGCGGCGATCCGGGTCAAGCACCACCGGCACCCCGGTGCGGCGGGCAATCAGCACCGGCTCATCGCCCACTTCCAGGGCGGCGCTATCGGCCTGGACAATTACCGGGTATTGGTCCGCCTTGCCACCATAGCCACGGGAAACCACAACCACGTTCAGCCCCCGCTGCTGCGCGGCATGCACCAGGGCTATCACCAACGGAGTCTTGCCGGTACCGCCCACGGTAATGTTGCCCACCACCAGCACCGGTACCGGCGGTACCTGGCGACGCTTCTGGAAGTGCTGCAGTCGGCGCCGTGCCTCGAAAGACACCAGCAGGGAAAGCGGCCGCAGAGGCTTGAGCCAGACGCTGCCCTTGTACCAGCCTTCCTGTACCCAATCGCTTACCTTACTCATTGGTGCTCTTCCCTGCTTGCCTCATCACCAGCGGTTAGTCTTCGGCGAAGTCCATCCGGTAAAGCTGTGTGTAGATGCCGTTACGAGCCAGTAACTCGTCATGGGTGCCCTGCTCCATCAACTGTCCCTGGTCCAGCACGATGATACGATCAGCCTTTTCGATGGTGGACAGACGGTGGGCAATCACCAGCGTGGTTCGCCCGGTCATGACCCGCTCCAGGGCCTGTTGAATGTGATGCTCGGACTCGGTATCCAGGGCGCTGGTGGCTTCATCCAGGATCAACAACGGGGAATCCTTGAGCAAGGCCCGGGCAATGGCAATGCGTTGGCGCTGGCCACCGGACAGTTGCACACCATCCTGCCCGAGACGGGTATCCAGCCCATGCTCCAGTTGTTCGATGAACCGCCAGGCGTGAGCATCGCGGGCAGCCTTTTCAATGGCAGCATCATCCGCAGTGCGCAGCTCACCATAGGCAATATTGTTTCGTACGGTGTCGTTGAACAGCACCACCCGCTGGCTGACCATAGCGATCTGATGGCGCAGTTCTGTCAGGCTGTACTCAGACAGGGGCACTCCATCCAGCAGGATGCGACCGTGATCGGGATCGAAGAAACGCGGCAGCATGGCGCTGATGGTACTCTTGCCAGCGCCGGATCGGCCCACCAGTGCCACTGTCTCCCCCGCCTTAATCGAGAAAGACAGGTTGCGCAGCACCGGCGATTCCGGCTCGTAGCCGAAGGTGACGCCATCAAACTCCACATCCCCACGAACCTTCTGCGCCGGGACATAACTGCCCAGATCCACTTCTTCAGGGGTATCGAGCAAATCAAACAGACTGGACGCCCCCGTCACCCCGCGCTGCACCTTCACGTTCACATCGGTGAGCTGTTTGAGCGGCTTTTGAATCATGCCGGCAGCGGCAATATAGGACAGGAAACCACCCACGGTCAGATTCTCGCCCATCAGGTGGATATACAGATAGGTAATGGCACCAATCCCTACCGCCACGAACAGCTGCACGATCACGGTACTGGCGATCTTGCTGGCATTGAGCTTTACGTTCTGCTTGGCAAAGCTGCGGCTGACGGTATGGAACCGCGACGCTTCCTGATCCTGGCCACCAAAGATCTTGACCTCGCCACTGCCTTCAATGGCCTCACCGAGAAAATGGGTGATATTGGACATGGACGACTGGATACGCCGGCTGATCTTGCGAAAACGCTTGCTGGTGATATTCACCACCAGGGCTATCAGGGGTGCCACCGCCACCAGAATCAGTGTCAGCTTCCAGTTCTGCCAGAGCAGAAAAGCAAACAAGCCGATGACCGTCAGGCCCTCACGCACAATCACGATGATCGCATCGGTACCGGCACTGGTGACCTGCTGCGCATCAAAGATAATCTTCGACATGATTCGCCCGGAGGCGTTGCGGTGGTATTCGGACTGCGGCAGCTTGAGCACATGCCCAAACACATCGTTACGCAGCACATACACCAGCTGCTGGGCCACCCAGTTCATGCTGTAACTGCCCATGAACTGGCCAAGCCCCTGGAAGATCACCAGTACCAGGGGGGCAATCGCCACCACCATGACCCGGAAATCCGTGGGGTTGACGATGGTATCGCCCAGATAGCCTGCCAGCTGGGCGCCACCCGCCTGGGTGGCGGCATAGAGCGCATAGCCAAGCACACTGATAACCAGCATGAACCAGTAAGGGCGAACGTAGGACAACAACCGTTTATAGGTCGGCCATACGTCATCAGAGGATTGACTCATTGTGCCTCATCGGGGGATTCGCGGGTGGTGAGCGACAGCTTAACAAAACCCAGCTGCCCCGCCACGTCATAGACACGGACCACGGACTGGTAAGCCACATTGGCATCCGCATAGATTTGCAAAGGCATGTCTGCCTTGTCCTGCCCCAATGCCATCAACGCAGTGCGCAGTGTCTTGCTGTCCGTGGCCGCCAGCTTCTCACCGTTCACCAGGTAGTCCCCGGTGGAAGTCACCGTCACGGTGACTTGCTCAGCGGACTGTGCCAGCGCAGTGCCATCCGCTTCCGGCAGGGTAATGGACAGTTGTGTCTTGTCATCAAAGGTGGTCGAGACCATGAAAAAGATCAGCAGCAGAAACACCACATCGATCAGCGGCGTCAGATTGACGCTGATTTCTTCCTGACTGGGCCGCGGGAATTTCACGCCTGCTCTCCCGGTTCGGCTTCACGATCACCGTGCACCAGATCCACCACGTGGACAGCGCTCTGCTCCAGCTCCACGGTAATTTCTTCCACCCGGCGAACGAAGAACCGGTGAAAGAAGATCGCAGGAATCGCCACCACCAAACCCGCCGCCGTGGTCAGCAGGGCCTGGGAAATCCCCCCCGCCAGTTGGGCCGCATCACCGGTGCCGTGGATCATGATGGCCGCAAACACATCAATCATCCCGACCACTGTGCCCAGCAACCCCAGCAAGGGGGTGATGGCTGCAATGGAACCCAGCGTGCTGAGAAATTTTTCCAGTTCATGAATCACCCCGGTGGCCGACTCCTGAATGCTCTCCTTCATGATCTCGCGACCATGTTTGGCATTGGACAGCCCCGTGGCCAGAATACGTCCCAGCGGTGAGCTGTCACGTAACTTGATCAGATTGGCGTCATTCAACAGCCCTCGTTTCAGCAGGGTCTGTACCTGCGGCACCGTATCTTCCGGCGCCAGCTTGCTGGGACGCAATGTCCAGAAACGCTCTACCACAATGGCCAGTGCCACTACTGAACAGATCAGGATCGGGAGCATCATCCAGCCCCCGGACTGCAAAAGATCCTGCACCTTGTCTCTCCCCTTGATCACTACGTTGCCCAATCGGGCACAGTCGGGTTACCAGAAACGCCAGCCGGCCGGTCGTTGCCAGGGCCGTGCATGCTGCTGACGCCATTTTGTTATAAGCGGATCATTATCGTGGCCGTACCCGCGAAACACAATCATGCCGTCCCGGTCTGTACGCAGAACTGTGACTCCGGACCTGACCAAACGCTCCACCACATCGGCGTGGGGGTGGCCAAAATAGTGCCGGTATCCAGCACTGGCCAGCGCCCAGCCGGGTTGCACTTCCCGCAACAGGGCCGCCGAGGTACTGGACTTGCTGCCATGATGCGCCAATACCAGCAGCTGAGCCCGGGGCCACTGCCCAAGCAGACGGTATTCCACTTCCCGCCCGATATCGCCCGGTAACAGCACTCGCCAGCCATTCCCCTCCACCAGCAACACACAACTGGCGTCATTACCGTCCGGCGCGGGCCGGGGTGGCCAGAGCACGGAGAAGCGCACGCCATCCCATTGCCATTGCTGTCCGGCTATACAAGGCTGACTGCCCGGCACCCGTTCCGGCTCGCCACTGAGACGCAACACGTCATCAGGAAAGTCCTGGCTGCCACCGGCATGATCATTATCGCCATGACTGATGATCAGGCGATCCGGGCTTAACCGGTACCGCCTTAGCCAGGGCCTGATCACCGATTGCGCCATGCTGCCCCCCGGCCAGGAGGCACCGGTATCGTAAAGCAGCAGATGGTCGCGGGTACGCACGGCCACCGCCAACCCCTGCCCCACATCAAACGCGGTCAACTCCCATTGCCCATGCACAAGGGGCGGTAACGACTGGGTCAGCCAGGGCAATAACCATATCGGCAGCAATAACCGGGGAAACGGAATCGCCGGCAAGAACAGCAGGAAGGCCCCGGCCATCAGGCACAACCCACTCAGCAGGGAAGGCAGCGGCAGGGCCGCGGCTGCCGGCGCGGAAAACCGTGAAAGCCACTCCATGATCACCACGGACAACTCCACAGCGGTGCCGGACGCCTCCAGCACCCCGCGCAAGCCAGTAACAGCGCCAAACAGGGTGAGCGGGATGATTAACAGGGAGTACAGCGGAATCAACAACAGGTTAGCCAGCGGGGACAGCAGCGACCATTGCCCAAACAGTGCCGCTGACAGCAAGGTCATCAGCAGCGGCAGCAGCAGCATCAACCGCCGGCCGCCATGTCCCATCATCAACAGGGCAATGACCGCCACAGCCGCAAAAGACAACCACAGGCTTTCCGAAAGCGCGGACAAGGGCTGCACCACCAACACCACCAGTAACGCCCAGCCCAGGCTGGACCAGAGACTGGCCTGATAGCGCATGACAGAAGCCAGTGCCACCACCGACAACATGATCACCGCTCTCTGGGTCGGCAGGCTAAAGCCGGCCAGGGCACTGTAACCCAGAGCCACCAGCAACGCAGGCCCCCAGGCCAGCTGTTGCTGGGTCAGTCGTCGGCTGGCCGGCCATACCTTCTGGCAAAGCGGCGCCAGAAATAACCGGCCCAACCACCAAATGGCCCCCGCCACAATGGCCACATGCAAACCGGAAATCGCCAGCAGGTGGGCTGCCCCGGTGGTCTGAAACCCGGCCAGCAAGGGCCCGTCCAGTGCTGCGCGGTCACCCACCACCAGCGCCGGCAGCACGGCCCGGGCCGAGGGCGAGGTGGATACCGCGTCCGCCAACGAACGGGATAGCCGTTCACGCCACGCCACCAGCCCATCGCCCGCCTGAAGCCGGACACTGGATTTCAGGGTCGCCCGTGCCGCCAGCCCTGCGGCAAGGTCATGACGGGCCAGGTCCAGCCCGGTGGCATTGTATATCCCGCGCCCTGCTTTCAGTTTCAAGGTGATCTGCAACCGTTCTCCGGCGCGCACCTGTTGGTCAGGATCATAACTGCTGACGCGGATACGATGCTGCCCTGGCCAGAGCGGATGCTCCTCGACAAGCACGGTGAAATGCTGCTCCTGCTGCCACTGACCAAAACGGAAACGGCGCCGGTTCTCGGGAATGGATACCACGCTGGCGGTGAAAGTGAGTGTGCGCCCCTCCAGTGTGGAAGGAAGACGTTGTTGCACGCCGGACTGCAGCTGCCAGACACCATACAGACAGGCCACCGGCAGCCACCACCACACCGGGCGTCCACGGGATAACAACAGCGCCAGCAACAGGCAAACCGCCACCGGCCAGAGCGCCCCCGACCAGCAGCCGGCCACCAAGGCCAACGCTATTGCCCAACGTTGCATCGCCACTCCCGGAAACGAATCCCGCAACAGGTGTATGCCTTTTCGATTCGAGTCGGCATAATAGCCAGCCGCGGGCAACCGACGGGTAAGCCATTAACCCCGGTTTTTGCCAGCCATTCGCTACAACACCGTTGATCATCACGGCAATACAACCCGGGTCTGATAGTCTTTACAGACACGACCTGACAGTCTTGATCTAAAACCGGAATGCCATCACCCGACAGTGACGGCCAGCAGATGCGAATTCATGCCGAAACGGATTTTTCGTAAATACCTGCCCAAACCGGAACGGCTTCGTGAACACAAGTCGTTGAGCTTTCTGGGCGAGGTACTCTCTGATCCCAACCTGTGGCATATCAACCGCCGCTCCCTGGCGGGTGCTGCCTTTATCGGGATCTTTGCCGGCCTGCTGCCCATCCCCCTGCAGATGGGGCTGGCAGCGCTGCTGGCGGTCCGTTTTCACTGCAACCTGCCACTTTCGGTGATGCTGGTATGGATTTCCAATCCGGTCACTTACGTCCCGATTTTTTATTTCAATTACCGCATTGGCGCCTGGCTGCTGGGCATGCCTCCACACAGCGGTGAGGCCATTACCGTGGCCTGGTTCGTGGAGCAACTGATACCGCTTTGGCTGGGATCCACCCTGATTGCACTGGTGTGTGGCGGTGCGGCCTACATCACGGTGAAGATAGCCTGGCGGCTTGCCGTGGTGCGCAGCTGGAACCTGCGCGCGAGAAATCGCGAACGGATGCAACGCCGCGAAGCCAAAAAGGCGGAAAAGGAAAGAGTGAAAAAGGTAGACGAGCAACCACAACCCGTCCACCAGGAAAGCGACCCGGAGCGTCGCTGAATCCTGGCTCAGAGAGGATTCAGCAAGCCGTCGTGCAATTCGTACTGCTGTGGACAGCGCCCCGCAAATTCCCGGTCGTGGGTCACGATCATGAACGCCGTATCCAGCGACTGATTCAGATCCAACATCAACGCCTGCACTTGCTCAGCCGTACGCTCATCCAGATTGCCGGTGGGCTCGTCGGCCATCACCAGTGCCGGTTCCGTGACCAGAGCCCGGGCGATGGCCACGCGCTGGCGCTCACCGCCACTCAACGCCGAGGGCTTGTGGCTGAGGCGATGCCCCAACCCCACTTTCTCCAGCATGGCTGAGGCCCTTTCCCGGCATACTGCCGGCTTGTCACCGCGAATCAACAACGGCATAGCCACGTTTTCCAGCGCAGTAAATTCCGGCAGCAGATGATGAAACTGGTACACGAAGCCCAGATAACGGTTGCGTAACCGGCCCGTGCCGCGTTCATTCAGGCTACTGAGATCATTGCCGGCAATGGTGACCTTGCCACGGGTAGCCGTGTCCAACCCGCCCAACAGGTTCAGCAGGGTGGACTTGCCGGAACCAGATGCACCGATGATCGCCAGAATGTCCCCCTTCTCCACGGTGAGATCCACACCACGCAACACTTCCAGCTCCGTGGGGCCCTCGTCATAACACTTCACCAAATGCGATGCCTGCAGCACCGGCTCGACGGCATTACTCATAACGCAGGGCCTCCGCAGGTTGCACCCGGCTGGCACGCCAGGAAGGATAGAGGGTGGCCGCGAAGCTGATGAACAGGGCGATGGACACAATGGTGAACACATCTCCCCACTGCAGCTCCGAAGGCAAGTAATTCACAAAATAGGCATCGAACAGGCGGGTATTGAAGGTACGCTCGATCCACTCGGCCAGGTTGCTCACATTGGACGCCAGCAGCACCCCGAGCAGCGTCCCCAGCAAGGTACCCACCACGCCAATCAGCGTGCCCTGCACCATGAAGATCCGCATGATCGCCCCCGGAGAGGCCCCCAGGGTTCGCAGCACCGCAATATTGCCGCGCTTTTCCGTCACCAGCATGACCTGGCTGGAAATGATGTTGAAGGCGGCCACCGCCACGATGAAGCTGAGCAACAGCGTCATCATGGTCTTTTCCATCTTGATGGCCTGGAAAAGATTGCCGTGGGAGCGGGTCCAGTCACTGGTGTAATACCCCGGCCCGAGCTCCCGCTGCAAGCGCCAGCCCAGGGTGGGTGCGGCAAACAGGTCCTCAAGCTTGAGACGCAATCCCTGCACGGTGCCCGCTTCCCGGGCCAACTTGGCGGCGTCTTCCACGTTCACGTAGGCATACAGGGAATCCACCTCGGCCCGCACACGGAAAATGCCTGAAACCGTAAAGCGCTTGAAACGGGGCATCACGCCTGCAGGGGAAATGGTGGCCTCCGGCAGGACCAGGGTGACCTTGTCACCAAGATTCAGCCCCAACCGGCGGGCCAGACCGTAACCGATCACCATGCCGAACTCACCGGGCTGCAGAGATTCCAGAGAACCCCGTTCCATGTAATCCCCCACGATGGACACCTTGCGTTCCGCCTCAGGCTCGATGCCATGAATCAGGGCGCCAGCCACTTCACCGCTGTGGGTGAGCATGCCTTCGAGCTGAACAAAGGGAGATACGGCTTCGATTTCCGAATGGTGATCCAGCCGCTCGGCCAGGACATGCCAGTCCTCAACCGGCTCGCGACCGTGCACAGAAAGGTGGGTCACCATACCCAGAATCCGGGTCTGCAATTCCCGGTCAAAGCCGTTCATCACGGACAATACCGTGATCAGCACCGCCACCCCCAGCATCAAGCCAAGGGCAGAAATCAGTGTGATCACCGAGATAAAGCTGTTTCGGGCTCGAGCGCCGGTGTAGCGCAGGCCGATATATAAGGAGAGAGGTTTGAACATGGAGCGCATTTAACCCGAATCCCGGCACAAATACCACGCCCGCAATCAGGCCCCGGGAGAAGGAATCGCCGGCGCAGGCGTCTTTGTGAACCGGGTCTGCGTTCCTGTGCTGGCAAAATGGTTGAATAAGTGAGCCTAACTTTCTAATATCGAAAGAAAATACCTATCGCCGGGGGAAAGAATGAAAACGAGAATAATGCCGCTGCTGGCCTGTGCAGCGCTGGTGATGCCCGCTGCTGCCCTGTCCGCAGAGGTGCCCCAACGGGGACAGTCCGAATCCCAGGTGCGCAGCCAGTTTGGCACGCCCATGTCCACCAGGGGGCCGGTTGGCTCCCCCGCGATAACGCGCTGGAACTATGATGGCTTCAGCGTCTACTTCGAAAATGGTGTCACCCTGCATACCGTGGTGGATCGCCCGGCGCCGCAAGCACCTGAGGTTGTATCCGGGCCCCAGGCCCTGCCTGAAATCGAGGAAGTGGAATCAGCGCCTGAAGCCACTGCCCCGCCGTCGGCAGAGACTGCCCCCACCACCCCCGCTAACCAAGGCGAGATGGCCTTCGATCCGGTGAGTGGCCGCTTTGTTCCCGCTGGCGACGCCGAGGCGGCCCCGGAAGAGGCCGCGGCACCTGCCGCAGAGCAAGACTCCCCGGCTGAACCAGTGGCTGAGACTGACACAGTGGACGCCCCGACGCCTGAAGAGGAAACGGACGCCCCCGCCACCAAGGCCACCGCCACTGCGGCACCTGCAGCAACCCCTGAGCCCGCGGCGGCGCCTGAGCCCACCCCGGCACCGCAGCCGGAACCTGCGCCTCAGGCAGCCAGTAAATCTGCCCCCGAGCCGGCACCGTCCGCCCCTGCAGAACCCGAGTCTGCTCCAGCTTCAGATGCCGAGTTCCGTTTCGACCCGATCACCGGACGCATCATTATCGCCGGGGAAGAAACACCGGAAGAAGCGGCGGCCAAGGCTCAGGCTGACGCGGCCATCGCCCAGGCCAAAGAGGAAGCAGAACAGGCCTCCGCAGCGGAAGCCGCCGCGGACAAGGCAAAAGCCGATGCCAAAGCGGAAGCTGAGAAGGTAAAGGCAGAAACTGAGAAAGCGCAAGCAACCACCGAAGAAGCTGCAGAGAAAGCCCGTGACAGCGCTGAAGCGGCAGCGGAGAGTACCGCAGAAGCCGTGGATGACGCTGCAGACAGCAGCGGCGATGACGGCGGTTTCTATATTGACTGGGGCGCCCGTCAGTAGCACACTCGCGCGCATGTAAGCCCGTTACCGGAACCCTCCTCCCATGCGCCGATTTCTTCCCGAATGGCACCCCCAGTGGGGGGTGCTACTTGCCTGGCCAGACCCTGACACCGATTGGGCGGATCATCTCGCCGAGGCAGAGCGTTGTTACCTGGACATCCTGGCTGCCCTGCTCGACCACCAGCACGTCCTGCTGGTCTGTCGGAATGACACCCTGCATAACCGTATTCAACGGCTGGTTGCCCAACGGGGCCTTGGCGCGGAGCGGCTGCAGCTGGTGATCGCCGACTACAACGACACCTGGGCACGGGATTTTGGCCCACTGGCCATCGAGAACGATGGCGCCACGGAACTGCTCGACTACACCTTCACCGGCTGGGGCGGCAAGTTCGAGGCCGACAGGGACAACGCCCTGAACCAGCAACTGACATGGTCACTGCCACTTCATTCCCATTCACTGGTGCTGGAAGGCGGGGCCGTGGATACCGATGGCCAGGGCAACCTGCTGACAACACGCCATTGTCTGCGTAACCCAAACCGTAATCCCGCCCTCAGCGAAGACGAGCTGACCGCTCAGCTCAAACAGCAGCTGGGGGTGAAAGACATCTGGTGGCTGGATCACGGTGAACTGGAAGGTGATGACACCGACGCCCATGTGGACACCCTCGCCCGGTTCGTGGATGCGCGCACCCTTGCCTATGTGCAGTGTCAGGATACGGAGGACAGTCACTACCCTTCCCTGCACCGCATGGAGCAGGAATTGCAGTCACTGGCCCACCACCACCATCTGACTCTGGTCCCGCTGCCCCTGCCCACCCCGCAATATAGCCGCGAAGGCCAGCGCCTCCCCGCCACCTATGCGAACTTTCTCATCACCAATGAGAAGATCCTGCTCCCGGTGTATGGCTGCGAAACCGACCAGGCGGCTATCGACGCCCTGAGTGCCGTGGCCGGCGGACGCACCGTTACCCCGGTCAATTGCCGGGTCTTGATCGAACAACACGGCAGCCTGCATTGTGTCACCATGCAGTTGCCCCGCGGCGCTCTGTAAGCGCCCTGCCCCTCAACCTTTCAGGAATGACGCCCATGCGAGTTGCCGTTATCCAGCAGAAAAACAGCGCTGACCTTGACGCCAACCTGGAACACTCCCTGTCGCTGGTTCGCCAGGCCGCCGATCAGGGGGCAGAGCTGGTGATGCTTCAAGAACTGCATCGCAGCCTGTACTTCTGTCAGACCGAAGACACCAGCGTGTTTGATCTGGCAGAAAGCATACCCGGCCCGAGCACCGACCGGCTCGGTGCGCTGGCGAAAGAACTCGGTATCGTTATCGTTGGCAGCCTGTTCGAAAAACGGGCCACCGGGCTGTATCACAATACCGCTGTGGTGCTGGAAAAGGACGGCAGCCTGGCCGGCATTTACCGCAAGATGCATATTCCCGACGACCCGGGCTTTTATGAGAAGTTTTATTTCACACCGGGGGATGCCGAATTCAACGATGGCCGCAGCGGCTTCAGCCCTATCCACACCAGCGTGGGAAAACTTGGCCTGCTGGTATGCTGGGACCAGTGGTATCCGGAAGCGGCGCGCCTGATGGCGCTGGCCGGCGCCGACCTGCTGCTCTACCCCACTGCCATCGGCTGGGACCCAGAGGATGAGCAGGAGGAGCAGCAGCGTCAGCTGAACGCCTGGATTACCATTCAGCGCGCCCATGGCGTTGCCAACGGCCTGCCGGTGCTGGTGGCCAACCGTACAGGGTTCGAACAGAGCCCTGCCGATGAAAGCGGCATCCAGTTCTGGGGTAACAGTTTCATCTGTGGCCCCCAGGGAGAATTCCTCGCCCAGGCGGACAGTGACAGCGAACAGGTATTGATGGCGGATGTGGACATGCAGCGCAGCGAATCTGTACGTCGCATCTGGCCTTACCTGCGGGATCGGCGGGTGGATGCGTACCAGGATCTGAGCAAACGCTACCGGGATTGAGGCGAGCTGTAAGCTTTTAGCTACTAGCTACGAGTTTCGAAAAGCAAAACCGTAACCCACATGCTGGCAATGTGCTTGTGGTTTTCGAAACTCGTTACTCGTCATTCGCTGCTGGAAGTCCATTACCTCGCCAAGGCTCGGATCGCGATCGGACGACCGCTCCTACAGCAGCTTCGTAGAGGCGCTCCCAGCTTGCGATTCTCCCGGTTTTGCGTGCAGCGTGTTGCTTGATGCGTGATGCGGCCGCAGAGCGGCTTCAATTCGCCATGCCGAACTCGTAACCCTCTTCTTTGCGCTTCACGTATTCGCTGACCTGGAAAGCCGGTTTGAGGACGTTATAAAGGTTCTCGTCGGTGGTCTCCATGTACTCGCGACGTTCACGTTCGAAGGAGCGGAAGCTCTGCTTGTAGTTCAGATAATAGTCCTGGATTTCCTTGAAACGCTTGGCAGCGTACATGGAATCCAGTGCTTCCATTGCAGACTTGGGGTGAATGCCAATTGCCGTATTGAACTGGTCGAATGCCCGGTAGATATCCCGATTACGGTTAACGTAGATCAGCGAGTTGGCGTATTCGTAATGCACGATGGCCAGATCATCCACCTGTGCGAAGGACGCTTCAAAACCATCCTCAACCCGGCTCAGTCGCGCACCAAAGGTCAGTCGGCCCAGCAGTTTGCCGACCACACGAATGATGTTGGCGTCCTTGGCCGCCTGCATGGCCAGCGCCACCGGGTGGCCGGGATCAATTTCCACCGCGTCATCCAGGGCACGGCTGACCTTGAAGAGATAGTTGTTCATCAAGGCTTCCATGGGCGTGGCTTCTTCAGCCAGACGGCCAATGGCAAAGGCATAACCGATCCGCAACACCATGTAGTCATCCTGGAATTCCGGTTCATCCTTCATGTCCTGGATTTCATCTACATAGTCGGCGATCTGGTTTGCCACATCGTTGAGCATCTCCAGCTTCACCTCACGGCTTTCAGTCAGATACAGCGCCTGGATACACTGAGCCAGGTACGCCGGCAACTTGCCGTAGGCACCGAGCTGGACACCGTAGTCCTTGGCGGCACGAAAATCGCCGCGGAAGAACAGCCGCCAGGTGTGCAGAATCTGCTGGGACAACACCTCATAGTCACCATCAAAGTCCGGCCCCAATTCTTCCTTGAAGATCGGGAACCGTTCGAAACGCTTCTGCAGGTATTCGGCTGACGGGTACGGCACACTGATCGCGCGGGTCAGCACATCCCATTTTGCCTTGAGTTCTTCAGGTGGGTAATCGAAATAACGGGTCTGAAACGGTACCCGGGCCCACTCCCCCTTCACCAGGTCCTGGTCAACGTAAACCTTCTCGGTCTGCCAGCCATCCGTCTCTTCCACAGATTTGCGGCTTTCCTCTGCCATGGCGCGCAGTTCGCTACGGCTGTAGTCCTCATAATCCTTATCTGCCAGTACCTGGCCAGAGACAACAAACCCGGCGAGGGTCAGCAGGGTGATCCCGACATGACGTTTCATAGTTCCCTTATTCCGTATTGTTGTTGTGGTGATTATTTGGTGACCGATGGGTCAAAAATAGCGGTTCCAGCGTCGGGATTAAATGCTCTGAACTATCTCAAAATGACATCATCGACCACTCACCCGATTAAACGCTTCGTTTATCGTGAGAGGTAAACAACTTTCTGACTTCCATCACGGTAAATGCAGCTCAGTGAGAGCCGCCCTGGCCAGAGACCTCAGGCCGGGAGGAACAAGACGCCATGCGTCTCTCGAAATAACCGTCATAGCAGGCAAGGGTCTCTACCTGCTTGAACAGATTGAAAATCTGCGGGGCCAGGTGAAGGGAAAGATCAAAAGGATGCAGCCCAATCCGTAGCGGTACCCTCTGGCGACGGGCGCGGGAGACATTCAGGGCATTGAACCAGCCGAGGAACAGGGCCCGAAACCGGGTGTCGGCTTCGAAGCCCACCAGCGGCAGGCGGGTGTGCGTACCCGTACCCGTGTCCAGCACGCCAGAGAGGGTTTCCACACAGGCAAAAGGCAATCGTGCAACCTGGGAACGGGACAGACTACCCAACGCCCAGGCGGGCGGCACATACAGCGATGATGCGGTCAGGTCGTGGTGCGCAAACCACTCATGGCAATCCTGCACCAGGCCAACAATCGCCTCCCCACTCAAGGAAAGGTGCTCAGCAACCTGACGGGACAGCAGCGCACTATGGAGTTTGTGGTAAAGCGTCACCGGCGGTTGGCAACGATGGGACCAGCCATGGCCCGCCAACGGATGCCCGGCATTTTGCAGCTCTCGCAACCACGCCAGATCCTCTTCAGACCAGGCCTTGCCCGGCACCACCAGCAAGGTCACAGCCTGGGGAGGCAATGCCAGCTGACCCAGCATCTCCGTGACCTGGGGCCGCGTCTGAGGCATCACGTCATGAATGCTGACCAGTGCCTGCAAACCCGCATTGGCGCCCTGCCCCTGCACTGTCCGTTGCTCAGGCATGATGGCTGCTCAAACGGCGCAACAGTGCCAGGGTCGGGGACGGCAAGCTGGAGGGAGCGGTTTTCATGGCGGCACAATGCGCCAATACACCCCCCCAGTGCGCAATCGCATCCTGATTCATGGAACAGGCGGCAACACGTGCTTGCTCAGCTCTTTCGCGTCGCTCGTTCACGCTCAAGCCATCAAGCCGCGCCAGGGTAGCCGGCAAATCCTCGCCTTCTGCCATGATCCACAGCCCTTGCGCCAGTGCCGGCCATTCATTGATACCGCACGCCGGCGTGGTAATGACCAGCCGCTGACGCGCCATGGCTTCCAGTGCCACAGTACCGAAGGCCTCTACCGAGGAAGGCAGCACCAGCACCTGGCTGCGATCAATCAGCGCCACCACCTGCTCGCGAGTGCACCAGCCCAGCAGTGTCAGGTTATCGCAACGCTTGCTGGCCTCTTCCACCTTGCCGCGCAGGGGGCCATCCCCGGCCACCTCAAATTGCAGGTCTGGCCGGCTTTGCGCCAACGCGATGAATGATTCAATGTTTTTTTCTGCCGCCAGACGGCCCACGTAACAGACTCGCGAAACGGTGTCGGCCAGCGGTTGTATCGGGGTATGAACAAATTCCCGCGCCAGCGGCGTACCGACCAGTTGCGGATTACGGGCGCCAGCGGCCCGGGCCTGGGCAATCATGGACTCACAGATGGTGGCGGCCGTTTCACTACCCTGGAACAGGGTACGGTTCACCCAGTTGAGAAAGCCGCCCGCCAGCCGCGCCAGACGCTTCCCCCAATAGAGTTCCACCAAGCGGTTGTAATCAGTCTGGAAGGTGACACAGACCGGGATGCCCCACTTCTTTGCGATCCAGTAGCCAATCATGGAAAAGATACCGGGGCCGGGAATCACGATAACGTGGGGTTTCATTTCCCACACCAGCGCACTGAGTTCCCGTACCTTGGGAAAGAACAGCCGCTGTGTCGGGTCCCCGGGAATCGGCATGGAGCCCCCCTGACAGGGGTGGGGATCCACCAGGCATGGCTGCACCAGCTCAACCCGTTCAACCTGATCTTCCAGATGCGATACCAGATCCTGGAAATAGGCACCGACGCCATTCCGGCCCTTGATCGCATCCACCACAAACAGTACTCGAAGCGTTTTGGTATCCATGGCCGCGAGTATTACCCGTGCGGATGTCCGAAATGTGACACCGGAAAAACCGGCCTGGGCAAATTTGCGACAGAATGTAACGGTGGGTCATACCCGCCGCGCCCGGCTATGGCGCCGGGCGGGGAAACTGGTAGCGCTCGTACACCCAGCCAAAGGTTTCGTTCAGGGTGTCCGCCGACACGCCCAGTTCATCCAGCGAATAGGTGTGGCCACTCTGATAGCCGCGAGCCCTGCGATCCTGCTCGGCTAGCTTTTCCCGGAAGCGCGCTTCTGCCTGCCAGCCAAACTCATCATAAAAACCCTGCACGGTTCTGGCGGGTTCACTGGCGAGGCTTTCCATCACCGAGAGAGCCCGGCGTTGTGGCGTCATGTCATCCAGAGTGTCCACAAGGTGCCGATAGTAATAGTCCAGCATGTCGAGAAACCCCTGCCGCCAGTAAGCCGTGGTATCCCGACCGTCAAAGATGGCTGCACCGATAAGAATGGAGTTGATCTGGGACGGCACCGACTGGCTGGGGTTACGAATACAACCGATAAAACGGCTATCGGGGAACGCCCCTGCCAGTGTTTCAATCCAGGGCGTGAAAGAGGGATTCTTGGACAGCAACTGTTTGTGCTGACCGTGAAAGAAAAGGTGGCGCTGCACAAAGCGACGATAGGCCGTCATCAAACGCGCCTTTTCTTCTGCACTGCCATCGCGGTCCAGAAAGGTGAGTCGCCACAGGGCCGGCACGGGGACCACCAGCACCATCAGGAAACAGCCCCATACCGGTATCAGTCCCAGGTAATCCTCTTCCGGGTCCAGCAGGCCGGTCTTGTGGACGCCATCCAGCCCTCCCAGCAACCGGCGTTCCGCCCACAGTAACAGCCGCCCGAGCGGTTTCCCCACCGCCCGGTCCAGCGCCGCCATGGCCGTCCAGAAATAACGCTGACTGATGGAAGGGGCAAACAGCAATTCCCACAACGCTGTGGTGGTGAACCTGTCATCCATGGCCAACAACCTGTGCAGAAACGTCGTACCGCTACGGGGCACCCCCACCACAAACAGGGGTTCACGAATCTGCACCCGGCGGAAATCAGGAAACAGCACATGATCCAGCAGCAACCCGGCTGCATTGATGAGTTGAACAGCCATGAACACCGGCCAGAACACGGCCATGACCAGCAGACGCTGCAGCGAAACCCCGCCGACCCGGCCCTGATAATCCGGTAGCCAACTGTTCAGAAAGTACTGTAGGTATCGTGTGAGAACGGACAAACGCTATCTCCTGCACCTGGGTGGCGGTATCCGCAGTGCCACTCTCTGGATGACAGGCAGGTTACGATCACAACAAGTCATAAAAATGACACCAACCCTCTTGCCTGCGGGTCACGGCGCTGTCATCTTTCTCGCCAAGAATAACGGTTATGAATATTGCGATGACAGAACCCCTTTCTGCAGGCCATGGCCCCGCACTGGTGGGCCACCGTGGCGCCCGAGGCGAAGCACCGGAGAATACCCTGGCCAGCTTTCAGGTGGCCGTGGAAGCCGGGGTGACGGAGATGGAACTGGATGTCCGGCTGTCCTCCGATGGCCAGCTCATCGTGCTGCACGACAGTGACATCACCCGTACCACGGGCATCAAAGGCAATGCGCGCCAGTACACCCGAGCCCAGCTCGGGGTCATGGATGCCCGCCGCAATACCCCTGGCTGGCACAGCCCCACCGGCATTCCGTCACTGCAGGAAGTGGTCGATCTGTGCGGTCCGCAGATGCGCTTCCAGTTCGAAGTGAAAGGGGCCGATCGCATTGTGCTGCATCAGCTGGCCCATCATCTCACCCACATGATCCACGAGCAGCAACTGCAATCCCGGGTGGTGGTGACCTCGAGCCATACCGGCTTCCTGCGCATGATGGGTACCATGGCACCGGATATTGAGCGGGGTTACGTTTGCCAGTACCGCTACCTGCAGCCCACCCGGCGGGCACGGGGGCTCGGCTGCAACTGGCTGATCGCCCACTACTCCCTGGTCACGCCAGCCTTGATGCGGCGAGCACGAAAACGTGGCTTGAAGGTGTCTGTATGGACGGTGAACGATCTGACCGAAGCGGACCGTCTCACCCACCTGAAGGTGGACAGCATCATCACCGACTACCCCACCAGCTTTGTCAGCCACTTCCAGAGAAAGCACCGTTACCAGCCAGCCTCTTCGGCCTGACCCTCTTCCGTTTCGGTCTCCAGCAACGGCTCATTGCTGAAAAATGCTTCGATTTCTTCCCTTCGCGCCATGGCATCCCGGTAGCCCATCTCAATCAGCGCGCGGGTAAAGCCGGGCTCAAACAACAGGTAACTCATGGCGCTGGCGCCCGGTGAACGGGTGGCCCCGGAGCCACGCAGGAAAAAGCGCAGCGTGCCTGGCAACTCTTTGAGATGCTCGGAAGCAATTTCATCAATGGGGCGCGAAGGGTAAATCTTCAGGACGTCCACTTCCCTCAGCGTGACGCCGTGCTTACGGCGTTGACGCTCACCCAGTGCAGAAAGGGTATGGTTGATCCGCTCAAGCCTCTCCACATCCCCTTCCAGAGTATCCACAAACACACTGTTCAACACATGGCCCAGCACCTGGGCCATGGAAGGATAACCGCTCAACACCCGCTGACGTGCCGCCGAGGCATTGCCGGAAACACCGATCACCAGCAACCGTGAAGCGCCCAGGTGCACCGCCGGACTCAACGGAGCCAGCTGCCGCAGCGCGCCGTCCCCATAGTAACCGCCATCCACCTTGCCGGCGGGAAACAGGATCGGTATCGCTGCCGAGGCCAGCAAATGCTCTACCCCGATTCGGGAGCGTTTGCCCTTGCGCCGCGCCCGCACCCAGTCAGCAAGATCCGGCGCGCCCTGAAAGAAGCTCTCCGATTCCCCGGTGGCATAGTTGGATGCGGTGATGGACAGTGCGCGCAGGTGGCCGTGATCAATGTTCTGCTGAATGCGCTGAAAATTGATCACCAGCGTCAGCAGGCGTTGCAGCGGTAAATTATCCAACAGGGCACTGCGATCCGGGGTGCGGCCAGTGGCAAATCCGGAAAACAGCCAGCGAACGATACCCTTGAGGCAGGCATAGAGATCCGTTCGGTAAACCTGTTCGGCGGTAAGGTTGGACCAGACCCGTTCCAGGCCGCGCACTGCACTGCGGTAATTACCCGCATTGGCAGAGAGGGCAGCCGCATTGATGGCTCCTGCAGAAGTGCCGCAGATGATGGGAAAAGGGTTGGGCGTTCCACGATCGAGCAATTCTGCAATAGCCGACAATACCCCTACCTGATAGGCCCCACGGGCGCCCCCTCCCGAGAGCACCAGCCCTCTTACCGGATCCTGTTGCGGCATTGCGTCCCTCCTTGATGTTGGAATCAGTATGCCGCGGGGATGACTTCGCTACCAGAGACAAGACGCGAGGTACAAGCTTCAAGCTGCAACGCGAAATAAATCAGAGGGCCAATTGGGGACAGTGCCCGCGGACAGGCGATGAGAGACACCTTCCAACCTGCATTGATTCTCTCTCTTGCTCTGAAAACCGCCTTGTTTTTCAACTCTGGAACGCGGGCAGGGTCTATATGCAGGCACGGCCATTCCCGCGTTGTAGCTTGCAGCTTGAGGCTTGTAGCTTGCTCTCAGATTCCTCTAGCTCGGCATACCGCTGTTGCCTTATGCTGAGCTACTTATCAGGAACAAGGACCATGTGCCCCGTCTGCCTCCGCCCCGCCCTGCCCGCCGATCTGGAAGCGCTGGTTGCGCTGGAACAGCGCTGTTTTGAATCGGATCGTCTGTCCCGCCGCAGTTTCAGAGAATGGCTCAAACGCGCGCATCAGGGACTGATCGTGGCCGAAACCGGGGACGGTCAGCTGGGTGGCTATGCCCTGGTGCTGCTGCAGAAAGGGACCCGGTTAGCGCGGCTGTACTCCATTGCCGTGGATGCCAGCCAGCGCGGAAAAAAACTGGGGGAGCGGCTGATGGCTGCTGCCGAAGCTTACGCCCATGAAGAACGACGATTGTATCTACGCCTTGAAGTCCGCAAGGACAACCTGGCCGCCATCACCCTGTATGAAAAGCGTGGCTACAAACTGTTTGGCCTTTCCCCGGATTATTACGAAGATCATCAGGACGCGCTGCGTTACCAGAAACGACTGCACTACCAGCCCAACAACGACGCGCGCCTGCACCTGCCCTGGGTACAACAGAGTACGCCTTTTACCTGCGGCCCGGCCTGCCTGTTGATGGCGCTGGCCGCCCTGAAGAAACAGATTCCCGACACGACCGAAGAACTGCTGCTATGGCGCGAAGCCACCACCATCTTCATGACCGCCGGCCATGGTGGCTGCCACCCCATGGGGCTGGCCATTGCCGCTCAACGACGGGGACTGGATGCCACGGTCTGGTGTAACCAGACAGGCCCCCTGTTCGTGGATTCCGTGCGAGATCCGGACAAGAAATCGGTGATCACTACCCTGCACCAGCATTTCGTTGCCACCTGCCGACAGCACAGCATCACCGTGAACTATCAGGACGTCACCGCCACCGATCTGGACCGGGCCATCAGCGACGGCAAGATTGTGCTGGTGCTGATCAGCACCTGGCGACTGGATGGCCGCAAGGCTCCCCACTGGGTCGCTATCAGCGGCAGCGATGAAGAATGTTTCTATATCCACGACCCGGACCCCGGTGAAGACCAGGCCCCGCTGGATTGCCAGCACGTGCCGATTAGCCGCAGCAAGTTCGAACAGATGCGCCAATACGGCCAGGCAAAACTGCGTACGGCGGTGGTGTTGGGGGTGAAGCACCGTTGAACGATTAAAGTTCAACGTTGAAAAGCAGGACAAGGCGCAGTACTACTTGCTGTTAACACAGCACCTACCCTGGGTAGAGGAGCCGTTGTCCTGTGGGAGATTCAGCTTGCTGAACGAATGCCATGCCAGATCCTTCGTTCAGCAAGCTGAATCTCACACATAGGGAGCCGGCACTGGTTTGCGTGTTGCGTGAAGCCTGTTGCGGCCGCAGAGCGGCCTCACATCTTCATCACGTCCTTACCAAGTGCAGCCGCTTTCTCGCTGTCCACCTTCTTGCTGTTCTCTTCACACTTGCCGCGATCGCCACCACAGATTTCGCAGCCTTCTTTCAATCCCAGGTTAGCCAGCCCCCCACAGGAACCCTGTAGCGGTTTGTTGGACATAATCACGCCAATGGCCATGCCGGCAAACAGCAGGCCCATGAACGCCACGGCCACCATAATGGTCATCAACATGTTATTTCTCCTCCAGGATTGCCTTGAACGCGGGGGTCATCACTTCCCTGACGCCATCATCGGTTCTGACAAGGAAGAACACCGCCAGTTCCTGTGCCTCGGCGAAGGCCATGCCTTCCTTCGGGCCCAGCACGGTCATTGCCGTGGCCAGCCCATCGGCCATCATGGCGCTTTCGTGCAGCACTGACACCGACGCCAGGGTGTGCTCCACCGGGTAACCGGTACGCGGATCAAGTGTGTGTGAGTACAGTTTACCATCAGATTCAAAAAAGTTCCGGTAGTCACCGCTGGTCGCCACGGCCATATCCCGCAGTGCAACCACCTGCTCCACTTCCCGCACCCCCGGGATGGGCCGTTCCACGGCAATGCGCCAGGGCTTGCCGTAAGGCTTTGTGCCTCGGGCCCGCAACTCCCCGCCCACTTCCACCAACCAGGACTGCAAACCGTGCTTGTCCAGCAGCCCGGCCAGTTTGTCCACCGCAAAGCCCTTGGCAATGGAAGAGAGATCCACATAGGCATTGCCGGGCTGAAGAAGTCGTGACTCATCCAGCAGTAATGCCTGCCAACCCACTCGGGCCATGGCCGCCTGGATCTCCTCACTCTGCGGCGGCTCAAAACGTTGCACATCCGGACCGAAGCCCCACAGATTGACCAGCGGCCCGACCGTCACGTCATAAGCGCCGTCAGTCATACTGGAAATGGCAAAGGCTGCGTTGAGCACCGCCACCGTATCCTCCGGCATGGACATCAGGGTCCCTGCAGGCGCCTGATTGAAGCGGCTGATGACGGAATCCTCGCGGTAGGTGCTCATTTCCGCATTCACCTGCTCCAGCGCCGCCACGATGTCCGCCTTGAGCGCATCAACACTCTCATCCGGCGTGCCGGTGTATTTCACACTCCAGGAAGTCCCCATGGTCGGGCCGCTAAGAACGGACAAGCGGTTCTTGCTGTCATCGCAGGCGCTCAGCAGCAGAGTCAGGGAAAGCACCAGAAGAGAAAGGATGCGGGTCATGGTTTGGTACCGGTATCAGGTCAGGGGAGCAAGCAGTTGAAAGTTCAAAGTTTAAAGTTAAAAAGCGCGTCCGGGCCCAGCCAGATTTTGAACCGCTCTCACCGCGCCCATGACTCAAGCGCGGACTCGGGTCTTGAATTCCAGTCAGACCGTCACCGCGCCTTTCAACTTTAAACTTTGAACTTTCAACTCAAAAACAAAAACGCCGGCCCTGAGGGCCGGCGTTCGGGATCAGCCGCCGAAATCATCCAGCAGGATGTTTTCCGGCTCCACACCCAGGTCCTCAAGCATTTTGATGACCGAGGCATTCATCATCGGCGGACCGCACATGTAGTACTCGCAGTCTTCCGGTGCCGGGTGATCCTTCAGGTACTGCTCGTACAGCACGTTATGGATGAACCCGGTGAGGCCGTCCCAGTTGTCTTCCGGTTGCGGGTCAGACAATGCCAGGTGCCAGTCGAAGTTGTCGTTCTCTTCGGCCAGCTGGTCGTATTCCTCGTTGTAGAAACACTCGCGAACACTCCGCGCACCGTACCAGAAGCTCATCTTGCGCTTGGAATTCAGACGCTTGAGCTGGTCGAAGATGTGACTGCGCATGGGCGCCATGCCCGCACCACCACCGATGAACACCATTTCCGCATCGGTTTCCTTGGCGAAGAACTCACCGAAGGGCCCGAACACGGTGATCTTGTCGCCCGGCTTCAGGTTGAACACGAAGGAGCTCATGATACCCGGCGGGATATCCTTGGATCCCGGGGGCGGTGTGGCGATCCGGATGTTGAACTTGAGGATGCCCTTCTCTTCCGGATAGTTCGCCATGGAGTAGGCGCGGATCACTTCCTCGTTGTTCTTGCAGTTCAGATCGAAGAAGTTGAAACGCTCCCAGTCTCCGCGGTATTCCTCGGCAATATCAAAATCAGAGAAATTGATATCGAAAGGCGGCGCTTCCAGCTGCACATAACCACCGGCACGGAAGTCCACGTTCTCGCCTTCAGGCAGCTTCAGGGTCAGTTCCTTGATGAAGGTAGCCACGTTGTCATTGGAGATGACTTCGCACTCCCACTTCTTCACGCCGAAGAACTCTTCCGGCACCTGGATCTTCATGTCCTGCTTCACGTTGACCTGACAGCTCAGGCGCCAGCCATCGCGAATCTCGCCCTTGGTGAAGTGGCCTTCTTCGGTGGGGAGAATGTCACCACCACCGTCCAGCACCTGGCACTTGCACTGCGCACAGGTACCACCACCACCACAGGCAGAAGACAGGAAGATGCCCTGATTCGCCAGGGTGCCCAGCAGCTTGCCGCCGGCTGGAGCGTCGATGCTTTTTTCTGCATCGTCATTGATATCGATGTGTACGTCACCGGTTGCCACCAGACGGGAGCGGGCAACCAGAATCACCGCCACCAGTGCCAGCACGATGGCAGTGAACATGACGACACCGAGAATAATCTCAACACTCATGATTCAACCCCTCCCTTACAGCTGCACGCCGGAAAATGACATGAAGCCCAGTGACATCAGACCCACAGTAATGAAGGTGATGCCGAGACCTTTCAGACCATCCGGTACATCGCTGTACTTGAGCTTCTCGCGGATACCGGCCAGCAAGGTGATGGCCAGTGCCCAGCCCGTACCGGCGCCGATGCCATACACCATGGACTCACCAAAGGTGTAGTCACGCTCCACCATAAACAGTGACGCACCCAGAATGGCGCAGTTCACGGTAATCAGCGGCAGGAAGATACCCAGGGCGTTGTAGAGGCTCGGCACATACTTGTCGAGCGTCATTTCCAGGATCTGTACCAGCGCAGCGATAACGCCGATATAGCTCAGCAGCCCCAGAAAACGCAGGTCCAGATTGGCCAGGGCCGGTACACCGGTCCAGGCCAGTGCCCCTTCGTCCAGCAGGTAGGTAAGCAGCAGGTTGTTCACCGGCACAGTGATGGTCAGTACCACCACCACGGCAATACCGAGGCCGATAGCAGTCGAGATCTTCTTGGATACCGCGATAAAGGTACACATACCCAAGAAGAAGGCCAGCGCCATGTTTTCAACAAAGACGGCGCGGACGAACAGGCTCAGATAATGTTCAAACATTCCTCGTCTCCGTTAAAACGCGTCGCTGACACGGGTGTTGGGCTTCATCTTGAAATCGTCCTGCTCAACCTGGGCCGGCTTCCAGGCACGAATCGCCCAGATAAACAGACCAATCAGGAAGAAGGCGCTCGGCGGCAACAGCATCATGCCGTTGGTCAGGTACCAGCCACCCTCGGAAACCTTGGGCAGAATCTGGTGACCGAACAGGCTGCCGGCACCCAGCAGTTCACGGGTGAAGCCCAGACCCAGCAGGATCACGGAATAGCCCAGACCATTACCTACACCATCCAGGAAGGACGGGATCGGCGGGTTCTTCATGGCGAAGGCTTCAGCACGGCCCATCACGATACAGTTGGTAATGATCAGCCCCACGAAAACAGACAGCTGCTTGGAAATGCTGTAGGCATAGGCTTTCAGGAACTGGTCCACCACGATTACCAGCGAGGCAATGATGGTCATCTGCACGATGATCCGGATGCTCGACGGAATCGAATTACGGATGGTACTAACGAAAAAGTTGGAGAGCGCTACCACCACCGTCAATGCAATACACATGGTCAGGGTGGTGCTCAGGTTGCTGGTCACCGCCAGCGCGGAACAGATACCCAGGATCTGCAGCGCGATGGGGTTGTTGTCGAAAATCGGACCTAACAGGATGTCCTTGGTTTTCTCCGCCATTACGCGTCTCCTTCCGGCTGCTCGCTGGATTCCACGGCTTCTGTGCTCTCAGCCACAGCCGCGCCTTCTTGCTGCATGCGCTTCAGGTAGGGACCAAAGCCGTTTTCGCCCACCCAGAACTGAAGCAGGTTGCTGACACCCTTGCTGGTCAGCGTTGCACCGGCAAGACCATCCACCTTGTGCTCCGCATCCGGGGTGTTGCTTTCCACGGTACCCTTGATGACCTGGATTTCCACCTCACCCTGGTCGCCGTAGAGCTTCTTGCCCTCCCACAGCGCTTTCCACTTGGGGTTGTCTACTTCGCCGCCCAGACCCGGGGTTTCACCATGCTCGTAGAAGCCCAGACCCGCCACGGTGTTGGCGTCCGGCTCCAGCGCCAGGAAACCGTACAGGGTGGACCACAGACCATAACCGTGAACCGGCAAAATGATACGGCTCAGCTCGCCGTCGTCGCCACGGGCCAGGTAGACCTCAGCCACCTTGGCCTGGTTCTTGATGCCAGCGATATCCACATCACCTTCCAGACGCTCGGACTGGGCCGGGTCTTTGGCAGCGGTGCGCTGGTCATAGCTTTCCGGCATCTCAACGTAATTGCCGCTATCGATGTCGACAAACATGCGCTCGATGGACTGGAACTGCTCGTTCACATCCTGGCTCGCATCGTACATGCCTGCCGCGAGCAGGATGTTCATGCGCTTGTCGATCAGCTTGTTCTCGTTCTGAACCGGGCGCAGGCTTACGGCAGCGGTAGCAACCACCACACCGCAGACCACACACACCAGGAAGGCAACCAGCAGTGTCTTGCTGACGCTTTCGTTATTTCCAGCCATTACACTTCTCCCCCGGTACGACGCAGACGACGGCGAATGTTTGCCTGAGTGACAAAGTAGTCAATCAGCGGCGCACACAGGTTACCGAACAGGATTGCCAGCATGATGCCTTCCGGGAAGGCCGGGTTGATTACCCGGATCAGGACAGTCATCACACCAATCAGGGCACCAAAAATGTACTTGCCGGTATTGGTCATGGACGCAGACACCGGGTCAGTGGCCATGAAGATCATGCCGAAGGCGAAACCACCCACGGTCAGGTGCCAGTACCAGGGCATGTCGAACATGAAGTTGGTCTCGGAGCCCACCGCGTTGAAGATGGCAGACATGCCCACCATGCCCAGGAATACGCCCAGTACGATTCGCCAGGAGGCGATCTTGGTAAGCAGCAGCGCCGCACCACCGATCAGGATGGCCAGGGTAGAAGTCTCACCGATGCTGCCCTGGATGTTGCCCAGGAAGGTGTTCATCCACGCCAGGCTGGAGGTCGCCGCCGCGGCGCCTTCCGTCAGGGCATTGGCCGCCAGACCCACGGAGTAGTCCAGGTTGCCGGAGGCCGCCAGGGACAGGGAGGTCGCGCCGGAGAAATTGTCCACGGCGGTCCATACCGCATCACCGGACATCTGCGCCGGATAGGCAAAGTACAGGAACGCACGGCCGACCAGTGCCGGGTTGAGGAAGTTCTTGCCGGTACCACCGAACACTTCCTTGCCGATCACCACACCGAAAGAGATCCCCAGGAACACCTGCCACAGCGGAATCGCCGGCGGCAGAATCAGGGTGAACAGGATACCAGTGACAAAGAAGCCTTCATTCACTTCATGGCCACGCTTCCAGGCAAACAGGCCTTCCCAGATGAAGCCACCAATGTAGACGGTCAACAGGATCGGCACGTAATACACTGCACCGTGGAGCACGTTGGCCCACAGGCTGGCCGGATCAAAACCGGTCAGCGCAGCCACCAGGTCACTGCGCCAGCCGGGGATGGCACTGTAACCCATCTCGGCGATCTGCATGTTGGCCTGGTAACCGGTGTTCCACAGACCAAACAGGATGGCCGGGAAGGTACAGAACCACACCGTCATCATGATGCGCTTCAGGTCGAGGCCATCACGTACGTGAGCGCCGGTCCGGGTCACGGAATCCGGGCTGTACAGCATGGTGTCGAACATTTCGTAGAAGGTGTAGTACTTCTCGAACTTGCCGCCCTCATGGAAATGCGGGGCAATGTTCTTGTCCAGATAACTTCTCAAGCCCATGCTCAGCCCTCCGCTTCAATGGTGGTGAGGTTGTCGCGCAGGATCGGACCGTATTCATACTTGCCCGGGCACACAAAGGTACACAGGGCCAGGTCTTCTTCCAGCAACTCCAGCGCGCCCAGCGCAGTAGCCGAATCAGTGTCACCCACAATCAGTGCACGCAGCAGCTGGGTCGGCAGCACATCCAGTGGCATCACTTCTTCGTAGGCACCCACGGGCACCATGGCACGCTCGGAGCCATTGGTGGTGGTGGTAAAGTTGAAGCGCTTGCCAGGCATCAGCTTGGACAGATAGATATTCATCAGCGAGAAGCGGTTGATACCGGGTGAAATGTAACCCAGCAGCTCACGCTCATGTCCCTCACGCAGGGCCGTCAGCTGATTGGCAGTGCGGTTCAGCCATGCCAGCGGACCACGGGCGTTGTGGCCGTTGAGTGCAGACCCGGAAATCAGGCGGTTATCGCCGCTTTTCAGCTCACCCTGGGTGAAATCTTCCACGCTGGCGCCCACGCGGGTACGCAGCAGACGCGGCGTCTTGGCCTGGGGGCCACACAGGGCAACCACACGCTCGCTGGAAATTTTACCGGTAGTAAACAGGTTGCCGATGGCAATCACGTCCTGGTAGCCCACAGACCAGACGGTCTTCTTCATGCTGACCGGGTCCAGGAAGTGGATCTGGGTACCCACGTTGCCAGCCGGGTGCTTGCCCGCGAAGGTTTCTTCGCGCACCTGGCCACCCGCGAAACTGGGCAGGTCCGTCTTGGGACCACGGCAGACCCACACCGGCCCGTCGGTAAGACGGCTCAGCACGGTGAGGCCGGCACGGAAGGCCTGTTCGTTTTCCTTGATCACCACGGCCGGCTCCATCGCCAGCGGGTTGGTGTCGAGAATGGAAACGAAAATGGAATTGGGGGTGGTTTCCAGTGCTGGCACCTTGCCAAACGGGCGAGTACGCAGCAGGGTCCACTCACCGGAATCCACCAGCTGCTGTTGGACGGCAGCCCGGTCAAGGCCGGACAGCTGATCAGCACTGTAGGAGGTAAAGGTGACTTCTTCTTCCTGGTCGGCTACTTCAATCACCACCGATTGAAGAACGCGTTTGTGACCGCGATTTACCGCAGTCACCTTGCCCGCCGCAGGAGCGGTGTATTTCACACCCTCGGTTTTCTTGTCTGAGAAGAGCAACTGGCCTTTCTTGACCACGTCACCTTCGCGGACTTCCATGGTGGGCTTCATACCCACATAGTCACCGCCGAGCACGGCAACAGAACGAACCTGATGACCTTCCTCAATCTCCTGGCGCGGTGCACCAGTGATGGGCAGATCCAGGCCCTTCCTGACTTTAATCATAGTTACTCGCCCACGTTGCGTGTTGCTGAAGTCGAGGCAAATCTCCAGAAATCACCCTGAAAACGGGCAATTGCCGGGGATTCACGCAAAATCCGGAATTTGCACTTGGGAACCAGCCATAGCTGGCGGCGCACATTATAAAGACGCGACTGCATATTCGCCAGAGGCTTGGGCACCGACTTTTGTCGCACCGCACCAACTATGCGCACCCAGTGTGCACGCTTTTGACGCCTTTCGGCAGCCGAAAAAAAGCCCGCATGAGTGCGGGCCCTTTTCGCAGGTCAGGATCAGTCCTTCGGATACTGCGGGAATTCCACCCCGGAGATCTGCTGAAGGATACGCAGCACCTGACAGCTGTAACCGAACTCGTTGTCGTACCAGACATACAGTACGCAATGGCGCCCGTTGACAATGGTAGCCTCGGCATCAATCACGGAAGCGTGACGAGAGCCGACGAAATCGGTGGATACCGCATCCGGGCTGCTCACGAAGTCCACCTGGCGCTGCAGCGGAGAGTGCAGGCTCACCCAGCGCAGGTACTCGTTCAGCTCTTCCAGGGTGGTTTCCTTCTCCAGAGTCAGGTTCAGGATCGCCATGGAGACGTTCGGGGTAGGCACGCGGATGGAGTTACCAGTCAGCTTGCCCGCCAGGGACGGCAGCGCCTTGGCAGCTGCGGTCGCAGCACCGGTTTCGGTCAGCACCATGTTCAGCGGTGCGGCACGACCACGACGGGGGCCCTTGTGGAAGTTATCCAGCAGGTTCTGGTCGTTGGTGTAGGAGTGAACGGTCTCAACGTGACCGAACTCGATACCGAACTTGTCTTCCAGCGCCTTCAGCGGGGGCACGATGGCGTTGGTGGTACAGCTGGCCGCAGAGATGATCTTGTCACCGTCTTCGATGATATTGTTGTTCACACCGTGAACAATGTTTTTCATATCACCTTTGCCCGGCGCAGTCAGCATCACGCGGGACACACCCGGACGGTTCAGATGCTGGGTCAGGCCGTCAACATCACGCCATTTACCGGTGTTGTCGATCACCACGGCGTTGTTGATGCCGTACTGGGTGTAATCGATGGTGTTCGGATCGTTGGCGTAGATCACCTTGATGAAGTTGCCGTTGGCAATGATGGCATTTTCTTCTTCATCCACGGCGATGGTGCCGGCGAACGGGCCGTGCACGGAGTCACGACGCAGCAGGCTGGCACGCTTTTGCAGGTCACCCTTGCCGGATTCACGTACCACGATGGCTTTCAGACGCAGACCATTACCGGAACCGACCTTTTCGATCAGAAGACGAGCCAGGATACGGCCGATACGGCCAAAACCGTACAGCACCACATCGGTGGGCTCGGGGGTGGCAGCCTTGTTGCTGGTGGCGTCGGACAGCTCGGCGCGCACGTACTCTTCAACGGACAGGCCGCGGTTGTCTTTCTTGTACTCCACCGCCAGCTTGCCGATATCAATGCGGCAAGGGCCCAGGTCCAGCTTGGCCACTTCCTGCAGGATCGGGAAGGTGTCCACAACGGACAGCTCGGAATCTTCGATCTGCTTGACGAAGCGGTGTGCTTTCAGGATCTGGATAACAGACTTGTTGACCAGGGCGCGGCTGTAAACGGTGGTGGTCACGTTATTTTCGCGCTGCAGGCGGCCAATGACAGGAATCATGGCTTCTGCAATTTCTTCGCGGTTTTTCCAGCGGCCGAAATGGTCTTCCAGTTTGCTCACGGAGATGCCCCTCTCAGTTTGGGTTCAGGTGACGGAAACCGTTGGGTGGCTCTGCAGGGCCCGGCTTCACTGGTCACCAGCGGTGGAGTTTGGGGCGCGGATGATACCGCCAAACGGCGTATTTATCCACCCGGGAAGAGCCTGTTGGGACTTGCAAGTTACAAGTTTCAAGGCGCAAGGCGCGATGTGAGTCAAAACCCGCGTCCAGGCCCCTGCCCGCGCACAGGCGATAATGCGCGAAAAAATGCCCATTGCGGGCTGCTCCAGCCTTTATTCGCGTTGAAACCTGCAACTTGAAACTGGCTTCTCAGCGCCACCTATCCAGACAATGCCATCTCAACCCTCTCACGCAACACCGGCAGCACCGCTTCCTCGAACCAGGGACGCTGGCGCAGCCATAAACGATTACGGGGGCTGGGGTGCGGCAGGGGGAAGAAACCGTGCGCCAGTGCCTTTTGGTATTCCCACACGTTATCGGTGAGCGTCTTCCCCGGCGCTGGCAGGTACTGTGGCAGATAGTAGCGCTGGGCATACTGACCCACCAGCAGGGTCAGCTGCAGGTCCGGCAGTTCCGCCAGCAGCCGCTCATGCCAGAGAGGGGCACATTCCGGTCGCGGCGGCAGATCCCCGCCCTTGCCCCTGCCCGGATAACAGAACCCCATGGGAATGATGGCAATGCGGTTTTCATCGTAAAACGCATCCCGGTCAAGCTGGAGCCAGTCACGCAGCCGGTCGCCGGACGGGTCGTTCCAGGGGATGCCGGTATCATGAACCCGGGTGCCGGGTGCCTGGCCAACAATCAACAGCCGGGCCCCCTCACCCGCCCGCACCACCGGTCGGGGCCCCAGCGGCAGATGCGCTTCGCACAATCGGCAGGCGCTCACCTCCTCCAGCAGAGCAGGCAGGCGTTTCATCAGGCCGGGCTGTCAGAGCGGTGCTGACGAATCAGACCTTCCTGGGCCACGGATGCGACCAGGGTGCCGTCCTGACGATAGATGGAACCGAAGTTCATCCCCCGGGAGCCTCCGGCGAACGGGCTGTCGCTGCGGTACAGCAGCCACTCGTCAATGCGGAAGTCATTGTGGAACCACATGGCATGGTCAATGCTGGCGCACTGGGTGTTGGCCTGCCAGAAGTTCATGCCATGGGGCAGCATGGCGGTGCCCATCAGGCCGAAGTCGGAACAGTACGCCAGCAATGCCCGGTGCATAGCCGGGTTCACATCAACGGTATCGACCACCTTGAACCACACTTCCCGCACCGGCGCCTTGGGCTCGGAGGAAATGGGATCCAGTGGCGTAACAGGACGAAACTCCACCGGCCGCTCGGTGAGGAAGTCCTTGCGGTATTGTTCAGGCAGACGCTCCACCAGCTTCATGCGAATGGCGCGATCCGTATCCAGGGTCTCAGGATCCGGCACCTCGGGCATGGTGGCCTGGTGCGACGCCCCCTCTTCTACCACCTGGTAGGACGCGGCAAGAGAAAAGATCGGGCGCCCATGCTGGATCGCCTTCACCCTGCGAGTGGTGAAACTCTTGCCGTCACGGATGCGCTCCAGGTCATAAACGATGGGCACATTGAAGTCCCCGGGACGCAGGAAGTAGGCATGCAGCGAGTGCACCGGCCGCTCCTCCGGCACTGTCAGTGATGCCGCCAGCAGTGCCTGACCAGCCACCAACCCCCCGAACACACTGCGTTGACCATTGGCCTGGGTCTGGCCGCGGAACAGGTTGTCTTCAAGCTGCTCCAGATCAAACAAATTCAGAAGCTCCTTCACCGGTGCTTTCATAGTTCACCCTCAGCGCAAAGCAAAGGAACATGGTAACGCCAAAATCAGCACGATGTTCAGTCATGCCGGGACGAATGTCAGAAGCGGCCAGTAACGAGTCGCAACTGACCCGGTGAAGGTGCAAGCTGCAAGCTGCAAGCTGCAACACGACCACTGACCCGATGCCACACGTCAAACGCTGGAGCCGCGCCGCAACGATGGCCGCGACGTCTACACCCCGTAACAGCGCGGAGCACCACCTTTTGATCCAATCCCCGGCACATCCTCGTGTTGTAGCTTGTAGCTTGAAGCTTGTCCCTCCATGGCCCCTTGACGCCCACACCGCTACAATACGCCGCCTCAAGCACACGCTAATGACCGTAGACGGCAGGAACCGGGCTGAATGAAGTTACTCCCCGACAGCAATCTCTTCCCCAGTGGACGTGAACACTTCAAGGACTGGTCCGGTCTCGACGCCGGCAGTATGGCCGCCGTACTGGCCGAGCTGGCCCGCAGCGAAGACCACCTCTTTGTGGTGCTGGCCCCGAATACCGGCCGCGCCCAGCAGATCGCCGACTCGCTGAGCTTCTACCTCACCGGCAGTGACACCTCAGTCATGCTGTTCCCGGATTGGGAGACCCTGCCCTACGATCATTTCAGCCCCCATCAGGACATCGTCAGTGACCGTATCCGGGTACTGCACCAGCTGCCCACCACCCACAAGGGCATTCTGGTGGTGCCGGTCAACACCCTGATGCAGCGGCTGGCACCGCCGCTGCACATCACCGGCAACAGCTTCCTGCTCAAGGTCGGCGATGTGTTCGACATGGAGGCCACCCGGGAACGGCTGGTGGCCTGCGGCTACCGCCAGCGTGACAACGTTTATGAGCACGGCGAATTTGCCGTACGTGGCGCCATCATGGATATCTATCCCATGGGCGCACCGCAGCCATTCCGCATCGAGCTGTTCGATGACGAGATCGAGTCCCTGCGCCTGTTCGAAGCGGAAAGCCAACGCTCCACCGGCAAGGTGGAAGATATCACCCTGTTGCCCGCTGCCGAATTCCCGCTCAGCGCCGAGGGCATTGCCCGTTTCCGCAGCAATTTCCGCGACACCTTCGACGTGGACACCCGCCATGTGCCGCTCTATCAGGATGTGACCGACGGCCTGGCCGCCCCCGGGCTGGAGTACTACCTGCCGCTGTTCTTCGAGCACATGGCTACCCTGTTCGATTACCTGCCAGAGGATGTGCGCCTGATCGAGCTGGCCGATTGCCAGCCCGCCATCGAGCATTTCTGGGATGACGTGGAACAGCGCTACGAATCCCGCCGCCACGATATCCACCGTCCCATTCTGGCGCCCTGGCAGCTGTATCTGCGCCCGGAAGAGCTGGGTGCGGCCCTCAAGCAACACCCGCGGGCCCGTCAGAACGACAGTGACACAGCGCTCCAGTTTGATGTGGCTGCGATGCCGCCACTGACCGCGGACGTGCGCGCCAGCAATCCCCTGGCCCTGCTGCATACCTTCTCCGATGCCCACCCGGATACCCGCATCCTGATCTGTGCGGAAACCGCGGGGCGCCGGGAGGCCATGCTGGAACTGATGCAGAAGATCCACATCCAGCCGGTGATGAAGGAAAACTGGCCGGATTTTATCGCCGATCCTGCGCGCTGGAGCCTGACCCGCGGGGAACTGGATGCCGGCTTTTATGCGCCGGACCACCAGTTGCTGGTGGTCACCGAAAACGATCTTTACGGCGAGCGCGTTCTACAGCGTCGACGCCGCAAATCCAGCAGTGACGACGGCGCCGCTGAGCAGGCCTTCCGCTCCCTGGGCGAACTCACCGTGGGCTCCCCGGTGGTCCACCTTGAACATGGTGTGGGCCGCTATCTGGGCCTGACCCATATGGAAGTGGACCGCCAGCAGCACGAATTCCTGCTGCTGGAGTACGCCGGCGGCGACAAGCTTTACGTGCCGGTATCCTCCCTGCACCTGATCAGCCGCTATGGCGGTGGCGATACGGCTCCGCTCAACAAGCTGGGCACGGAACAGTGGAGCAAGGCGCGCCAGAAAGCGGCGGAGAAAATCCACGACGTGGCCGCCGAACTGCTCAACACCTATGCCCGTCGGGAAGCCCGCGAAGGCCGCCAGTTCGATGTGGACATGAGCGACTACGAGCGCTTCAGCGCCGGCTTCCCGTTCGAGGAAACCCCGGACCAGCAGGCCGCCATTGCCTCGGTCGTCACCGACATGCAATCCAGTCGCCCCATGGACCGGCTGGTGTGTGGCGACGTGGGCTTCGGCAAGACCGAAGTGGCCATGCGTGCCGCCTTTGTGGCAGTGGAGAACCAAACCCAGGTGGCGGTGCTGGTGCCCACCACCCTGCTCGCCCAGCAGCACTATGAATCCTTCACCGACCGTTTTGCCGACTGGCCGGTGAATATCGAAGTGCTGTCCCGTTTCCGCAGTGCCAAGGAAAAGACCCAGGTGCTGCAGCGGCTCAGCGAAGGCAAGGTGGACATTCTGGTGGGCACCCACCAGCTGTTGCAGGAAACCGTGGCCTTCGACAACCTGGGCCTGATCATCGTGGACGAGGAACACCGCTTCGGGGTCCGCCACAAGGAGCGCCTCAAGCAGATGCGCGCCGAGTGCGACATCCTCACCCTTACTGCCACCCCGATCCCGCGGACCCTGAACATGGCCATGAGTGGCATGCGCGATATTTCCATCATCGCCACCCCGCCACAGAAACGCCTGTCGGTGAAGACCTTTGTGCAGCAACACAACGACACCGCCATCAAGGAAGCCCTGCTTCGGGAGCTGCTCCGTGGTGGCCAGGTGTACTACCTGCACAACGACATCGACACCATGGAAAAGACCGCGGAGGACATCCGCAAGCTGGTGCCCGATGCTCGCGTCGGTATCGCCCATGGCCAGATGCGTGAGCGAGAACTGGAAGCGGTAATGAGCGACTTCTACCACCGTCGCTTCAACGTGCTGGTGTGTACCACTATCGTGGAAACCGGTATCGACGTCCCCAGCGCCAACACCATCATCATCGACCGCGCCGACAAGCTCGGTCTGGCCCAGCTGCACCAGCTGCGTGGCCGTGTCGGCCGCAGCCATCACCAGGCCTACGCCTACCTGATCACCCCCAGCCCCAAGGTGATGACCAAGGATGCCCTCAAGCGCCTGGAAGCCATCGAGCAGGCCACCGATCTGGGGGCCGGTTTCATGCTCGCCAGCCAGGATCTGGAGATCCGCGGTGCCGGCGAACTGCTGGGCGAAGAGCAGCACGGCAACATCGAAACCATCGGCTTCAGCCTGTACATGGAAATGCTGGAACAGGCCGTGGAAGCGCTCAAGCGCGGCGAACAGCCCGATGTGGAAAAGCCCCTCAGCGGCGGCCCGGAACTGAACCTGCGCATCCCGGCCCTGATCCCCGAAGACTACCTGCCGGATGTGTTCGGCCGCCTGACCCTCTACAAGCGCATCGCCGGCTGCAAGACCCGCGATGGCCTTAAGGAACTGCAGGTGGAAATGATCGACCGCTTCGGGCTGCTGCCGGAACCGGTGAAGAACCTGTTCGCAGTCACCGAGCTGCGCCAGCAGGCGGACCGTCTCGGCATCATCCGCCTGGACGCCCACGCCAGCGGCGGCAAGGTGGAATTCGGCGAACGCACCCCGGTGGATCCGCTCACCATCGTCAAACTGGTTCAGTCCGGCCCCAACCGCTTCAAGCTGGAGGGCGCCAATGTGTTGCGGTTTGTGGAAGGCAGCGAGACCGCGGAAGAGCGCATCGAGGCAGTCAACGCACTGCTGAAACGGTTGTCGGCGCAGAGTATCAAGAAGGACTGAAGGGCGAGTTGAAAGTTAAAAGTTCAAAGTTGAAACGCGGCCCGCAGATGGAGGAGATTCGAACGGTTTTCTCCGCGCACCAACACCGGGGGCGCGGGCACGGCGTGAATCCATCAAGCCACCTGGCCCGCGCTTTTAAACTTTCAACTTTAAACTTTGAACTGAACGCCCACCCCCGTCACAAATTTCTCCAGCCCCACCCCTTCCCCGGTGAATTACCCGCTCACAGTGGTATAGTCGTCACCGTAACAACAACCTGCTGCGTGCAGGACAAGGAGTGTACGCAATGCGTCGAGCTTTACTGCTGATCATTCTGGCCTGCCTGGCCAACCCGGCTTTCGCAGGCTGGTACAAAGTGGAAGTGCTGGTCTTTGCCCGTAATCATCCGGTCAGCGACGAAATCTGGAATACCGGGCTGCAGCCCCGCTATGCCAGTCAGTCGGTCACCATCGGCGCACCGGAGCAGAGTGAATACGTGGCATCCAGTGAGGTGGCTCGCGGTGCCTGGATGCCCATCTCCGAAGAACAAACCTCCCTGCAGTACATGATGGAGCGCATGGAAAGTACCGGCGACTACCGTCAGCTGTATCATGCTGGCTGGCGCCAGACCATCAGCAACAAGGGCGACACCACGCCGGTGTATATCCGTGGCGGCCAGACCATCCTTACCGATGAGGGCGAAGTACCGGAGCTGGAAGGCACCCTGCACTTCAGCGAATCCCGCTTCGTTCACGTTTCTCCCCGGCTGTGGCTCAACACGGAAAGCAGCGGTGAACGTTTCTACGTGGACATTAGCGAAGGGCGCCGTCTCACCGGCAGTGATGTCTACTACTTTGACCACCCCATGTTCGGGATGGTAGTTCGGGTTACCCGTTAACGACACCGTCGTTCAGGCGTAATCTCGGAGCGATAAAATCCAGAAAAACCTGAATGCGGCTAGCGAGTGCCGTATTGCGGTAGTACACCGCATTCACCAGTTCTCTATCATTGGGGCCTTCTACCGACCCCGGCAATAGCGCAATCAACCTGCCCGTCGCCAGGTCACGGTCAATCATGAACGAGGACAACAGGGCAATACCCTGACCTGCAAGGCACAATTGCCGCAAAATGGTACCACTCGTGCAGGACAGAGACGGCCGAATCGTGACCGGTTCAGTCAGTGGCCAGCGATTCAGATGAGGGGCACCCGCAAAACCAATCAAGCTATGCTGCTGCAACGCCTCGATACTCCCGGGGCATCCCTCCCGCTGCAGGTAGTCCGGTGATGCCACCAAATGCAGAGGACTGCGCCCCAGAAATCGCGCATGAAGGTTGGAATCCTGCAGCGCACCAATGCGAATCGCCACATCGGTGCGGTGCTCCAGCAGATCGATAATGGTCTCATGGCTGGTCAGCTCCATCTCGATCCCGGGGTAGGCCAGCCTAAACTCGCTTACAAGGGGAACCAGCTGGTGTTCAATAAACGGGGTCACTGCATCCACTCGCAAACGACCGCGAGGCTCTCCCTGCATATTCGATAAGGCCTGCTCCGCTTCTTCGATGACAGCCAACCCCTGACGTGCCTTGTCGACGAAGCGCCTGCCCTCTTCGGTCAGCTCCAGTTTCCGGGTAGTGCGATTTAGCAAGGTACATTGCAGCTCCTGTTCAAGTCGGGAGACCGCACGAGAAACCCTGGCTACCTGCACGTCCAGCTGCCTGGAGGCCGCCGAGAAACCACCGCAATCCACCACAGCAAGGAACAACACCAGATCTTCAGTACGAGATTTTATTGTCATATTTGCAAAAATCATTTGAGACAATGGCTATTTATACCAAAAATAACAATCTCCATACTTCGCCGCAATTCACCCCTGCGCGGAGTTCCTGCCATGCCTGTCGCCCTGTTAGCGCTTACCCTCAGTGCCTTTGCCATCGGCACCACCGAATTCGTTATTGTTGGGCTGGTGCCCACTATTGCCCAGGACCTGGGGGTTAATCTCCCCTCGGCTGGCCTGCTCGTCAGCCTCTATGCACTGGGGGTCGCCACCGGCGCCCCCGTGTTGACCGCCCTGACTGGCCGCTGGAAACGCAAGACCGTACTGCTCACGATTATGGGATTGTTTGTTATCGGCAATCTGCTGGCATGGATGGCACCGGGCTATGAAGCTCTGGTGGCTGCACGTATTCTCACCGGTCTGGCCCATGGCGTGTTCTTTTCTATCGGCGCCACGATTGCCACCAGCCTGGTACCCAAAGACCGTGAGGCCAGCGCCATCGCCATCATGTTTACCGGGCTTACCGTCGCGTTGGTCACGGGTGTGCCACTGGGTACCTGGATAGGCCAGCATTTAGGCTGGCGTGCGACGTTTATGGTCGTGGCTGTGCTAGGCCTGCTTGCTCTGATTGGCAGCGCCTTGCTGGTTCCCAGGGAACTACGTGAAACGGCACCTGTAAGCCCGCGCCAACAGCTCCAGGTACTCACCCATCCCCGCTTGCTACTGGTCTATGCCATGAGGCTGTGGGCTATGGCGGCACATTTGTGGCTTTTACCTACCTGGCCCCGATTCTCGAGAACGTGACCGGCTTTGCTCCCGGCTCCGTGGCATTGATTCTGCTGGTCTATGGAGCCTCTGTGGCCGTGGGAAATCTCTGGGGCGGCAAAATGGCTGACCGGATGGGCCCGGTCCCTGCACTGTCATGGATCTTCACCGCCTTGGCCATGGTACTGCTTGTTCTTACCTTCACCATGTCCAGCCCAATTCAGTCAGTACTCACCATACTGCTGTGGGGAGCCTTTGCGTTTGGCAACGTACCCGGTCTACAGGTGTATGTGGTGCAACTGGCAGAGCGATTCACCCCGCACTCGGTGGATGTGGCCTCCGGCCTGAACATTGCTGCCTTCAATGTAGGGATTGCTTTTGGCTCAGTACTTGGAGGGGCCATTATTGAGCGACACTCCTTGCAAGACCTGCCGTGGATAGGTGCATTGATCGTGCTGCTTGCATTGCTACTGACGCGCTTCTCCGGCTACCTGGACCGGCGGCAACACAACACCCTGCCGAACGAGTCTGCAGCCAACCCTGACTCTAACTTGTGAAAACCCGCCCTACCATATTTTGAAAACAAGCAGTGGCCCCTACGCTGCAGCACAACCCCCCAGGAGAAAAGTGTGCAACAAATTCCCCCTCTCGGTTTCGGAACTTTCCGTCTCGAACACAACGTCGCCTATCGGTCGGTAAAAATGGCGCTTGAAGCCGGATATCGGCATATCGACACCGCACAAATTTACGGCAATGAAAGAGAGGTAGGCCAGGCTATCAAGGATAGCGAACTTCCTCGCGACGAGATCTTCGTAACCACCAAGGTGTGGACCGACAATCTCACTCAGGAGCGTTTTATTCTCAGCGTGGAAGACAGTCTTGAGAAGCTGCAAATGGCGCAGGTGGACCTGCTGCTGATTCACTGGCCTACCGCCAACAACGCTAGCCTCCGCATCGCACTGGAGCAATTGATCAGGGCAAAAGAGAAAGGGTATTCCCGGCACATTGGGGTCTCCAATTTCACCATTGCCAACATGGAAACCGCTCTTCAGGTAATGCCGGCCAGCGAAATTTTCACCAATCAGGTGGAAGTACACCCCTATCTCACAAATCAGCGATTGCTTCACTGGTGCAAACGCAACGGAATACATGTCACCGGTTACATGCCTTTTGCGGTGGGCAAAGTGCTAAATGACGCCACCATCGGGGGTATTGCCCAAAAGCATGGGGTTAGCCCCGCCACCGTGGTCCTGGGTTGGGAGCTGCAACAGGGACTGGCTACCATCCCCTCATCCACCAGGCGTGAAAACATGGCGTCGAATCTGGATGCATTAAGATTGGTTCTGTCACAGGACGAAATGGCGGCTATCACTCATCTCAACAACAATGACAGACAGGCCGACCCTGACTTCGCTCCAGACTGGGACGCTTAGGAACCCTTTTACGGCAGGCGGCCAACCGTCTGCCGTGGCGATAACGCTGCAAACCGGAAACGGACGCTCAGTCGCTAGCGGGCTCCCACGGATTTCCAGGGGTTAACGACAAAAGCTCAGTCAGAAAATCTTTCCACAGGTCATAGACCATGAAATGGCCATGCTCCGGAAAGCTCCGGAACCTGACCCCGGGTAACGTCGCCGCCAGACTGCGGGCGCTATGAATGGAAACAATCCCGTCGCTTTCTCCATGCCACTGCATAACAGGAATTCGCAGCCGGGAGGCGTCCACCCCCAGAGGCTTCAGATGGTTGAGATATTCTTCCATCATTACCCGCGCGCCCTGGAAATGACTGCGGTGGGTACGATTGATGGTTCGGGCCAGATAATCCGGGTTGGCAAAAAACGCCTGGTCCGGCTTTGACAAACCACGCGCCAACATCTTGTAGAATTTTTCCGGCGCTTTCTGTACGCCACGCACCCCCAGCTTTCCGATCAGCATGAACAAGCGGGGGTCCCGGCGGGAAATCTGCACACACATCCGGTGGATCGGCTCCAGCCTGTCCACATCAAAGTGCTCACCGGCCACTGTGCTACCCAACAAGCCCAGGCACTCAAAACTGTCAGGATACTGAACGGCGGCACACAAGGCATAAGGCCCACCGCCACAGTAGGCGGCCAGCGCCGGTTTATGAATCCCCAGATGCTGGCACAGATACAGGATATCCTCGCCCAGATCCCGAAACTGGAATTGGGGTTTGTAGGTGGAAATGCCATACCCCGGGCGTACCAGCATGATCACCCGCAGCCCCTGCTGCCGATACCAGTCTTCAAACAGGGTATGGTCCGGCATGGATGCCCCCTGGTTTTCCAGTGTAATCACCGGCCTGCCTTTGCGGTCTCCATATTCATACCAGCTCAGCACCCGCCCATCCGGCAGGGTCACGGTGAACTCCTCATCATCCTCGGCCTTGGCGGGTAGTCTGGCCACCTGGGCCAGGGCATGGCCCATGGCATGGCTGACCAACTGAACCTGGCTGTTGGTATTCAGCTTGGCCATGATGGATTTCAGCTGGGAACGGGCAGTACTGATCTTGATGTTCAGCAACTGGGCACACTGCTGAAGATTGCCAATCTTGCACAACAGATGCAGCAGGCGGGACTCCGCCTCGGTGATGTTGAATAGCGAGCGCAATAATTCAGGAGAAGGCGTCACCACACTGTGGCCATCCAGCACCCAGACGATGGTGCGCACCAGACTGATTGGCCCCGGTGCATCCGACTTGCGCACCGGCATACACAGCAGGGAAATGCCGGTTTCCGGCGCCGTCAGCAGTTGTGGCCCACGCCCTTCTGCCAACCGGTTAACCTGCTGCAACGATGCCTTCAGCTCCCGGTCCCTGAATATCAGGGCGTTGCCTTTCAGGGAAACCGGGCCTTCCACCAACACCTGGCTGGCCACCGGATTGCTTTCCAGTACCACCAGATCATCACCCAGCATGAGCATCGGCCAGGGCATCTGGTTGTACATGGTATTAAGCACACTGGTGCGGTCTTCCAGCGCATGCATGTAGGAACTGGAGCGTACCGCCCGTTCAAGGTGATTCACCAGGGCATCCACTTCCGCACGGCTTTGCGACGCAACTTCGGACTGGGCCGACCCGGCCTGCCCGTTCCCACTCAGGGCGTCATCAGGCGAACCGGTCCATCCAGCAATGGTATCGAGCAACTCCACCCAGTCCCCCGGTGACAGGGCTGTGTCGTAGATCTTGCCGATGAGATCATGATCGTTGTTATTCAAGTGCCACCCCGGTAGTCAAAAACGATCATAGTTTTTCATGCTGGCGGCGGCAAATCCGGCTCCTGCAAACAACAACACCGCCCTGGGTATTGTTCGCTTAAGCTCGTTTGTTGCTGTGCAGCGTGCTTGCACGCGAAACCTTCATTTCATGGCGCGCCATTCGCGTGCAAGCACGCTCCCACAAGACGCCAAAATCAAATGAACAGCATTAGCCAGAGTGGCGGTGTTGTTGAGGCGCATCCCCGTGCGGCGTAGGGGTCAGAGCTCCACGTTGTGATAGACGTTCTGCACGTCATCAAGATCGTTGAGCATGGCCAGAAACTTGTCGAACAGCTCCCGATCATCCCCTTCCACGGTGGTGTAGGCGTGGGGGATGAACTGGATCTCTTCCACCTCGAAGTCGATGCCTTCGAACGCGTCCGTCAGTGCCTGGCGGGCCTTGGCGAATTCGGTATTGGGGGTGAAGACGGTGATCATCCCCTCTTCGCTTTCCACGTCCGTCACATCCACGTCCGCTTCCATCAGGGCTTCCAGTACGGCGTCTTCATCCTCGCCGGCAAAACGGAAGATGGCAGCATGGTCAAACATGTGAGCCACAGTGCCCTGGGTGCCGATCTTGCACTTGGTCTTGGTAAAGGCCACCCGCACATCACCAAAGGTGCGGTTGGGGTTATCGGTGAGGCACTCGATGATGGCCATGGAGCCCCCCGGTCCATAGCCTTCGTAACGGGCGGGCGCGAAGTCTTCTCCACCCGCCCCACTGGCCTTGTCCAGCGCCTTCTCGATCACATGGGAGGGAACCTGGTCCTTCTTGGCGCGTTCGATCATGCTGCGCAGGGCCAGGTTGGCCGACGGATCCGTGCCGCCGGATTTGGCGCAAACATAGATCTCACGACCATAGCGGCTGTACACCTTGGCCTTCATGTCCGAGGTCTTGGCCATGGATTCTTTGCGGTTCTGAAAGGCGCGCCCCATAGTGCTGCTGCTCCGAATGTGAAATGAGAGGGGGGAATTCTAGGGGAAAATGATCCATTTACCTATGCCATGGGTGGGGGCACGCCCCCTGGCAATGATCCAGAAGGGCAGACTGGACCGGGCGAGCGACGTTTTTCACCCTCATGGGGCTCCCTCACTCCATCCGCTTTCCTTCTGCCCCTCCCCTGATGACAGCCATCAATGGGCTGACGAGTCGTTCAGGTAACGAATGCCGGTCAACGTTTCAGACACGTCCCACAGTCGCTGCGCCACCTGCCGATTGGATGCAATGCGGCGGGCATACGATGGCGCCGGGTAGCCTCGCAGCTCCAGAAAGCGCCCATTCGGCCCATAGTATCCACCGGGCTGCACCGCATCGCTGGTCGCCGCCATCACCCCTGGCAGGCACCCCATACGGGCGGGCTGTGCCATGATCTTGTTGATGATCTGCCCACCGATGACAGTGTCCTGCAGGTGGGTGGCGGAATAACCCGGGTGAACCGCGTAGGCACGGGCCTTCAGGCCTGCCGTTTCAAGGCGACGGTTCAGGTCACGGGCAAAGACCAGATTGGCCAGTTTGCTCTGACCGTAGAACGCCCAGCGCGAATACCACTTCTCCGCGTTCAGGTTGTCCCAGTAAAACTTGCCGATACGATGCATGACGCTGGACACCTGCACCACCCGTGGGGCGGGAGCCGCCTCCAGCACCTCAACAAGCTGTCCGGTGAGCGCGAAATGCCCAAGGTGGTTGGTGCCAAACTGCATCTCGAAGCCATCGCGGGTGCGCTGCAACGGGGGCGCCATCAGCCCGGCATTGTTAAGCAGCACATCCACCGCGCCGTAGCGCGCCTTGACCGCATCGGCAAACTGGCCGATGGACGCCAGATCGGCCAGGTCCAGCGGCAGGAAATCCAGCTGTGCCCCGGGGGTGTGTTGTCGCACTGCCCGGGCGGCCTCCTCGGCCTTGCCGGTATTACGGCACGCCATGATCACGGTGGCGCCCTTGTCAGCGAATTGTTTCACGGCTTCAAGGCCAATGCCGCTGTTGGCTCCTGTGACCAGGAGGGTCTTGTCCTGCAGATCCGGTATCAGGCCCGGATGCCAGTCTGAACGACGCATTGCACTGTCCCTTGTGAGTAGAGTCAGCGCACATCTTGCACGGTTCGTCGCAGGATGTGGATGACCACACCCGTGGCGCAAGATACATGGCAGTGCAGGGGCCGGCTCAGGCCACGAGACCGCCAACCATTGTGTGATATTTATCACATCATGACGTTTTTACGCCCTCCCCAGGAACTTCATGAACTGAGCCTGTCGCACCTGAGAGGGATCTGTCACTAGACAGGCAAATGTCGCGCTCTCCTCAAGGGGAGTCGCAGCTGGAGAACGTTCATGAAAACCACCCTTCTCGCCGCATCGGTACTGGCCACCTCTCTCACCCTTGCAGGGCCGGCTACCGCCGAACAGCCGCAGCGCTCAGCACAGCCGGCACAGCCACCCGCTGCCGCACAAACCCCGCTGCCCAAGGCTGAGGATTTTTCAGAACAGCAACTGGAAGCGTTCGTGGATTCACAGAAAGAGATGGGCAGCATTCAGCGTGAATACGCCAAAAAGCTGCAGAACAAGCAGGACAAGCCACAGGAAGCCATGGCGATCAGAAAGGAAGCGCAGCAGGCTCTCGCCTCTGCCGTACAGGAGAGCGGCCTGGAGGTGCAAACCTACAACCAGATTATCCGCTTAGCGCAAAATGATCAGGCGTTCCGTGCCCAATTGGAAGCCATGATGTAGCGCCCCTCGTGCGGCCAGACGGCAGCACCGGGCCATGCCCGGGCTGCCAGCCGCCGTGTCAGGATTAGAAATCCACCTGCAGGCCTAGCCAGTAGCGACGGCCATCTTCCACATAGCCGTATTCCTCCTGGAAGATTTCCTTGTCGGCCACATTGTAGATGCCGGTATTCAACTTGGCCTGTGGCGACAACCTGAAGCCGATCCCGGCATCCACCAGAGTGGTGGACGGGGCAATGATGGCACTGTTGGAAGGCCCGGTGGTGGGCTGACTTTCCTCACTGCGATAACGCACCGTGGCCCACGGGGAAACCACGTCCGTGGCCTGCCAGTCCAGCTGCAGGCTGGCCAGATGCTCAGGCAACTGAGTCAGCGGCTCGCCTTTGTATTCACCGGATTTCTGCTCGGAGTCGGTAAAGGTATAACTCAGGTTCACCGACAGCACCTTGGCCAGCGTGGACGAGAGCGCAAATTCCACCCCCTGGGTTTCTGCTTCGTCCACATTCACCCGGTAGGTCGGATCAGAACCAAACTGGTTCGCCCCGTCGGTACAAATCGTCACCGGACAGGCAATACGGGTGATCTTGTCTTCGAAATCCGTATGGAACACGGTCACGTTCGCCATCAGACGGCGGCCGGCGTTGTAATACAGTCCCAGCTCCTGGTTCACGGAGGTCTCCGGCTCCAGATCCGGATTACCGTAAATATTCCCGCCCCGGCTCACCTGGCCCCAGTCCGGAATCACTTCACGCAGGGAGGGGGAACGGAACCCGGTGGATACCCCGCCTTTCACGGTCCAGCGAGGGCTGAAGCCCCAGACGCCATACAGTCGCGGACTCACATGACTGCCGTAATTTTCATCATCATCCATGCGTGCGCCCACCGTGAGGAAGAAGGTATCAGTGAGCATCCATTCATCTTCTGCAAACAGGGCCCACTTTGCGTTCTCCACCCGGGTACGGTCTGAAATCCGGTTGGATGTATCGTCACGGAGTTTTTCTTCGGTGAAATCCACCCCCACGCTGACCATGTGATCACCCAGTGGCATCAGCAGGGTACTCTTGGCGTTGTCGTTGGTAATGATCATTTCACGGCTTTCGTTTTCCGCCCGCTCGCGCTGCAGATAGGTTTCCGAAGTCCCGAACCCCCATCGGCCCGTGTGCTGGATCGACCAGGCGTCTCGGGTGTGCTCGGAAAAGGCATCGCTGCACCCGCCGCGACCGCAATCCGAGGTGGGCTGGGTACGCCCCATCAGCCCCTGCCGGGTATCCACAGAGCTGCTCGCCTCCAGGGAAATGTCCTGGTTATCCGTGGGGGTCAGAGTCAGGCGGGCATTCAGGTTCTTCAGCTCTTTCTGCTCGAAACCATCCACAAACCCGTCTTCCTGACGATTGTAGAAGCCACCATAGAGCTGCAACCCGGCGGTACCTTCCTTGAGCGGGCCACTGACACTGAAGTTGCCCTGGGTAATATCCCCGGAACGGGAGTCATCCTGGATCACAGTATCCACCTGGGCGGTCCCCCCCCATTTGTCCGCGACCTTGCGAGTGATGATATTGATCACCCCGCCCATGGCATCGGAACCATAAAGGGTAGACATGGGGCCCCGGATCACTTCAATACGCTCAATGCTTTGTACCGGCGGCAACCAGCTCTGCTCGAAACCGGCACTGCCATTGGGACGGGTTTCGCGGGTAGAAACCGGTTTGCCGTCCACCAGAATCAGGGTGTATGAGGCCGGCATGCCACGAATGACGATGTCCGTGCCGTTGTCCCCGGAGCCCCCGCCAGTGACCACCACACCGGGCACATCACGCAAAACATCCGTGACATCCTGGTAATAGCGCTCTTCGATCTGTTCCCGGCCGATAACACTGATGGAAGCCGGAGCATCCTCCACCTGCTGGGCATAACCGCCTGCGGTGACAGACACCTGCCCCAGTTCGTACGCATCCTGCTGATCGTCAGCCCAGACAGCACTACTGGCCGTGCTGATCGCCAGCGCCAACGCCCCCAAACGTATCGTCATGATTCTGCCTCCTCGAAAATTCGCCAACAGCGAGTGGATTCACGCCCCCGGCAAAAAAATGAATGTTATTCAGTTCGGCAGATGATATTGATTGCTATTTGCAATTAAAGAAGATTTACATTCTATACGGCGGCACAGGCAGGTAGCTGCATATGAATAATCAAACCGGGATGCGCGTTTTCGGCCCACATCTCTCCCCCCAGGCGGGTCAACGCCCGCCGGGCAATACTCAGGCCCAGTCCGAAACCGGTTTCGTTGCGGGCCGCCTCCAGGCGCACAAAGGGAGAGAAGATGGTTTCCAGACTGGCGTCGGGGACACCGGGGCCCTGATCGGTGAGGGTCAGGTGCCAGACGTCCCCTTCCCGGCTCCCTGACAGCACAATGCTGCCGTGTGCCGGTGAGTGACGGATCGCGTTTCTTACCAGGTTTTCGAATGCCTGAGCCAGCACATTCAGGTGTCCGTGCACGCAGGCCTGCGCTGGTAACTGGCAGGGAAACCGCTCCCGTGCCCAGCCACTTTCAAAACCGGCATTATCCACCACCAGATCCCACAGGGCGTGGATAGAGATCCCTTCCAGCATGCTGCTGTCCACCTGGGTATCCTGCCAGCCCAGCGCCAGGGTATCGTCCACCAGGTCACGCATACGCGCCAACTCAGCCGCCAGACGTTCCCGCAGGGCAGCTTCATCCATAGGGCTTTCCAGTGCGACAGCAAGACGACTCAACGGGGTGCGCAGCTCATGGGACATGTCGTTCAACAACTGCTTCTGGGTACTCATCATGGTCGACACCTTGTCGGCCATGCGGTTGAAACTCCGTGCCAGCTCACCAAACTCATCTCGGCGCTGGACCACCGGCGCCCCGACCCTGGCGGCGGTGTCGTCCTTGAAATGCAACACCTGATCCTGCAGGGCACGCAGCGGCCCACGAACCCGCCAGAAAAGCAGCAACCCCAGCAACAGTGCCGACACGGCAGGTATCCCCACCAGCAGGCCGCTCTCCAGATAGGGCCAGTAGGTTCCGGGACGGTAGCGCGGCGGCAGCTGAAGGATCAGCCGTGGGGCGTCCTTTTCTGCGGAGAACGGAATACCGATATAGGGCATCCGCTTTCCATAACGGAAACTCATCAAACCATTCAGACTGCGTTGAAAACGCAACCCTGCACGTTCCCGTTCGGTGAGCGGCGTACCGCTGAGTGACTGATCCTCGTGATCCACCACCATGATGTTGCCCGCTTCTTTCTCGCGCATCATGGCCAGCCACGCGGCCACCCCCTGCTCGCCCTCATCCCGCCAGGCCTGTTCGGCTTCAGCGGCGTAGCCGCTGAGTACTTGCCGGGCCTCACTCCCCAGCCGCTGGGCATCGCGGCGCAACTCTCCCATCAGCCAGACCCCCAGCACCATGGTCATCACTGCCGTGAGCACCAACACAATGGCAAGTCGCCAGAACAGGGAATGGGGGGCCAGCCAGGCACAGCGCATTAGCGGGAATCCATCACCAGGGTGTAGCCCTGCCCCCAGACGGTGCGCACCGGGGAATCCGGCATACCGGCATCGCGCAGCTTGCGGCGCAGATGACTCACATGCAGGTCCAGACTGCGGTCATGGCGGCCACAGCCGCGATACAGCACCGTCTGATAAAGATAGGGTTTGCTGAGCGTCTCACCACGGTGCGCCATGAGCACCTGCAACAAACGGAATTCGGTGGTGGTCAATCCCAGATCCTGCCCGTTGAAGCTAGCTTTCTGCTCCACATCATTCAGTTGCAGCCCGCCTGTCTGGACCAGCTGCCCGTGCAGATTGCGCTCCAGCGCAACCCGCCGTAGCACCGCATCCACGCGCACACCCAGCTCAGCCATGCTGAAGGGTTTGGCCACATAATCATCTGCGCCGCTGATCAGGCCCTGGATGCGAGCTTCCTCATCCCCCAGGGCCGACACCACAATCACCGGCACGGTACAGCGCTGGCGCAGGTTAGCCAGTAGCTCCAGACCGTTGAGCCCGGGCAGGAGAATATCCAGCAGCACCAGCTCATAGTCTCCACTGGCCGCCTGCGCCAGTCCGTCAAGACCATCCTGGCAAACAGCGACCTGATACTGGCGGCTTACCAGAAAATCGCGCAGATGTTCGCCGAGAAGAGGGTCATCCTCAATTACCAGCAGGCGGGCAGAAAGGTTGGCAATAGCATTCATTCGCGAATGATAAGAATTATTATTACAGCGTTCCAGCTTTTCCGGTGAATGACATTCAATTTTTCCGACTGCCTTACATTCTTTACGTGCGCGAACCTATATATCAATAACAATTCTCATTAACATCGCTCCTCAATCTGATATTGAGTCTGGCAGTGAACAAGAAACGTAAAGCTTTCTGGCTGAAACAGCTTCACCAGTGGCACTGGGTCACCTCCGCCCTCTGTCTGATCAGCCTGCTGCTGTTCAGCATTACCGGCATCACCCTCAACCATGCCAATGATATTGCCGCCGAGCCGGCAATCCGCAGCCTGGAAGGCCAGCTTCCAGAACCGTTAATAGCCTCCCTTTCCGGTCTGGAACAAGGCCCACTGCCCGTCCCGGTGCAGCAATGGCTGCAGGCACAATGGGACCTGGACAGTGCCCACAAGGCCGCGGAATGGGCCCCGGATGAGGTCTATGTCGCCCTGCCCCGCCCCGGCGGTGACGCCTGGCTGGCGATCACTCTGGACAGTGGCGAAGTGATGGGCGAAATCACTGACCGTGGCTGGATTGCGTTCTTTAACGACCTGCACAAGGGACGCCATACCGGCACGGCATGGGCCTGGTTCATCGACATCTTTGCGGTCGCCAGCTTGCTGTTCGCCCTGACCGGATTGGGGCTGATGATGCTCCACGCCAAACGCCGTCCCGCCACCTGGCCGGTTACCCTCGCCGGTCTGGTGCTGCCCTGGCTGCTGATCGTTTTCTTCATGCATTAAAGGACATCAAAGGAAATGCCATGCGTGTACTACTGACTCTCTGTCTGGCCCTGGTAGCCAGTCACTCCCTGGCGGAAAGCTTCCGTGTTGAAGTGGAAGTTCCACGTCTGCGGGTAGCGGAATACCACGCCCCCTATGTGGCGTTCTGGGTAGAAAACCCGGACCGCAGCACCATCCTTCCACTGGGACTGTGGTATGACGACCAGGAGAAATGGCTCAAGGATATCCGCCAATGGTGGCGCCGCACTGGCCGGGGCCAATCCAAACCCTACGACGGTCTGACCGGTGCCACCCGCCCACCGGGCAAGCACAGCATTGATTTCGCCGAACTGAAGGCGCTGCAGGACCTGGCGCCCGGAGAGTACGAACTGATCGTCGAAGCGGCCCGTGAGGTCGGCGGACGCGAAGTACTTCGCCTGCCGTTCCAATGGCCCGCTGAACAAGCGCAGACACAGCAAGCCAACGGCGACAACGAACTGGGCTCTGTCACGTTGACCATTACGCCCTGATTAATATTCCTGACACCGTAAAAGGAGAGCACCATGCCTTCCCTGATGAAACAGCTTGGTCTGGCCACCCTGCTGGCCGCCGCCCTGCCGGCCCACGCCCACAAACTGTGGTTACTACCCAGTCATACCGCCGTATCCGAACCGCAGTGGGTGACGGTGGATGCCAGTATTTCCAATGAAATCTTTGGCTTCGAGCGCGCCTACCCGGTCGATGCACTGAAAGTCACCGGTCCGGATGGCGAGTTGGCGACAGTGGATAACGCCACCCGCATGCACACGCGCAGCGTGTTTGATGTGCAGCTGGAGCAGCAAGGCAGCTACCGCATTGCAGTCGCCCAGCCCGGCTTTTTCCTGATGTACGAAGTGGACGGCGAGCGCAAGCGCGCCCGGGGCAATGACGCAGAAAAAATGCTCAAGGAACTGCCGGCCAACGCCAGCAACGTAAAAATGATGGAATCCCATAACCGGCTGGAAACCGTGGTCACCCTGGGCGCGCCCAACACCACCGCACTCACCCCCACCGGCAAAGGGCTCGAGATCGAATTCCTGACCCACCCCAATGACCTGTACGCCGGGGAAACCGCACAGTGGCGCCTGCTGGTGGATGGCAAGCCCGCCAAGGACCTGAAAGTGGAACTGGTCCCCGGCGGTACCCGCTACCGCGACAGCCAGGAAGACTGGGCCGTGACCAGCGACAAGAAAGGACTGGTGAACATTACCTGGCCCGCCGCCGGCCGTTACTTCCTGGAAGTCGGCACCACAGACAAGCAGACCAGCCACAAAAAAGCCGACCAGCGCCGCCTGCAATATCTGGGTACGGTGGAAGTGCTGCCAA